>CBFIIL010000019.1:0-27653 GCA_965662485.1 Flavobacteriaceae bacterium | reverse complement strand
AACTCCGAATCTTCAAGTAGTTTTATCGTTTCATTAGAATTAAGTCCACTAAAGGTTTTGATTGTAGCCACAATCTCATTTTCAAAAGCAAACCAGGTACAGGATTCTTTTCCTTCATTTAAATAGTATGACTTGACTGACCCTTTGATTACGAAATAAATATAGTGGTGTCTATTTCCTTCCTGTATTAGTTCTGTTCCTTTAGTAAGTTTTACGTAATCACAAAACTCCACGAATTCATCAAGAGTATCGTTCTCTAAAAATGAATATAAAGATTTTAAAAATATTTTAATTTCAGATGTATTCAATAGGTGATTTTAAATTATTAAGTCTTCAAATGTATAAATAAAAAAACGGCTACACTTTATAAAAGTATAACCGTTTTATTGTTTTAGTAGATAACTCAATGGAAATATCGAACATAAGTCTAACTCCTAGAGACTTAATTGATACTCATCATATAATGACTCTAATTTTGAATGAATAAAATAATGTAATATTGGTTTCCCCTACCCTATTGTTCAAAGTTGCATCACAACTTCATCTATTTCAGGTAGTTGCTTATAAAAATAAATTTTTAAAATTTATTTCCATTCTCACAATAGTATAGCTCACCCTCCTCCTCATAAAGTTCAATAGCTTTTCCGTTTTTCACAAAGAAATATGAAGTTTCAATTTCTGGTAAATCATATTCTGTTTCTGTATTTATTGCTAACCAATCTTCACCTTCTTCCCCTTTAACGGGGATTGAACTAAACAAACCATACTCGATTAATAGCGGCTTTTCTAAATCAATTTCATCACCTTCTAGAAATTCTACAGTTCCACTAGACAAATTTTCAAAAATAATTTTCAAAAATTTTCCTTCATAATTTTTAACTTCGATAGCCTCGTCCAGATTAATATCTGCATTTAAATAAATATCTTCTCCTTCATCTTGTGATATTCCAATAGAGTTAGTCCCTCGGACATCTGATTCATATAGAAATTCAGATTCATTTGAAAGTATCTGTTCTTTACTATCTGAAACGTATATTTGGCTTGTTCCTAATTTACAATATGTAACTTCCATGAAGAATATATTTTAGAATATAAATATAATATTTTTTTTAAGAATCCAATTATCCCTATACAATTATTTGTATATTCAAATAAAACAATAAAAATGTTAAATCAAAAAATTAATTTTAAGGAGGAATTTAATAAACGTGTAAGAGAGAATGTTTGGAATAAAAATAATTTAATTTTCACCAAGTTTTTCAATTATTCATTGGTTCGTTTAGAGCGAATAGAGAATTACTACATTCCAAATAATATATTGCCGCCTAATACATTAGAACAAAGGATTTATAGGTTGGAACTTGGTTATCACGGCATAGGTAAGCCTAGAGGAATTCCCTCCAAAATAATGAGTAAAGATTCTTCAATTTTAAACTCAAAGCATTGTGTGAATGATCATCTATTAGGAGCTACTGAAGTTGGTTCATATATTCACAAAGTATTCAAAAAAAATAATTATGATATTGATTGGATGGTGAAAGAATGGTTATTTGAGAATTTGTATTTATGGGGTACAGTCAAGGTTACAAAAGAAGAACACAAGTCTAAAAATATTCTTAGAAATTCAAATCACACAATAGAACAGAAATCAAATTTTGAACACTATGTCAATGTTTCCCAATTGATTTAGATTCTTGTGAATAAACTGTATCGACTGGATTGCTAGCTCAAAATTTCTTGGAGAAAAACTGATGTTCGATATTTCCAATGAGTTATCTACTACAAGAGTAATCAGAAACGGTTGCTCTTTTTTTTGCTTTAAACTCAGTATATAATGGGTTTAGTGGTTTGCTGGTTGCGTGTTAAACAATTTAAAATATAGTATTAAAGCACTTACAAATACTTCATACTGACGTTGTCAATACTTCAAATTTAACTAAATTGACATTAAAATAGGACTTTATTGTCAATAAAACTGTCAGTAAAATGATAGTTTAAGAAAGAAAAAACCCCTACTAAATAGTAAGGGTTATAGGGAGTTATTAATTTTTTTATTCTTTTGTGCCAGCCCAAGTTCCTGAGAAACCACTACCGCTCCAAGTTCCTGATGCTGTGCCGTCAGTTCTTATGGTTCCTATCCAATCTGAATTATATCCATCAATTGTAACACCTGCGGCAAGAGTACCGTTCTCTGATACACTTCCAACAATAGGATACACTCCGTCAGCAAATCCAGAAACCTCCCCATTACTTAGTATTACAACCTCAACATCTCCAAAATCGTCTCCTGTATAATACCCACTCCAATTTCCAACAAAAGCAGGGTTTAATTCAATAGGACTTGAGTTGTTGTTATCATTATCATCACTTGAACAAGCAACGATAAATACTGTTAAAAATAAATAGAATAGTTTTTTCATAATATAAATTGTTAATTTTATAGTAAATATATATATAAATTATAAAACCTTACTGATTTAATCCTTTATTCTTGGAATTGTTTTCGAATCAGCTTGGAAGCGTAGAGTTTAAACATTCAGGTGATTATTAATGTAGAATGAGTATCATAGAAAAGGATTGTAGTGACTTTAATTTTAAATTAAAAGCTGATGGTCTTCATTGGGAAGAGATTGAAGATGAAGATGATGAAGATTACGACGATGATGATTACTAAATCCCAAAGAAATTTTTAGCTATTATAAGTGGAAATCAAAACCTTATTAGTTCAAGTTCTTATAAAAGCCACTATTTAATGAGTTTAATTAACTCTCAGGTGTTAAACTAATATTCGATATTTCACAGAGTTATCTACTAAAGCAATAAAACGGTTATTCTATTATAGTGTAGCCGTTTTTGTATTTTTACAACATGTTAAAAAATATTACTTACATCTTTTCTGTGCTTCTGTTTGCCTCCTGTACCAAATCGACTAACACTTCTTCTATCAAAGTTGTTGGTGAAATGAGAGATGTGATGTGGAAAGGAGATTTAGAAGGTAAGATTGCTACTGATTCATTAAATAGTAAAGAAACTTATGGATTAGGACCTATTGAGTTTTTGAAAGGAGAAATAGTAGTATTTGAAGGGCAATCATATGTTTCAAAAGTAGTAGATAGTATTTCACACGAGGTAAATAAAGTCCCTTCGGTCAGTGCCCCCTTTTTTGTATACAGCACAAATAGTGATTTAAAAGTTGTTGAATTAACACCTGGAAATTATTCACTAAAAAAAATAGAAGAACATATTGATTCAGTGTATAAACATTATGACCAACCGTTGTTGATACGTATTGATGGGGTCTTTAATAAAATGAAACTTCACAGCGTGAATCTTCCAGATGGCAACACAGTATCATCTCCAGACGAAGCGCACCAAGGATTAACTCAATATGATTTCAAAAACATTAGTGGCTCTTTGATCGGTTTCTTTTCTCGAAATCATAAGGCAGTTTTTACACATCACGATAGTTTTTTCCATGCCCACTTTATTTCCGATGATCGTGAAGTCTTAGGCCATATTGATGAGCTTAACTTAGATTCTTCACAAATTAAACTACAGGTATCATACTAATTCTTTACCTACCTTAATTGTATGATGTTTATGGTTAACCAAACTTTTATTTAGTCTAAAAATTATTTTATTTTTAATTTTAAAATGCAATCAATTTTATTATATTTGAGATTATTAACCAAATATTTTTAAATAAAATGAAAAAACTAATTTTTTTATTATTTGTGTTTGCAGGAGCAAACCTATCGGCTCAAGTCGCAAAATCACGTTATATCAAAGTTGATGAGGATAAGAGTGAGCAAGTTTACGAAGCCATGAAAGCCAAAACTCAGAAGTACAATCAATCAGCAGAAAAAGGAGCACATTACACATTCTATATTGAAACTGGACCTCGAGCAGGTCAACTATTTAGAGCTCGAATAGAACAAGATATGGCAGGGTTTGATGAAGATGGTAGCCCAGAAGAGTACCAAATGTGGAACGAAACTGTGGCGCCTCATGTTACAAACGATTTATTTCAAGTTTGGTACTACAACAAAGATGTTTCACATGAAATCACAGATCTTTGTGTAAAGCCACTACGTCAAGTCATATTATATAATATTGACCCTGCAAAAGCCGATGATTTTTGGACATTCCGAAAACGTGTCTATGATGCTATTGTCAAGTCTGATGCTCAGCTGGACATGGGTGTATGGACTGTTTATGCTGGTAATCGTGGTTTGAATGTTTTAGTTGGATTTGCTCATGAAAACCATGCTGAGATGGATTTGGACGGTTCGGAAGAATGGTCTAAAGTGGTTGCAGCTTACAATGAAACACACGGTGAAGGTCAATTTAAAGCAGATAATATGAAGCTAAGAGAAAGCATGTCTGCTTGGGGTAACAGTACGCAACTTTGGACATTTTTACCAGAGTTAAGTTCGCCTTGTGTGACACCCTAAAATTTTTAAACAATGATTTTATACAGCCCGAAGCAATGCTTCGGGCTGTTTTTATTTATAAATTTATTATTTACATATTACTAATAATGGAACACAAAGACTCCATTGTTTTTTTATACTTTCAAATCGAAACAACAATGTTGTAGTGTAATGAGCAGTTATGATGTGTTTTAAACATAAAAAAATCATTATATTTTCTCTATAAATTTTCAATCCTACAGGTTGAAAAAATATATTTGATTATCATTATAGATTATAAAATTAATTTTTCTTGTATACTAATTGTAGTGTTTTATTTTTCAGCCAGACTGAAAAATAGCAGTATTTTGTCGTGATGTTTTTTTCGATTAAAAAGCATAAAATTATTTTTAGTACAAAACAACCAATTATTTGTTACATATAAATTTTAAATGGATTCAAACAACAATATATACATAGGAAATAATCCCGCTAGGTTTTCTAATCAAGAAGTTTCTGGCGATGAAATTATCATTGGCGATGAGATTTTTTATAAAATTTCTAACTACAATAAAATGCGCCCATTTTTCATGAGCATTGTAAGTAATTCAGACCACTGGATGTTTATTTCAAGTACTGGAGGACTTTCTGCTGGAAGAAAAAATAGCAACTATGCCCTTTTTCCATATTACACAGACGATAAAATTACAGAATCAAGCGAATACACTGGCAGCAAGTCAATTTTTTTGGTAAACAAAGTTGATAAAACTTTTTTGTGGGAACCATTTTCTAACAGACAAGACGGTGTTTACGAGATTACTAGAAATTTGTACAAAAATGCTTACGGGAACAAAATCATTTTTGAAGAAATAAATCATGATTTAGAGGTTGTATTTTCTTATGAATGGAATTCTAGTGACGCGTTTGGATTTGTTCGCAAATCTAAGTTAAAAAATGTGGCCAATACAGCTGTAAATATCTGTTTATTAGATGGAATTCAAAACATTTTACCTCATGGAGTTGAGGTTGCTCTTCAAAACAGTACGAGTAATCTTGTAGATGCTTATAAAAAATGTGAATTGGAAACAGATAGCGGAGTTGGAATTTACTCCCTAAGTGCCATTATTGTGGATAAAGCAGAGCCAAGTGAAGCATTAAAAGCCAATATAGTTTGGTCTGTTGGACTTAAAAACTCAAAAAAACTACTCTCATCTGCTCAAATTGATAGTTTTAGAAGAGGAAATACAATTACTGAAGAAATTGATGTAAAAGCAGAACGAGGCGCATACCTTTTGACTGCCGATATAACTTTGGGCGAAAATGCTCAAGAAGAATGGACTTTGGTGGCTAATGTTAATCAGTCTATAAATGATATAGTTCAGATTAAAAAAAGGATTAAAAAACAAGCCTTCTTATTGGAGGAATTAACAGCTTCAGTTGAGGAAGGTACACAACAACTTATTGCATTGGTTGGTGCTTCAGATGGTTTGCAACTAACTTCCGATCGCGCAAGAAATACAAGGCATTTTGCCAACACCATGTTTAACATCATGCGTGGAGGAATTTTTGATGATAATTATACCATTGAAAAAGAAGACTTTATTACGTATTTAGAAAATGCAAATCACAAAGTGTATTTCAAAAAGTCAAATGTAATCGCTGCTCTCCCCGAAACGTTTGATTTGAATCACTTAAAATCAATTGCTCAAAGTGATGACGATAAAAACTTCAAACGTTTGTGTTATGAATATCTTCCATTAAAATTTAGTAGACGCCATGGTGATCCTAGTCGTCCTTGGAATAAATTTTCAATAAACACGCGGAATGAAGACGGTTCAAAAATCTTAGATTATCAGGGAAATTGGCGTGATATTTTCCAAAACTGGGAAGCCCTTGTTCATTCATATCCAGAATTTATTGAGGGGATGATTCATAAGTTTTTGAATGCAACAACTTTTGATGGCTATAACCCTTACAGAGTAACTAAAGATGGTTTTGATTGGGAAACTATCGAACCAGATAATCCTTGGTCTTACATTGGATATTGGGGAGATCACCAAATCATCTATTTGCTTAAGTTTTTAGAGTTTATAGAAACCTATTACCCAAATAAATTAGAAAGCTATTTTTCTAAAGATTTGTTTGTCTATGCAAATGTTCCATACAGAATAAAACCTTACGACCAAATTCTTAAAGATCCCAAAAATACAATTGATTTTGATCACGAAGCAGAAGCGCGAATTCAGCTTAAGCGTGAAGAAATTGGTGTAGATGGCGCATTACTTCGCGATAAAAATATATTCATATATAAGGTCAACTTTATTGAGAAAATCCTAGCCACTGTTTTGGCAAAAGTATCCAACTTTATACCTGAGGGTGGAATTTGGATGAATACCCAACGTCCAGAGTGGAACGATGCAAATAATGCATTGGTTGGAAATGGAGTTTCCATGGTTACTTTATATTATTTGCGTAGATTTTTAAAATTCTTTGAAACTACTTTAAAAAATACTTCAGCCAAGCAAGTTGAGATTTCTGTAGAACTAATTGAGTTTTTCAATCAGGTTTCAGAAACGCTTCAAAATAATACAGCTCTTCTTTCTGGATCGATTTCAGACCAAGACAGAAAGACTGTTTTGGACGGTCTTGGAAAAGCAGCAAGTCAATATAGAACTACAATTTATGAGAAAAGTTTCTCTGGCGAGAAAAACACCCTAAATTTAGATGAGATTTCAACCTTTGTAAGTGTAGCATTAGAACATTTAGAACATTCAATTGAAGCCAACAAAAGAGCAGATAACCTGTATCATGCATACAATCTGATGACTGTAAATGGCAATGAATCAGTTTCAATTTCCTACCTACCAGAAATGTTAGAAGGTCAAGTTGCAGTGCTAAGTTCGGGCTACCTTTCTACTAAAGAAGCATTGAGTGTATTAGATGCGCTCAAGGCGAGTAAGTTATTTAGACCAGATCAGTACAGTTATATCTTATATCCAAACAAAACCTTACCACGATTTGTTGACAAAAATACAATTTCGAAAGAATATGTTCAATCTTCAAATCTACTACAAAAACTTGTAGAAGTAGGGAATACACAAGTAATTACAAAGGATTGTAATGGAGAATTTCATTTCAACGGGAACTTCAATAATGTAGAGAATTTAAAAGAAGCATTGGAGAATTTACCTGAAGAATTTTCAGATTTAGTAACAAAAGAAGCTGAAGTCGTTTATGGAATTTTTGAAGCTATTTTTGATCACAAATCCTTTACTGGTCGTTCGGGAACTTTCTTTGGTTATGAAGGTCTTGGATCTATTTATTGGCACATGGTATCCAAATTATTACTGGCAGCATTTGAAACAACAAAACAAGCCATTGATGAAAACAATGCGCCAGAGATAATTGGGAAACTTTTTGATCATTATTTTGAAATCAATGCAGGTATTGGAGCCCACAAATCTCCAGAACTGTATGGTGCTTTTCCAACAGATCCATACTCACATACACCCGGAGGGAAAGGGGCGCAACAACCAGGAATGACAGGCCAGGTAAAAGAAGATATTTTATGTCGATTTGGTGAACTTGGTGTGCGTGTAACAGATGGCGTTCTTGGTTTTGATGCGGGTATTTTAAAAGCATCAGAATTTTTACAAGAAGCAGAAAACTTTAGTTATGTAGGTGTTGATCAAGAGAAACAGAATATTGCATTAGAAAAAGACAGTTTGGCATTTACAATTTGTCAAGTTCCAATAGTTTACAAAAAAGCATCTGAGTCTTCGACTTCAGTTGAATTTTTTGATGACACTACAAAAATGTTTGATGCCAATACATTAGATAAAGAAACAACAAAACATGTTTTTGAAAGAACACATAAGATAAAACAAATTACTGTTTTTGTGGTAAAGTAACATTACAAAAACAATTAAACAAAAAACACATAATGGCCTTAAAAAAACATATGATAATTCTCTTTATTTTGTGTTGTTTTTTAAGTACATCATGTACAAACAAAACAAAAGAAGAATTGAATTTTAAACACAAAACAGCGGCACAAATTTTGGGTAATCCAGAATATTTAGCTATTTCTTATGGAGGCTATCGCATGACATCAAGAGAGATTCAACCTTCTTTGGAAGCTTTGAAAGAAGATTTGAAAATCATGTATGCCATGGGAATTAGAATCATAAGGACTTACAATTTGCAGTTTCCACATGCATCAAATATTCTTAGAGCCATAAAGGAATTGAGAGAAGAGAATAAAAGTTTTGAAATGTATGTGATGTTGGGTGCATGGATAGATTGTGCTAATGCATGGACAGACCTTCCACCAAATCATGATATGGAAGACGAAGAGAATAATGCATCTGAAATAGCCAAAGCCATAGAGTTTGTAAATAAATATCCAGAAATTGTAAAAATAATTGCTGTCGGTAATGAAGCTATGGTACACTGGGCAACCCCTTATTTTGTAAAGCCAAAAGTTGTTTTGAAATGGGTAAATTATTTACAAGAAAAAAAAGCACAAGGACATCTTTCGGATTCATTGTGGATTACCAGTTCAGACAATTTTGCCTCTTGGGGAGGAGGAAGTTCGGATTACCATAATAAAGATTTGGAACAATTAATTGCCGCTGTAGATTATATTTCTGTTCATACCTATCCCTTTCATGACACACACTACAATTCTAGTTTTTGGCTTATACCAGAAAATGAATCATCACATTCAGAAATTGAAAAAATTGATGCAGCAATGGAACGTGCAAAGTCCTATGCCGTAAGTCAATATCAAAGTGTAAAAAACTATGTGAGTTCTTTAGGAATAGAAAAACCAATACATATAGGTGAGACCGGTTGGGCAACCACATCTCAAGGCTTATATGGAACTAATGGTTCCTATGCAGCCGATGAATATAAACAGGCATTGTATTACAAACTTATGCGTGAATGGAGTAATGAAAACAATGTGTCTTGTTTCTTTTTTGAAGCCTTTGATGAACCATGGAAAGATGCCAATCACCCAAATGGTTCTGAAAACTTCTTTGGGCTATTCACTGTTGATGGCCAAGCAAAATATGTGTTATGGCCTCTTGTTGATAATGGAGTTTTTTCAGGCCTTTCAAGAGATGGAAATTCTATTGAAAAAACCTACAAAGGCCATAAAGATATTTTATTGGAGGATGTTTTTCCACCGAAATCCGCCTTAACCCTAACCAATTAGCACTATGAAACTTTTAAGTTTATGTTCAGTTTTATTATTTTCATTGGCATTACTTTTAATTCCAAACTCACCTGATAATGTTCAGGTTCAAGGAAATCATTTATTGGTTAATAATTCACCATACTATATAAAAGGAATTTGCTATCATCCAGTTCCAAAAGGACAAACCATTCGCGATTTCCAAACAATCGATCAGGATTTAGAACTCATGAAAGAGGCAGGAATAAACACAATACGTGTTTATGCACCTATAGACGATATTCAAGTTTTAGACAAAATTGATGCTGCTGGACTGAAACTTATTGTAGGATTTGGATACAATCAAAATGGAGTTTTTGATATTCTTTCGCAGACCTATTTGGATTATATAAAAAAATATAAAGATCACAACGCTATTTTAATTTGGGAACTTGGTAACGAATACAATTATCATCCAGAGTGGTTTGGTGGTGATATTATAAATTGGTACAATGCCTTAAGCGTAGCGACTGACTTAGTGCACAAACTTGACCCAAATCATCCAGTAGCTACAGCTCACGGAGATATCCCAGATAAGCAAGCACTTCAATTAAATCCTAACATCGATATATGGGGGTTGAATGTTTATCGTTGGGATCAACCTCAGTCTATTTTTAGAGAGTGGCAATCAGTTAGTGATAAACCTGTTTATCTTTCAGAGGCAGGCGCCGATAGTTACATGAAAATTGCAAAAGCAGGGTTTGAGCAAGGCGAAAACCAACATGCACAAGCTGTTGCCAATGGAAAAATTATTGACGCTGTTTTTGAAGAAAGTGATAACAACTCTGGTATTGTAATTTTTTCTTTTACTGATGGTCTTTGGAAAGCAGGAAATCCAGATCAACAAGATGTTGGGGGCTGGGCACCAAACAGTAGTGGTGTGCCTTACGATGGTGCTCCAAACGAAGAATATTGGGGTATAGTGGATATCCATAGAAATAAAAAAGAAGCTTTTGAAGTGCTTAAAAATAAGTTTTTGAACTTTTTAATAGATAAAAACAACTAATCAAGCAAATAATATGAAGTTCAATACAATTTTATCATTTCTTACTTTAATTTCAATGTTCTCTTGTATGAATTCAAAAAAAGAAACCCTTGCCGTTTTTGAAACCTCACAAAGTGGAAATCAACTTACAGAGCTTTCAAATTTTGATTCAGGAGTTACTCCTTCTTCAATACAATTAAATTTTGAACAAAAATTTCAAACGATTTCGGGATTTGGCGGAGCATTCACAGAAGCATCGGCGCACTTACTCAATCAAATGAGTTCAGAAAAAAGAGCCGAAATTTTAGACGCTTATTTTAGTAGAAAAGGAGCAAATTATTCATTGACCCGAACTCATATGAATTCCTGTGACTTTTCTTTATCTAACTATTCATATACACCGGTTGAGGGAGATAAAAATTTAGAGCATTTTTCTATTGATGAAGACAGAGAAGGCCTTCTTCCAATGATTAAAGATGCTTTGGCCACATCGGAGGATGGATTTAAACTTTTTGCATCGCCATGGACTGCAGCACCATGGATGAAAGACAATAATAAATGGGTTGGTGGAAAATTACTTCCGGAGTATTACGATACTTGGGCGTTGTTTTTCTCAAAATATGCTGATGCCTACAAACAAGAGGGTATCGATATTTGGGGATTCACAGTAGAAAATGAACCTTTAGGCAATGGAGATAATTGGGAAAGTATGCACTTTACCCCAGAAGAAATGACAGATTTTGTTCAACACCATTTAGGGCCAAAGTTAGAGGCCGATGGCAAAGGAGATCTAAAAATATTGGGATATGATCAAAATAGACAAGAAATAAAAGAGTGGGTAGATGTCATGTATAAAGACGAAGCATCTTCCAAATATTATGATGGAACAGCAATTCATTGGTACGAAAGTACATATGATTTTTTTCCAGAAGCATTGCAGTACGCACATCAAAAAGCACCAAATAAATATTTGATTCAAACAGAAGCATGTATAGATTCTGAAGTACCTGTTTGGAAAAATGATGCTTGGTATTGGAAAAAAGAAGCCACAGATTGGGGTTACGATTGGCGAGAAGAAGAAAAAAAATATTTACACCCAAAATATGCTCCCGCAAATCGCTATGCTAGAGACATTATTGGTTGCCTAAATAATTGGGTAGACGGATGGGTAGATTGGAATATGGTTTTGGATCGCCAGGGTGGGCCAAATTGGTTCAAAAATTGGTGTGTAGCACCAATTATTGTAGATCCTAAAGCGGATGAGGTTTATTACACACCGTTGTATTACATCATGACACATTTTAGTAAATTTATTCGTCCTGGTGCAGAAGTTATTGGAGTTGATTCAACAGATAAAAATTTAATGGTTACAGCTGCTCAAAACCCCGATGGTTCTGTTGCTGTTGTTGTATTTAATGAAGGGGTGGAGCACAAATCATTTGAATTAAAAACTTTAGAATCAACAAAGCAAATTTCAATAAGCCCCCAAGCCATTCAAACAATATTGATTACTAACTAACAAGCAAAAAATATGAACAATTTAATTAAAACCAACAAAGTACCAATGGGCCAAAAAATTGCTTTTGGTTTTGGGATGTTGGCAAATCAAATGTTTCCAGCAATATTAGGAATCTTTATGGTCGTTTTAGTTGAAGACCTTGGGTTTTTGGGCTGGATGTGGTCTTTAGTGTTTCTTTTTCCAAGAATTTTTGATGCTTTTTTAGATCCTATTATGGGCTTTATTTCAGATAACACAAAATCTAAATGGGGACGCCGCCGACAATATGTCTTAATTGGCGGAGTAGTTATGGGACTTGCCTATATTTTTATGTGGCAACTTTACAAAGCTGATGGAGTAGATTATAACTTTTGGTATTTCTTTTTATGGTCTTTAGTATTTTATTTAGGCCTTACAATTTTTAGCGTTCCATACGTAGCTATGGGTTACGAAATGAGTGATGACTTTCATGAAAGAACAAATATTATGGCTATTTCTCAGTGGATTGGCCAGTGGGCTTGGGTTATAGCACCCTTGTTTTGGATTATTATGTATGATGAAAACTGGTTTCCTTCAGCAGATGTTGCTGTACGAGAATTAGCAATTTGGGTTGCCATTCCTTGTGCTATTTGCGCCATTGTCCCTGCAATTTTTATAGAAAGTAAATCAACAGTTAACGAGGATTATGAACCACTAAATCTAGCTAATATTGGGAATAGCATCACAAAAATATTTGAAAGTTTTGTTGAAGCCTTTAAAATCAAAGATTTTAGAAAATTATGTGGCGCAACATTTTTAATATTTAACGCCTTTAATACAGTTGCGGCACTTACTTTTTTTGTTATTGTCTATAAGTTATTTAATGGTGATGCTGGTGCAAGTGGAATTTGGGTTTCTATGTTTGGGTGTTTAGGCGCTTTGGGAACAACATTTATTGTGATTCCAACCGTCGCTTGGATGTCCAAAAAAATGGGGAAGAAAAAAGCATTTATGGTGTCACAATCAATCTCATTAGCAGGTTATGTAATGCTATATTTCTTATTCATACCTGGAAAGCCTTGGATGTACATTATAGCATTGCCTTTCTTTTCATTTGGAATAGGAAGCTTATTTACCATAATGATGTCAATGACCGCTGATGTAATTGATATTGATGAGATAAATACAGGAAAGCGGAGAGAAGGTATTTTTGGAGCAATATATTGGTGGATGGTAAAAGTAGGTTTTGGGATTGCGGGTGCGCTTAGTGGTGTAATCATTACTGTGGTTGGTTTTAATCCTGATCTTGTAACACTAGACCAACAATCTGCTGTAGATGGCTTACACACTTTTTTCTGTTTTTTCCCAATGGGAGGAACTGTCCTTGCAATGTTTGTCATGCGTAATTATAGCACTAGCGAAGAAAAAGTAAAAGAAATTAAAGCAACATTAGAGCAAAAAAGGAAAAATAAATTATAATATAACTCCAAAAAAAAATTAACCAATGTCTTATAGAAAAGAAAAACAAAAGTCACTTCTCGGCATTAATGTCAATCAATTAGAAAAAAAAGAACTCCAGGAGCTCAGTCAATCTGCGTTAAAGGCCGGAATGCATGGTCTATGTTTTAGTCCATATGAAGAAGGTCAAGAACCTGGTGATTCAATTTCCGAAGCACAAATAAGAAGAAAACTAGAAATAATTTCACCCTACATCAAATGGATTCGCACGTTTTCGTGTACAGAAGGAAATGAGCAAATTCCAAAAATAGCCAAGGAATATGGTCTAAAAACTTTAGTTGGCGCATGGCTGGGTGACGATAGTGAGATTAATGAACAAGAAATTGAGGGGCTTATAGCCCTAAGCAAAGCTGGTTTTGTTGATGTTGCAGCCGTAGGAAATGAAGTCATGTATCGTGGAGATTTGGAAGAAGATGAACTTATTACATTTATTAATCGTGTAAAAAATGAAATTCCAAACATTCCAGTTGGTTATGTAGATGCCTACTATGAATTTTCTGATCGTCCAAAAATTACTGAAGCTTGCGATGTTATTTTAGCCAATTGTTATCCTTATTGGGAGGGCTGTAGTTTGGAGTATTCTTTGGTGTATATGAAACAAATGTATCAACAGGCACTGAATGCAGGCAAAGGGAAAAAAGTAATAATTACAGAAACAGGATGGCCAAGTCAAGGAACAAGTCTTGAAGGTGCACACCCTTCATATGACAATGCGTTGCGGTATTTTATTAATGCACAAAAATGGTCAAAAAATGACACCATAGAAATGTTTTATTTTTCATCTTTTGATGAATCTTGGAAAGTAGGTTCAGAGGGTGATGTAGGAGCCTATTGGGGACTTTGGGACAAAGACGAAAATTTGAAATTTTAAGTTATTTTTCATAACTTCAATTCATGGACTATACAGAAGTTTTAGGAATAAAAAAGGGCGCAGCAGTTTGCTATTCAGGCTATCGTAATGGGCAACGCCCAGGGCATATTTACCCTTCGTACGATGAAGTCAAAGAAGATTTATTCATTATTAAAAAGCAATGGCAATACATAAGACTCTACAGTTGTGATGAACATTCAAAAACAGTTTTAGAGGTTATTAAAAATGAAAATTTGCCCCTTAAAGTAATGTTAGGAGCGTATATAGAAGCAGAGCTAGACAATCCCAATTGTCCTTGGGGAGGTGCATATCCAACAGACCAATTATCCGAAAATAAAAAAAGTAATTTCAAGAAAATGGATGTGCTAATTGGTTTAGCAAATCAATACCCTGAGATTATTTTCTCGCTTTCTGTTGGCAACGAGGCGTGCGTAGAATGGACAGATCATTTGGTCTCTGTTGATGCCGTTATTAGTTATGTAAAGCACGTCAAAGCCAACGCAAAACAGCCTGTAACATTCTGTGAAAATTATGTGCCATGGCTTGATAAATTAGCACCTTTGGTTGAAGAAGTAGATTTTATTTCCATTCATACCTATCCAGTATGGGAGTATAAATCAATTCATGAGGGAATGACTTTTACAAAGCAAAATTATGATGATGTTGCACAAAAATACTCTAATAAACTCGTTGTAATTACTGAAGCAGGATGGGCAACAACATCGAATGGGTATGGAATTCCAGTTGAAAATGTAAATGTTGAGGTACAAAAAATTTATTACAAAGCACTTTCAGATTGGAGTACTTCAGAATCAATTCTTACGTTTGTATTTGAAGCTTTTGACGAGCCTTGGAAAGGATCAAATGACCCAAATGAGCCAGAAAAACATTGGGGATTATATACTGTGGATAGACAACCAAAACTTGCTATGCAGCCAATCAGCTACAAATAGGCCAACTTTTTTAAAATTTCACTAAATTGCATCTCGTTGGTGTTCATTCTATTATGAACGCTAAATTAAAGTTCTAGTTTTTTGTTCCTATGAAAGATAAAATAAAATGTCCTAATTGTGGTCACGGATTTGATGTTGAAGAAGCATTAAGCGGACAATTACAAGCTCATTTTAAAGCAGAGTTTGAAAAAAAAGTTCAAGATCAAGCCAAAATATTTAATCAAGAAAAGGAAAAACTTGAACAAGAACGCTTAGAATTTCAAACTAAAAAAGAAAAAGAAAATGAAATTTTTAAAGCCAAACTAGAACAACGAATTCTTCAAGAAAAAGAAATCATTCAAAACAAAACAAAATCTGATTTTGAGCTAGAACTCAAATCACTTAAATCTCAATTTGAGGAGAAAAACAACGAAGTTCGTGCGCTTAAACAACAAGAAATTAATCTCAAAAAAAGGGAATTAGAATTAGAAGAAAAAGCAAAAGACCAAGAACTTCTTGTTCAACAACAACTCCTTGAAAAACAAAAAGAAATTGAAGAAAAAGCCCGTACAAAAGAACGCGAGGCCAATGTTTTGAAAGAAAGAGAGTTTCAAAAGCAATTAGAAGATCAAAAAAAGTTGATTGATGAAATGAAGCGCAAAGCCGAGCAAGGATCTATGCAAATGCAAGGAGAGGTTCAAGAATTAGTTTTGGAAGAACTTTTGAAACAAAGTTTTCCTTTTGATGAAATTTCTGAGGTTTCTAAAGGCATCAAAGGTGCAGATGTGATTCAAACCGTTGTTAATGCTCAACAAATTCAATGTGGAACCATTGTTTTTGAAAGCAAACGCACAAAAAATTTTGATAACAAATGGATTGATAAACTGAAACAAGATCAAATGCGAGTAAAAGGTGATATTGCTGTTTTGGTAACAGAAACAATGCCTAGTGATTTGAATCGTTTTGATTTTAAAAATGGGGTTTGGGTTTGTCACTTCAGTGAGGTAAAAAGCTTAACAAAAGTACTTCGAGAAGTCTTAGTAAAGGCACAGTCTGTTTCGGCTGTTCAAGAAAATAAAGGCGATAAAATGGAATTGTTGTATAATTACTTGACGAGCAACGATTTTACTCAAAAAATAAAGCGAATTATTGAGACTTATGATACAATGAGTTCACAATTAAATTCAGAAAAAAAGGCAATGAGTCGCATGTGGGCTACTCGTGAGAAACAAATTTGGTTGGTTCAAGAAAATTTAAGCGCATTATTTGGGGATATCAAAGGGATTGCAGGCAATGCTATTGATTCTGGAAATTTACTTGAACTAAATGATCCTGATTTCGATGATTGATGATTTCATGTAATCAATCATTTTTTCTATAATTCTTTTCCCAATTCCAAGCAGATTTTACCATTGAATTTAGATCACGTTTTGCAGTCCATCCAAGTTTTTTGGAGGCCAACTCTGTGGACGCAAAAACAACAGGAACGTCTCCATCACGTCGATCTGTAATTTCATAATTTAATGACAAATTGTTTTGAGCCTCAAAAGCACTAATTACCTCCAAAACAGAGTAGCCTGTACCTGTACCTAAATTATAAATTTCAAAATTCTGTTCTTGTTTTTGGTCTACAAGACGATTAACTGCAACGGCATGTGCTTCCGCCAAATCCATAACATGAATATAGTCGCGAATGGCTGTTCCGTCTTTTGTTGGGTAGTCATTTCCAAAAACCATTAGTTTTTCACGAATACCTGCTGCGGTTTGTGTTATGTAAGGCATAAGATTGTTGGGAATACCATTAGGAAGTTCGCCAATTTCACCAGATTTGTGTGCTCCAATGGGATTGAAATAGCGTAAACTAATAACAGAAAAATCTAAATTGGCAGCGGTGTGATCTTTTAAAATTTCTTCAGCAATTTTTTTAGTATTTCCATAGGGAGAAAAAGGATTGCCTACTGGACTATTCTCTGTAACAGGGCATATTTCTGGTATACCATAAACAGTTGCTGAGGAGGAAAATATAAAGTTATTTATGCCAAGTTTTTGTTGTGCAATCAGTGTATTTATAAGAGAAAAAAAGTTATTCTCATAGTATTGTAGTGGGTGATCTACAGACTCTTTAACAGCTTTGTAAGCTGCAAAATGAATCACTGCCAAAGCCTCTTTATGCGCTTCAAAAGCGGCGCTTGTTGCATTTTTGTTTTTTAAGTCAACAATACATAGTTCTGGGCGTTTTCCTGCTATTTTTTCAATTCTTTCAATACTTTTATTACTAGCATTTGAAAGATCGTCAAAAACGATAACTTCATACCCTTGAGCTAACAATGCAATGCAAGTATGTGAACCGATATATCCGCAACCCCCTGTTACTATTATTTTTGACATTTTTAATTTTTTTTAAATGTATAAATATAATTCGAGATGTAATACAGTTATTTAAAATATGGTATCAATGAGGAAGTTTTTCTCTTAAAACACCATATATTAATGTTCCTAATATTGCTGCAATAATAACAATACTAATGGGCAAAAATCCAGCACCCAAAAGCGTAAACATTGGTCCAGGACAGGCGCCTGCTAATGCCCATCCAAGTCCAAAAATAATGCCACCTAGCATATATCTTGTAAATCCTTTTTCTTTTGGGATAAATTTAATTGATTCGCCATAAAATGACTTGATATTATAATGTTTTATAATAAATGTACTTACCACTCCCATTGTCAAAGCAGTTCCAATAATTCCGTACATGTGAAATGCTTCAAAACGAAACATTTCATAAATTCTAAACCAAGATGCTGCTTCTGATTTATACATCGTAATGCCAAAAAGAATGCCAATAATTAGATAGAAGAGAGTTCTCATAGTTTAAAATATTAAAGGAAACAAAAAGTGAGTCATAATCAGTCCACCAATAAAAAAGCCAACAACGGCTATTAGAGATGGTAACTGCAAATTACTTAATCCAGAAATGGCATGCCCAGACGTACAACCTCCAGCATAGCGCGCTCCAAAACCTACAAATAGGCCACCAAAAAATAAAATAATAAGTGTTTTTGGGCTAGAAAAAACACGCGTTTCAAACAATTCTAAGGGCAAATATGCGGTTCCAGCGCTTTCAAATCCTAGAGTTTTTAAGTGTTCTATTGTATTTGAATTAATAAGTACAGCATTTTCATTGGTCATAAAGTTTGCAGCAATATAACCTCCAATAATTGCACCCAATACAACAACTAAGTTCCAGCGCTGTGCTTTCCAATCAAATCTAAAAAAATGAACTTGTTTTCCAGCGCCACACATGGTGCAAAGTGTACGAAGATTACTAGACATGCCAAATTTTTTTCCTGATAATTGCAATAATAACATTATGAGTGCTATTGCAATACCAGAAATATACCATGGCCAAGGTTCATATATCAAATTCATAACTTTAAGTTTTATTAATGGCAAAAATAATTTATTTCAATTGAATTTATGTAGAGGTAATTAAGAATTCCATATAGAAAATAAATCCGGCCATAAGAAGAATAAAATACCCAAATCCTTTTCGGAGTTTTTGGCCATCAAACAGGTTATTTAAAAATGTTCCAAAAAATATACCAACGATTGCAATTGCTGAAAATGTTAGCAAAAACTCCCAATCAATATTCATGGTTAGGGCATCACCTAAAAAGAAACCAATCAAAGATTTTAGGGTAACAATTACAAGGGATGTTCCTATGGCTTTTTTGATGTCAATTTTTGCTAATAGTACCAATGCAGGAATGATTAAAAATCCGCCTCCAGCACCAACAATTCCTGTAATTGCTCCAATCAATACACCTTCCAATAAAATGAGTAAAAAGTTGTATTCAATTTTTTTAGTATTTGATGGCGTAGGGTTTGATTTTGGAGATTTAAGCATGGCAAATGCTGCTGGAATCATTACCAATGCAAACAGCCCAAACATAGCCATCCTTCTTGTAATTGTAGTGCCATTTAAAACAAACAATTCGTCTGGAATTATTGGAATCAAAAATGACCGAACAAGTGACACACTTATGATGGCTGGAAGACCAAAAATAAGTGCAATTTTAAAATCTACATTGCCTTTTTGAAATTGTTTGAATCCGCCAACTAAAGCACTGCAACCGACTACAAATAGCGAATAACCAGTTGCTAATTTTTCATCGAACATAAACAAATATGCCAAAACGGGGACTGCCAAAATAGAACCACCACCTCCAATAAGTCCAAGTGTTAGTCCAATTAGAAGTGCAGCGCAATAGCCTAAAATTTCAATGATTTCCATGTGAAGGTCTTTATTAATTTCTGCCTAAAATTTAAGAGATTCAAAAGTAGTAAAATTGCAGAAATAAGCTTGTGAAATACATTTAAGTTTTTTTTGTAACTTTAAAAATCCTAGGTTATGATTTATTAATCTACATAAAATCAATGTATTATGATTAATTTATTGTCATACAAAACACTGTACAATTTTGCATTGTCAGAAAAGGTAAAATTAAAAATAGAGAAATTTATCTTGGTAGTTGCAATGGTAAGCTTCTTGATTCATTTGGCTATAATTTATTTAAAAAAATACGGTATTTGGAATCCATTTGAAGACTCCAATTTTTTTGATAATCCCATAGCGGCTATATATACTCCATTTTCATTCATCCTAGTATATGAGGTCTATTTATTAATTTTTTATCTTCCTCGTTCAATTACTACATATATTACCAAGCAATATGAAATTATTACACTTATTGTGATAAGGAGAATTTTTAAAGATCTGTCTAACCTAGAATTATCATCCAATTGGTTTGATATAAAAAATGATATAACCTTTACATACGATATTATTACAGCTTTGATTCTTTTTTTTATGATTTATGTGTTTTCATATCTTAGAGAAAGCTTAAATGATAAATCGTCTTTGAATTCCATTGATTCTCCAGAAATAAAACAATTTATAAGCATAAAAAAAGTAATGGCTACTTTGCTTATACCAATTTTTGTTTCTATTGGTTTGCTAACATTTGGACGCTGGATTATGGATGCCGCACCCGAAAACCTTTCTGCAGTACTCAAAGATGTCAATAGTTTATTTTTTGATGAGTTTTTTGCAGTGCTAATTATTGTAGATGTTCTGTTGCTTTTAGTCTCTTTTTTCTACACAGATCAGTTTCACAAAGTCATCAGAAATTCAGGCTTTATTATATCAACAATTTTAATCAGAATGTCATTTTCTGTAGATGGTGTTTTGAACAATATTCTAATTTTTGCATCTGTTGCTTTTGGTTTAGGAATTCTTTGGATTCACAATAAATTTGCAAAAAACTTAAGGTTAGAATAAAAAAAATCCAAACGTTTAGTTTGGATTTTATGAAAATATGTATAAAGAAAAATGAACTATTTTTTTTCTTTTTTCATTTTGGAATGCTTTCTTTTCTTGCGTTCTTTTTGCTTTTCTATTTTTTTCCATTTTTCATATTGATCTGTATTTAAAATAGACTTCATTGCATTTCGCATTTTAATTTTTTCATCCAATATATTAACCTGCATTTGAAAACGTTCTTCATCTGAAGGATTTTCTTTGAGTCTGTTTTTTTTATGCATTTTATGTTGCTTAGCTTTTTCTAAAATTAGGGTGTAAAGCTGTTCTTGCTGCGATGGGTTTAATTCTAGTTCTAAAGTCATTTTTTTTGACCAAAGTGTAGCTTGTTGTTCAGGAGTCATATTTTTCATATTCTCCATTCGTTTCTGTCTTTTCATACCATTTTGATTGGGCTGTGCTGTGGCTGAAAAACTTATTAGTAAAATTAAAATGCTTAAAATAGTTCTCATAATATGTATAATTTGAAAGTATATATTCTATAACTAAAGAAAATAATTTTTATTTCATAATTAGCTTAAAAATTCTACAACAAGTTCATCATCAGTCTTATAGACTTTTGCTAATCCTTGTTTTGTCAAGCCTTTAATACCTTTATCCCAACCTTTGTTACTGAGTCCGGCTTGGGTTTTTAAATCTGTAAGAGATATTGTGTTTTTATTTTTAAGAATTTCAAAAATAGCTTTTTCATTTTCATTTAAATTTAGTTCTTTTTTCTCAGGTTTCATTTGAGGAAAAAATAAGACTTCTTGGATGGAAGCATTGTCTGTTAAGAACATGATCAATCTATCCATGCCAATTCCCATTCCAGAAGTTGGAGGCATACCATATTCTAAAGCACGAAGAAAATCTTCGTCTATAAATTGTGTGGCTTCATCATCCCCTCTGTCGGCCAATTTAAGTTGTGCTTCAAAACGCTCACGTTGGTCTATAGGGTCGTTTAATTCAGAGTATGCATTTGCAATTTCTTTTCCACAAACCATAAGCTCAAATCGTTCAGTAAGCTCGGGATTGTTGCGGTGTTCTTTACACAATGGACTCATTTCTTTTGGATAGTCTGTAATGTAAGTAGGCTGAATGTAATTCCCTTCACATTTTTCTCCAAAAATCTCATCAATAAGTTTTCCCTTGCCCATACTTTTATCCACTTCTATGCCCATACCAATAGCTGCTGCTCTAAGCTCATCTTCAGATTTTTCAGTAATATCAAACCCTGTAAATTCTTTTATGGCATCGGTCATTGTAACTCTTGCGTATGGCGCTTTAAAGTCAATTTCATGACCGCCAAATGTAGCTTTTGTAGTTCCATTAACGGCTATGGCACAATGCTCTAAAAGTTGCTCACAAAATTCCATCATCCAGTTGTAGTCCTTATAAGCAACATAAATTTCCATGGCAGTAAATTCTGGATTATGTGTGCGATCCATACCTTCGTTTCTGAAGTTCTTTGAAAACTCATAGACTCCATCAAACCCACCAACAATTAAACGTTTTAAGTACAGTTCATTCGCAATTCGCATATATAATGGAATGTCTAAGCTGTTGTGGTGTGTAATAAAAGGGCGTGCTGCGGCACCCCCAGCAATAGGTTGTAATACGGGTGTTTCAACTTCAAAATAGCCAGCGCCATTAAAAAATTCACGCATGGCATTAAAGAGTTTTGTACGCTTGACAAAGACTTCCTTAATATGTGGATTTACGGCCAAATCTGCATAGCGTTGTCTATAACGCATTTCGGGGTCATTAAATTCATCGTAAGTATTTCCTTCTGAGTCTGTTTTTGGAAGTGGTAGAGGTTTTAAAGCTTTACTTAAAAGTTTAAAATTCTTAACAAGAACAGTTTTTTCACCAACTTGAGTGGTAAAGAGTTCCCCTTCAACTCCAATAAAATCACCTAAATCAAGAAGTTTTTTAAACACATCATTGTAAGCTGATTTGTCTTCGCCAATACAGATTTCATCACGATTAAAATACACTTGAATGCGCCCTTCACTATCTTGTAGCTCCGTAAATGCCGCTTTTCCTTGCACCTTTTTTCGCATCAAACGACCAGCGATAACGACTTTGTCCCCTTCTTTATAGTTGTCTTTTATTTTACTGCTAGTGTGCGTTACTGGATATAAATCGGCAGGATAGGGGTTTATTCCTAATGCACGAAGTTTTTCGAGCTTTTCGCGACGTACAAGTTCTTGTTCTGAAAGTTGCGCCATAATAATGGTGTATAATTTTGAACACAAAGATAATGACATTGGTTTGGATTTCAATAGGGGATGTAAAATTAAGTGAAAGTGTAACTTTTTTTACTAAAATTAGTCCTATAATTGTAAACCAATTTAAATAAGAAAACATGAGTATTTGGCGAGTTTTACTTTCTATTTTATTTCCTCCTTTGGCTGTTGTTGATAAGGGATGTGGATCTTTTGTTATTGTATTTATTTTAACCCTTTGTGGCTGGATTCCAGGAATCATTGCAGCGTTGGTGATTTTAAATAATCCTAATCGTTAAACTTGTATATTTGTTCGATGAATAAAACAATTAAAGTTCAAGACTTAGGGTTAAAAGATTACAAGGAAACTTGGGATTTTCAAGAAGATTTATTCAAACAAACGGTAGACTGTAAAATAAAAAATAGACGAGAAAATACTGAGCTACCAACCCCAAATCATTTTTTATTTGTAACTCATCCACATGTGTACACACTTGGGAAAAGTGGTGATTTTTCTAATTTACTTTTAACTGAACAACAATTAGCCGAAAAAGGCGCAACTTTTTATAAAATTAATAGAGGCGGAGATATCACCTATCATGGTCCAGGTCAGGTTGTAGGTTATCCTATTTTGGATTTAGAAAATTTCTTCACAGACATTCATAAGTACCTCAGATTATTGGAAGAAACCATTATTTTAACGCTTGCAGAATATGGGCTTAAAGCGACCAGAAGTGATGGTGAAACAGGAGTTTGGTTGGATGTTGGCACCCCTTTTGCGCGAAAAATATGCGCTATGGGTGTGCGTGCTAGTCGTTGGGTAACTATGCATGGTTTTGCTCTTAATGTTAATACCGATTTGGGTTATTTTGACAACATTATACCTTGCGGAATTCGTGGGAAAGCGGTTACATCTTTAAATGTCGAACTCAACCAAGAATCAGTTGATGAAAACGAGGTCAAAGAAAAATTATTAAAGCATTTCTTTGCACTTTTTGAGATAGAATTGATGTAAATTTTGATTATGATTTAAAAATCTCTACTTTTTTTAAATCACTTTTAGATAGATGTTTTTCTAATTCTTTTTTATATTTCTCATCTTTAGATTCTAATGCACATATGTATAATAAGAAATTATACAAAGAATGATTCATTTTGTCTAATTCGTCTTTTTTTATTTTTTTGAGCTGTTTAGCTCCCTTTTTTGTTTTACCTAATATTAAATCACTTTGTATTTCTATCAAACCTAGGCGTTGAATAAATTTTGTTTGATTTAGTTTAGAGTCTTGTTTTATTAGACTTTTTGCTTTTTTTAAATATTGATTAGAAAGTTTAATAAAATCACTTCTGAGAGATTTGTTTAGATACAAACTATAATTCTGATATTTAACACCCAATCTAAAAGCATTAGAAAAATTTTTCTTAATACTATAATTTATCAAATCTTTTGATAAATAGGAAGTGTTTAAATTGTATTTTTCAAGAAGATTCATTAGTTGGTTTTTACTCATATATCCTTTAGTTTGATAGATGATTTTTCCATTTCCATCTAAAATTAAAACATTTGGAATTGAACTTATACCGTACTTTCTAGCTATTGTTTTATTATAGTCAATATTTATCTTTAGAGGAACATAAGACTTCATTAGATCTTTAATCTCATTTTTTTTCCAACTTTCAGATTCCATTTTATTACATGGAGCACACCATGTTGCCCAAAAATCAACTAAAATTAGTCGGTTTGACGCAATGGCAAGTTTTTTAGCGTCTTCAAAGTCTGTCATCCAATAAGATGATTCATTAAAGGTTGTATTTAAACTTAAAATTACAATAAGTGAAATGAGAATTTTCATGACAATTAATTTTTATATCCTACTGTTAAGACACAGAAAAATTTAAAAAGTCACAAAAAAAACAAAAAACTTAATTTTAATAAATCTGATACATGATGAGCTCCGAATCATTACTCTGACAAATGAGCTCTAGTGCGGAGTCTTTATCAGCGTTAGAAAGATCAATTTTAGAAATTCCATAAATAGGAAATCCTGATAAAACAGTTGCTTTGCTGTCAAAAAGTGTTACTTTTTGAGCCTGTTGATCTGTTAATGCAATGTAGATTTTATCATTTAAGTAAAACAGTTGAGGGGGTAAATAGTTACCAAAATCCAAAATAGTCTTATTACTTTTTATTTGTAATTGATTTGCCCATTGAGCCACCAAAGTTCTGCTCGTACATGTCATGTTTGTTTGCGCATCAAAACCAAGGGTTTGTTTGCTAACTCGCCCTTTTATATCCACTTGTATAAGCTCTCCATCAGTGTCTATTGTAGAGAATTTATTGTTGTAGAAATAGATATTTTGATCCGAAAAATTAATAGACTCTTTAACGTCAATTCTAATTTTTCCTCTTCGATTTAAAATTTTTAAATCATTATCGGCAGCAAAAATAATATAATCTTTATTGTTGTAACGAATGTGCTGGGGAGGGTTTAAAATTTCAGAATCTGGACTGTACGAAAACCCTTTAACGCGTTTTCCTTTGCCATCATACATCAAAAGCGATTGGCCTTGAGTTACCAACAATCTGTAATTTTTATTTTTATCATAATCAAAAACAGAAACAGCCTGGGTAATTTTATCTTTAAATTTTAATGGAAATGGCCCAACATCTTTCCCTAAACGATCCAAAACATAAACACGATTTTCAGTTGAAAAAACCATTTGAAAACGTCCATTATTGTACAAATCAACTTGGTTGATACGCCCAACTATTGGGCCCGATAATTTCTTTTTCCAGCGTACAACGCCTTGGTTTGAAATTAAATACAACTGATTTTCAATATCTTGTACAACAATATCTTTTTGTTTTGTTTTATGATTTTTGACGAATTGAGCCTCGCCCAATATTGCAGCATCTAGTTTAATACTGAAAATTTCATTGATTTTTTTCTGTTCTTGTGTTGTTTGAAAACTTTCAATTTGTGCATTAACATGAACGATTTCATCATCCTTTATGACTTGAACAATTGAGTTTTTGTAAGCCTCTACATCTGCACCAGAAAATGATGCGCCAAAAAGATGATTGAATATATGGGCTAAATTTTCTGGGTTTAAAGTTTTTTGATATGAAACATCATCACTCAATTTTTGTAGAGTGTTTTGAAATGATTTGCTGTTGTTGAGGTTGACCTTATTTATGTGTTTTGAAATAATTTCTTTAGATACAGTTTCATTTTCAGAAAAAATCAAAAAATCATTAATAATTGTATAATTTGAAATATTGAGTTTAGGTAATAACCCTTCAAAATTTTGACTAAAAACAGAATTATTTTTAAACTTATATATGGGTACAGATCGGAATACTTGTAATTGTTCTTGAAAACCCAAAAGTGCTTCTTTGCTCGCGCTAATATCCAAAGAATGTAGTGCAATTGCAGAGCCGTTAGATGTTTTTATACTTCCTATTTCTTGACTGGTTTCAAGTATAGTTTTTGAAAGTTCAGAAAAAACTAAAGTACTGTCTAACGCTTTAATATTATTTGAAAATTGCTCAAAATCTGAATATATAAAAGTCTCAAAATTTTCAATATCGTCTGGAACAATACCGTTCAATTGCGGTGTATTTGGTGAGATATTTTCAAATAAATGATTCCATTTGCTATTTGAATCGGTGTAAATTCCGCTTATTGAAATATATTTTGGAGTTGCCTTGACATCTAATAAAACGTTATTGAACAAAGAAAATTCCTTTCTGTGCTGCTTAGGTTTCGCTAAATAAACTGAAAATGTAGCATTTAGATCAGTAAGATTTGAGAATTTTTTGTAGGGGTGAATCGAGGAGTTTTTTAAAGTTGCTGATTCAGAATTCGAAGTCGAAAGAACCCACACGCTATCTTGAATTTTGTTTTGCTTTAACAACTCTTTTGATCCAATATGTTTTTGTTGAGAAATAAATGTATAATCTGAATTTTCGGACATACACAAAAGTAAAGGCCCAGAAATTTCTAAGCTATCTAGACCACCAAGATTATTTTCAAAAATGGATTTAAACTTTGTTTTGGAAAGCAACTCGTTGTTTTTTAGAGTGCTTTTGAATACATCCATAGAGTTGATGTACATAACAACTTGAGCATCATTTGGAATAAAATCTTCAATGGACCCTTGTTTGTTTTGTGTATTCTGACAACTTATTGTCAAAATAAAAACAATAAAAACCAAAAACTTTCGTAGCATGAAACTTAAATCAATCAACCTCCAACAAATATAGAATTAAAATTCAAAACTTAACTGGTTTGGTAGGAGTTTAAAAGACATTCTGTGGTATTTTGTAGGGCCGTATTTTTTGATGGCTTCTCGGTGCTCTTTTGTGGGGTATCCTTTGTTTTTTTCCCAATTATACATGGGTAGTTCCTCATGAATTTTTTCCATGTAATCATCACGGTATGTTTTTGCTAAAACTGAAGCTGCAGCAATATTAAGATATTTGCCATCCCCTTTTATTATGGTCTCAAAAGGAATATCATTGTATGGTTTAAAACGATTGCCATCGACACTAATAAATGTAACATTTTCTAATTGATCTACAGAGCGATGCATGGCCAATATTGAGGCGTTTAAAATATTTATTTTATCAA
>CBFIIL010000018.1:0-31700 GCA_965662485.1 Flavobacteriaceae bacterium | reverse complement strand
GAGTTTATTTTTATAAACCAAACAAATATTATGTGTCTGTGTCTGTTCCTAATATTCTTAACGGTGTGCATTTGGATGCAAATGGAACTAAAATTGGTTCAGAATCAGAACACTTGTTTGCGGCCGCTGGTTATGTCTTTGATTTATCTGAAAACTTTAAGTTAAAACCACATGCTTTGCTTAAGTATGCCTTTGATGCACCAATGAGTTACGACATCAATGCCAATTTATTTATGTTTGATTTGGTTGAAGTTGGTGTAGGTTATCGTCTTGAAGATTCATTCAGTGGGATGATTAATTTCCAAATCATGGAAAATCTTCGCATTGGATATGCATACGATGCTATTCAGTCCGATTTGGATATTGTAACAAATTCTTCACATGAAGTTTTTATCAATTTTGATTTCAATTTTTCGTCCAAAGTTTCAAGATCACCTCGTTATTTCTAAAATTTAAGCTAAGTATATTATTATCATGAAAAAATATAATTCAATTTTTATAATCATTTTAGTCACTGGCTTATTTGCCAATGCACAATCTAATGCTACCAAAAGAGCCGATAAACTCTTCTCCAAATTTGAGTTTGTTGAAGCTGCCAAGGCATACAAAGATATAATCTCTAAAGGAGATGGAGATGCGTATGTGTATGGTAAACTTGCTGAGGCCTATTATAATGTTTTCAATACTGTTGAAGCAGAAAAATGGTATGCAAAAACTTTGGAATCATCAGATACTCCAGAAACCATTTACAAGTATGCGCAGATGTTGAAAGCTAATGGAAAATACGATGACTCCAATACGCAAATGGCAAAATTTGCATCTATGCGACCTGCAGACCATAGAGCAATTGCATTTGTTGAGAATCCAAACTACTTACCTAAGATTCTTGAAAAAGGAAAAAAATTCAACGTTCAAGATGCTGGCATAAATACTC
This sequence comes from Flavobacteriaceae bacterium, assembly GCA_965662485.1. Lineage (GTDB taxonomy): Bacteria > Bacteroidota > Bacteroidia > Flavobacteriales > Flavobacteriaceae > UBA3537. The sequence continues at coordinate 30,766 of CBFIIL010000018.1, read as the reverse complement.
CATATTCCGATTTTGGGGGAACACTAAAAGATGGTAAATTATATATCACCTCTAGTCGCAATGATGAAGGTATAAGTTATGGATGGAACAAAGAACCTTTTTTAGATATTTACACGGCAACAAAAAACAATGATGGTTCTTTCCAGAGACCTGTTGCTGTGGAGGCTCTAAATACAAAATACCATGAAGGGGTAGTTTCATTTTCTCCAGACGGAAACACTGTATATTTCTCTAGAGAAAGTTATTTTGATAAAATTTTTGAAAGAGATTCTTTATCAAGAAATAAGTTCAGTGTTCTAAATTTATACAAATCAACTAAAGAAGAGGATGGAAACTGGAGCAAAGCTGAAGCGCTTTCATTGAATTCTGAAAACTATTCTGTAAAAAATCCAGCGGTAAGCCCTGATGGAAAAACCCTATTTTTCGCATCAGATATGGCCGGTGGAATGGGACAATTTGATATTTGGTCTGCTCCAATTAATGATGATGGCACTGTTGGAGAGGCCACAAACTTAGGGCAAAAACTAAATACTGAGGGGCAAGAAATGTTCCCTTTTGTCAGTTCAGACAATACACTATACTTCTCATCTGATGGTCATTTGGGCCTTGGAGGAATGGATGTCTTTTTTGCAAAACTTGTAGATGGAAAAGTAGGCCCTATAAGAAATGTTGGTATTCCTGTTAATGGTAATGCAGATGACTTTGCTTTTAGTATTAATAACGAAACAAGCGAAGGCTTTGTATCTTCCAATCGTGAAGGCGGCGCTGGTAGTGACGATGTTTATGCTATTAAAGTATTACAACCAATTTGTGATGTTTTAGTTACTGTAACTGTAAAAGACAGTGAAACAGGACTCATTCTAGCAGGCGCTTCTGTAAATGTATTAGACTCTGAAGGCAATGTAATAAGTACAAAAATCACTTCTGATAAAGGTGAAGTCAACTACATTATTGAATGTAACACTGATTTAAGTTTAAGTGCTACAATGGATGAGTACGAAAGTGGTACTGGACGTATTGAAGGTACTAGTGAAGAAGAAGCTTCTACAGAAATTTTATTAGATCCAATAGATGAAATTATACTTGCCAACAAAGTTATCCTAAATCCAATATATTTCGACTTCGACAAATCTAATGTAACAGCGCAAGCGGCTTTTGAATTAGATAAATTGGTACAACTCATGAATAAGTACGAATCTATTGTAATCCGAGCAGAATCTCATACAGATTCTAGAGGAAGTGAAAAGTACAATCAGAGTTTATCGGAAAGACGAGCTTTGACTACCGCTCAATATGTGGTTTCAAAAGGAATTGACGCTAGTAGAATAACTGGAGTAGGCATGGGTGAAACTAGTCCTGTAAATGATTGCGGATTAAAGTGTAATGAAGATGAACATCAATTGAATAGACGCTCAGAATTTATAATTCTTGAAGGTAATCCGAATGATGAATAGATTTTGAATTTAATTTTAAAAACCTCCACAGTTTGTGGGGGTTTTTTTATACCGCTTTAGAAAGAATAAAAGAAAAGGCAAATAGAGCAAGTAGAAATACAATCAAAGTAAATGCAGAGTATGGTTTTGGTCCTTTTGTATTCCTTGACATTAAAATGTTTCTTTTTTTCCCGTTGTAACTCATCCAGTTTTTAAAAAAAACAAACCCAATAGTTCCAACAGAAACAATCCATAGACTGGTATCATCTAAAGGCTTCAGTTTCATTTGTTTGGAGAATTTCATAAAAAAAATTCCAAACAATAAACATAAAGCAAGTTGAAAAACAGAGACATATAAACGCGCCCATCGTGCAGCTAGTTTGGGGTTGTATTGTTTTACTTGATGAAAAACAGAAAGGTATAATCTATCAAAAAAATTCATGCTTTAAATGTATAAAAAAAACCTGTGAGAATCTCACAGGTTTTTTTATTGAATGAACTTCAATTTAATTTTGAACTAAAACTTGGAAATCATCAATTTCAAAAGTCCCTGTATAATCATCTCCACCACCAGTGTACTTTAAAGCTACATATGCATTACCACTATACGAACTTAGATCTGATAGTCCTGAATCTACCCAGTTTTGATAATATTCAGCATCAGAAACAATATTAGCATTAAGTGTGCTCCAAGTAGAGGATTCTATGGTTGCTTCGCTACCATCCCAATCTGTGGAAATTAGAACTTCCAATTCACTATTATCACTGAAACTATTAGATGACTTAAACTTTACAAATTCAGCACCTTGAGCATCCAAATCTATGACTGGAGTAATTAGCCATACAATATTACTTGAATCACCACTATTGTAAGCACTCATATAAGCTATTTTACTGCCAGAATTTTGATTATCATTAGTTGTTTTTGCACGCCATTTTCTGTTACCTTCCTCAGTATAATTAGTCCAATCACCCGAAATATTACTATAATTCGAATAAGATTGAAAATCATCTTCAAAAATTGCAATAAAATCATTTATGTCTAATAATTCACAGCGACTATCACTCATTTGAACATCATCCGTTGTATTCAGCGCTAAAACTAAATCGCTGCCGTTATATGTTTTTGAAACAATACCAGAAATTGAACCACCCCCCGCAGGAAGCACTTCATTCTTAAAACTTGCAAATGAACTTGTTTCTAATAAGAAAGTTGCATATTCAAAGCCTGAACAACGCTGTACTGTACGTTGTGTATCATAATCATCTGTGGAAGCGACATAAGGCTGCCCCACTTCGTTTGTAGGAAATTCTGTGTCGTTTAGAGTTACAAAAATTCCAATATCATCCGAAGATAACGAAGTTACGTCCTTTGGAACTATTGTTTCTGTTGTTGCAGAACGGAATAAGTATAATGGCACTTCATTAGCCGTTAGAGACTCGACTTCACCGTCACCATTTACAGCACCCCCGATAGTAAATACGCCATCGCCGCTATTAGCTTCTCCTAAATAAAGATTCTTTAAATAAATATAAACCTCTCTACCAATATTAAATTGATTATAAGAATCCACTTGATTTAATGAAATTTTCACGGCATCTGTAGCATCTTGTGCTGCATTTTGAATAAAGAATTCTTTGTAAAAGTTTCCTGTAGCATCAGAAGATGACACGTATCCTTTTACTGCAATATCAGAAGTAATTGCAGTGGCTTCATCGTCGGATTGAAACTGAGCTTTTAGCTCTCCAATTGTAATTAATTGCACCTCTCCAGCATCAATTTGTGAAAGGAGTGTGTTTAAGTTTTGATTTTCTTCAGTTCCAACACTTGATGGAACTTCAAAGTCGTCGTCCTGAACGCAAGCGACGAAAGCAACAGATGCAAAAATTGTTGCTGCTAGTGTTTTAAAGTTTATTGTTTTCATTAGTTTAAAATTAATGTTCATTTTTAGTTTTTTTTAAAATCTGAAATTTAGGTTTAAGAAATAGGTTGGGCCTCGTCCGTACCAGTATTTTGGTCCAAACACACGCTTAGGATTGCCTGCGTCTTCTTTTAGGGATTGATAATTGGCACTACGCCCTTGCTCGAAACCACCAGATTTGAATTTCTGATTTAGAATGTTGTTTAAGCTGACAAATAGACTCACATAATAATCTCCTATTTTCCAAGATTTTCCACCTACGGCATTGATGACCATGTAATCATCAAATCTTTCTTGACGTAATAATTCTCTAGCCAAGTCTGGGTCGTAATCAGAAAAAGGTAAGCCATCTGTATCTAAATAAAAATTTTGGGTTCTTGTTAATGGCGAAACATCAACATAGGTGTCTGCAAAGAAATTGGCTGTTGTTCCAAACCACCAATAATTTGGATCTCTGTACTCAAAGCCAATAGAAGCTGCTTGTTGAGGTCCAGCGGCAATACGATAATTTTCTAAGTTGGCCTGACCAAAATTTAATCCTTCAACAAAATCACTGGAAGTCAATACTAAGTTTGGATTATTATCGTATGTGTATTGCCCAACAGATGCCACACCAGTAAGTTTGATGGTTGGTGTTACCTGGGCTTCAATCCCAAATTCCAATCCAAGATGATTTTTGTCAATTCCTTGTAAAATTTCTTGTACAAAAGCTGTACCCTGATCTACACCACTAATACCATCAGCAAAATAAAATGAAACTTCGTTGGCATCTTGCATTTGCGTATAATATCCTGTCAATCTAGCTTTTACAGTTGAAGATCTAAAAACATAATTGGCATCAAATGAAGTGATTTTTTCTTCTGTGATATCAATTCCAGATTGGTCACCTACAATAGCGTTGTTTTCACGAGAATTTGTAAAAGTATTTCGAATCGTTGGTGCTTTAGTCAAATAGCCTGCATTTACATTAAAAATATGCTTTCCTGAAAATTTATAAGTAAATCCTCCTTTTGCGCCCAATCCAGTGAATGAAAGCTTGCGCCCTTTACCATAAGAATTATCAGCATAAGTTTCTGATTGGTACAACCCTTCACGCTGATATTCTGTAGCTGTATAACTTCCTGCTAAAAAGAAATCTAGCTTGTTGTATTTAAATTGTGCTTGAACAAAACTGCTCAAAACATTAGCGTCAATATTAAAGTTATACCTGAAAGTATCGCCCTCGCCTACAACTTGGTTTGGATTTCTTAAATCGAACTGCACCTGGTCAAATGAATCTACATTGAGGTAGCCCGTATTGCTTCCAAGCATATCCATAATTTCTGCAAAATTGTGCGATTTTAAACGTTTGTAATTTACAGCAGCATTAAGAGTTACTTGATCTGAAAGTGAAGACTCTAAAATTGTATTTGCTGAAAATTGTTGATCATCGCTTCGGTCTTCATATAAAATATAGGCGGCATAATCTCCATTGATATTGTTGGTCAAGTTAGCATCATAAATACGATTCCAGTTGACTTGACCACCGTTTCTAAATGATTGTTCTGCAAGATATGCTCCTGCATAATCTGGGCCATCTGTATCTGCTAAAAAGTAACTTGGAAGACCTTGATAATAGGCTGGAGTTGGATTGGCTCCACCTGCATAGTCCAAACGGCTATTTCCAAGTTCTCCAAATTGGTAAGATACATTTGTGTTGAGGGTTGTTTTGTCTGAAATATCCCAATAATGATTAAGCATTAAAACTGGTTCTGCTATTCTTCTAACTCTAGAATTTCGCTTTTCGCCATCATGCCATCCCCAATATTCATTGTATGTTGTTCCTTTGAGGTCAAATACTTCTTGGGTGTTTGGTGAAGATTTTCCACGGCGATTTGGTGTATAAATTCCAACAAAATTTAAGCTATGTTTATCATTAATCTTCTTTTCTACAGAGGCAAAAAATGAGTTGGCATCATAGAAAGTTCCGTCCTGAAATCCTTCATCTCCCCAACGTCTACCAATAGAAAAAGCATAAGACCATCCGCCATCAACCAAACCTGAAGCATAGGTTGCCATTAAGCGATTGGTGTAACTTCGGTTAGATGAAGAATAAGTAACTCGACCACCTGCTCTATAGCTTGATGCTCTCAAATTAATGTTTGTTGATCCTAATAGTCCTCCAAAAGTATAACTTGATGGAGCTAAACCCATGCTAAGTTCTTGTCCTCTTAAAACATCATTTAACCCTCCCCAATTACTCCATTGTGGGCGACCATCAAATATTTTGTTCATTTCAATACCGTTCATCAAAACAGTTCCATTGTCTGTATTGAGCCCTCGTACACGAAAAAACGATTGACTAAATTCAAATGCTGCAGCTCTTTGAAATACATCTTGAGAGGCAGAAAGTAAGCCAGAAATATTATCAGCACCACTACCATCATCATTTAGCTCATCATCAGAAAGCGTGATGGTAAACAAATCATCATCGCTATTATCCAATGACAACATCATGTCCTGAATATTTAGAATTTGTTCTTCATTAACAATAATGGGGTAGCGCGCACTGAGGTAACCCGCTTTGCTAAGAGATAGCATCTGCTCGCCCAATGGGACAGCAGCAGAAAACTGAAAAAATCCCATGTAATCTGTATAAACCGTAAGTTCTGAATTTTCAAAACTTACTGAAACACCTTCAATGGGTTGGTTAGTTAGCATGTCTTTTACTATTCCTTTAACAACGGTTTGCTGAGCAAAAACAAAGAACACATTAAAACATACAAACAAAAAACTAAGAATTTGTTTTTTCATAAAAGATAAATTTTGTTTAATTATATAGATATATATTAAACAAAAGTACGTTTCTTATTTTAAAATTTATACTTTTGATGTATTAATTAATCTTTATTTTTTAAGCTTATATTTTAGCATATGTACAAAAAGTATTTCAACATCACATTATTGCTTTATTTAGTTGTTTTCACATCGACAGTTGACGCACAATCCAAACGAAAATTTAAAGTTCATACCATTGGTTTTTATAATGTTGAAAATCTTTTTGATACCATAAATAATCCTAATAAATATGATGAAGCTAGCCCAATGATGGAGCTTAAAACAGGTAGATCTGAAGTTTATAAAAAAAAGGTTCAAAATACGGCAAGTGTAATTGCAAAAATTGGTGCAAAAACATCCAAAAACACTCCAGCAGTGATTGGTCTTTCGGAGGTAGAAAACAGAAGTGTTATTGAAGACCTAGCTAATGACCCTGCACTCGTAGAAAAGGATTATGGAATTATTCACTTTGAATCTCCTGATGAGCGTGGAATAGATGTAGCACTTATGTACCAAAAAGCACTATTTTCTCCATTAAATTCAAGTTCTCATGAACTAAAACTCAGAGGTAGTGATGGCGACCGCGACTACACAAGGGATCAACTTTTGGTGAGTGGATACTTGGAGGGCGATTTGATCCATCTCATAGTTAATCATTGGCCTTCGCGAAGTGGCGGCGAAGCTAGAAGTCGGTCAAAAAGAGAAGCTGCTGCTGCACTGAATAAACGTCTTATTGATTCTCTTCAATCTATAGACCCGTATGCAAAGATATTTAGTATGGGAGACCTCAACGATAACCCAACCAATACAAGTTTAAAAAAAGTTCTCAAAGCAAAAGGCAACAAAAAACGTGTTGGTTTTAAAGGCATTTACAACCCTATGGAGTCTTTTTTCAAAAAAGGTCTTGGCTCCAATGCCTACAGAGATGCATGGAGTTTATTTGACCAAATTTTGATTACAAAACCTCTGCTAGATGACGATTATTCTTCGTTTAGATTCTACAAAGCCGGAATTTTTAATGCGCAATTTTTAATTACCAAAAAAGGGCAATTTAAAGGCTACCCTTTCAGAAGTTTTTCTTGGGGTGGATTCACTAACGGCTACAGCGACCATTTCCCCGTTTATGTTCATGTCATAAAAGAAATTAAATAGCCTCTAGTTAGGCCAAACTTCCCATGGTATTCTAGAGAGTATTAGCACTAATGCAATGGTGTAGAAAATAGCCAAGGTCTTATATTTTGGCGCCGACAAGCGTTTCTTTTTATGTTTAGAGTACCCAATAGTAATTAGCGCAACAGCAAGAATATTAATTGTAGGATGTTCCACCAAGTATAGGCGATGAACGGCAGTCTTCATAACTTCCCCAACTCCAAGTTCTGACCACAATGAAAAACGACTGGAAGTAAAATATAACACTACACCAATTAATAATTGTATATGTGATACAATTAGTGTGAATAAAGCCACTCGAAATGTTTGTGGGTCGTATTCTTTTTTTGAAATAACTCCAAAAAGGGCTTTAATAACAGCAAGAAGTAAAACTACTAAAACGAGGTAAGCCCAATATGAATGTACGGTTTTGATCATGATTATTTGATTTTAAGTCATACAAAAATACAAGATTTTAGCCACACACAAACAGCATAGGCGTAAAATTGATTAGCGCATGCTCTTATACAAAGAAATCAGATTTGAAGTTGAAGCATCGTGTTTTGTATCACTATTTTCAGTAAATTCATTAAGAATTTTGCCTGCTAACTGCTTACCCAACTCAACCCCAAATTGATCGTAACTAAAGACATTCCAAACTATACCTTGCACAAAAATTTTGTGTTCGTACATGGCAATTAATTTACCTAAGCTTTCGGGGGTAAGTTTCTCAATAAATATAGTATTGGTTGGTCTATTGCCATCAAATATTTTGTAGGGAATTATAGACTCGTTTGTTCCTTCGGCGATTACCTCAGCTTTTGTTTTTCCATTGAGCAGTGCTTCAGTTTGTGCAAAAAAGTTAGACATTAGTTTGTCTTGATGATCTTGATTGCCGTGTAATGATGTTCCAAAACCTATAAAATCTGCTGGAATTAATTTTGTGCCTTGATGAATTAATTGAAAAAAAGCATGTTGTGAGTTAGTTCCTGGCTCTCCCCAAATCAAATTTCCTGTTTGGTAGTTTACTTTATTTCCTTCTCTATCAACACTTTTGCCATTACTTTCCATTATGGCTTGTTGTAGATACGTTGCAAATTGATTTAAATATTGAGTGTATGGTATAATGGCTTCACTTTCAGCTTTAAAAAAATTATTGTACCAAGTGCTTAAAAAGGCCAATAGTACTGGAATGTTTTGTTCAAATTTTTCTTCTTTAAAGTGAACATCCATTTTATGAGCTCCACCCAACAAAGCTTCAAAATTTTTATATCCAACAGCCAAACTAATACTGAGACCTACAGCACTCCATAAAGAAAAGCGCCCACCTACCCAATCCCACATGGGGAAGATATTTTGAACATCTATTCCAAAAGCTTTAACCTTTTCAATATTGGTAGAAACTGCTACAAATTGCTTTGCAATATCCTCTTGTTTTGCATGTTGTAAAAACCACTCTTTAATAGTAGTCGCATTAGAAAGAGTTTCTTGGGTAGTAAATGTTTTTGAAACAATTACAAAAAGTGTTGTTTCTGGATTTAATTTTTTAAGAACTTCATTGACATGATCTCCATCAACGTTACTTACAAAATGTACATTCAAATGGTTTTTGTAGAACGATAATGCATCAACTACCATGGCTGGGCCAAGGTCAGAACCTCCAATACCTATATTAACAATATCTGTAAACGATTTGTTTGTAAACCCTTTTTTATTTCCGCTAATAACGTCCTCAGAAAACTGTTTTATTTTATTTTTTACCTGAAAAATTTCTGGGATTACATTTTCTCCATCATGGTAAACCTTAACATTTTGTGGTGCTCTTAGGGCTGTATGCAATACTGCTCTACCTTCTGTTTTATTGATTTTTTCTCCACCAAAATATTTAGATATAGCATCACTCAATTGAATCTCATCTGCCAAATCTTTGAGCAAATCTAAAGTTTCAGATGTTATTCTATTTTTAGAAAAATCAACAAAAAAATCATCCCATTTGATACTCATTTCTGAAACACGCCTTGGATTTTTTTCAAACCAAGTAGTCATATGTTCATCTTTTATAGACTCAAGATGTTTGTGTAAATTTTTCCAGGCGGTTGTTGAAGTAGGGTTAATGGATTTTAAACTCATTAGTTGTTATTAAATATGGTTAGTTTATCGAATCTAGTCTCTGTTTTAGCGGTGCAATATACTCAAGAAAATCGGATTTATAAACTTCTGAAAGTGCTTTTGCATCGGGTAATTTTTGACGAAATGGGTCGACTTGACGACCATTTTTCCAGAAACGATAACACACATGTGGTCCACTTGTGTTTCCTGTCATTCCAACTTTCCCAATCACATCGCCTTGCTTTACAAAATCTCCAACACTAACTAAGCGTTTACTCATGTGCAAATACTGTGTTGAGTACGTAGCATTATGACGGATTTTCACAAACTTTCCATTTCCGCCTCTTCGTGTTGATTCTACTACAGTACCGTTTGCTGTTGCCAAAATTGGCGTACCAACAGGTGCTGCAAAATCGGTGCCTTTATGGGGGCGTACTTTGTTTCCATAATAGGCAATCCTTCGATTTTTATTATATCGCGATGATATTCTACTAAATTTTACTGGACTTTTTAAAAACGCTTTTTGTAAACTTTTCCCTGAATCATCATAATAGTCTGTACTGTTTTTTGAATCTGGGGTGATATAGTTAAAGGCATAAATAGGCTCACCTTTATGCTCAAAATATGCAGCATCTATACTTTCTATGCCAGCATAAATACTGTCTTCAACAAAACGCTGCTTATATATGACTTTGAAATTATCACCTTTTTGTAATCTAAAAAAGTCAATAGTCCAAGCATAAATATCATCAGACATATCATAAATCAGTTGAACAGGAAGGCCTTGTTCTTCCATCGTTTCTGAAAGTGTGTTTTCTATCACTCCAAAAGCTTCTTTTTCAACAATATTTACAGGTTTTCGTTGTTTGTAGGCAACTATAGAATCGCAAAATTCAAGAACAACGTACTCAATTTTGTTAGGTTGATAAATAAAACTCTGCGGTGTTCTTGATTCGTCTTTAGAACACAAAAGCATGTACGGTTTACCCGCACGCAATTGTCGTATGTCAAAAGTATCTTTGGACTGATTTGCAATTTTATAAATATCAGAAAAGTCTACATTATATCGAGAGAGAATTTCACCAAAACTCTCGCCACGCTGGATTGTATCTTGAATAACATAAAAGTTATCCAGATTATACCCAAATTTTATGTCCTCTTTCAGTTCTTGATCATTAGAAATTTCTTTTTCCTCTGTTGTACATTGTAGAGTCAAAACCCCAAAGCCAACGATAATAATTATTTTTTTTAAGATGCTAAAATGGTAATTCTTTGGTGTGTACACTAATCTAAATTTTGTCCCCAATTTTCAATTTCTTCCGAAGTCCAAAGTTCTGGAAAAAATATTCTTTTTTGATACTTTGGGTGCATATATTTTTGCCAATTACTTCCCCCCGTTGCTTCGCCATCTCCAGAAGTTGCTAATATATAGTGTTTTGCAGCATTAAAATGAGCAATAACCCAAGTGATATTCACCGTGTAATCATAGTGACGCATCGCAGCAACAAGGTCTTTATTTTTTTGATCCTCTTCTGACAATTCTTTGTATCGCGACCAAAGGTTCTTGGTGTTATACACTTTCATAAAAGTGATAAACTCTTCTTTGTAACGGTTTTCAAAATTTGTAAGTAAAATGGATTTTTTCCCTGTTTTATAATCTTTACCAGCAGCTTGCCAGTACAAATGTTCTAGTGCATGCTCGAATGGTGTATCTCGATCGATTGTTTTACGAAAACGCGCATCAATTAAATTAATCAGCTCTGTTGATGCAAATTCAATTTTTCTGTATTGCGCACTCTGAAACCCACTTGCTGGAGTAAGCGTGTGCCTAAATTTATTGTATTGCTCAACATCCATACCTTCCTGCATAATGCTAAAAGAGGACGTCAACATATCAAAATAGCGACTCACTCGCATAAGTTTGTCAGTAAAGAAGTTTACCTCCAATACTTCTGCTTCTGCAACTTGTTGTAGTTCCCACAAAATCATTTTAAAAATAAGCTCATTGATTTGATGATAACCAATAAAAACCATTTCATCAGGAAGGTTGGTGCGTTGAATTTGTAGATTCAAAAGTGCATCTGTATGAACATAATCCCAATAGTTGATGGTTTTGCTGTGTAGTAGTCCTTCTAAATAGACGTTTTTATCTTGATTTATAGCATTGTACTTTTTATCTATTGCTTCAATCAAGTTTTTGGTGGTTTTGTTTTTCATAGGTATAAGTTTTTTTAGATTAGAATTGAATTTCAAAGGGGTGTTTTAAGCCTTTAAAGGCCTCCAAATCAGACCGTAAAGATCCTACTCGGAGATCTGCTTTTATTTTTAATGGGACTTTATTTTTATCGGCACTTACCCAAAGTGTTACACTTTCTTCTTCATGAAACACACGGCCTGACATAACGTAAGGTCGAAACTTTAAGCATTTTACATTTCCAAATTTTGTTTTTATTGTTTCTCGACCTAAAAACTTTAATTTAAATCCAAAAATTTCGCTGTCAAAAAACATATTGAGCTTTACAACCTCGCCTAATTTTATAGATTCTGTTTCATAATTATTTCTCAAATAATAATACGCAGAAATGATGTCTTGAATATCAGCTTGAATTGGAGCGGTTGTTTTCTTTTTTTCTTTTAAATCATCGACGTATGCTTGATTTTGATTATAATCAAATTCTACAATTCGGTTTTTTGTGTACCCTCCTTCGTATATATCTCTTATAAATTTATAGGGCTGTCCAGAGATTTTATCAAAATAACTCTCGTATCGATCATCGACTTTAAAAAACCACTTGATTGCTCCTGTAGTCCACCCTTTTCCAATAACATGAAAAACTGGCTTGCCTTTGTATTGATCGTCTCTGATTTCTAGGGTTGCATTCCCTGCTTTCATCCAACCGCTGTAGCTGAGCTTAAATTTAAGCCATTCTCCCGCTTGAAAAGATGAATTTTCTTGCGCTGAAGCAAAACATGTATTTATTAAAAAAAGAGTAATTACTAAAAATTTCCTCATCATCTGAACATCTTTTATTTTTGATGTACATGCAAATTTGCAATTATTATTCCAAAATTGAAAGCGACTACAAATCTATTTCAGTTCTAGCGATTTAAAGTGTCCCTCTATTGGCCTGTTCGCGTTCAATAGATTCAAATAATGCTTTGAAATTTCCTGCACCAAAGCCCTTAGCACCCATTCGTTGAATGATTTCAAAGAATAGTGTTGGGCGATCTTCAACTGGTTTTGTAAAAATTTGCAACAAATAACCCTCTTCATCGGCATCTACCAAAATTGAAAGCTCTTGAAGAACAGAAATATCCTCTTTCATTAGTTCCATATGAGACCCTAGTCGTTTTGGTATAGCATCATAATATGTTTGTGGTGGAGGTGGTAAAAATTCTACACCATTGGCACGCAATTGTCGTACTGTTGTAATAATATCGTCAGTTGCTACTGCTAAATGTTGAACTCCACAATCTTCATAAAAGTCAAGATATTCTTCTATTTGAGAACGTTTTTCGGCTTTGGCAGGCTCGTTAATTGGAAATTTAATTCTTCCATTTCCATTGCTCATCACTTTACTCATAAGTGCAGAATATTCTGTATGAATTTGTTTATCATCAAAGGACAAAAAATTAACAAATCCCATGACTTCTTCATACCACTTAACCCAAGTGTTCATCTCTCCCCAACCTACATTTCCCACCATGTGGTCTATGTATTTTAGCCCTGAACTTGGTGGGTTATAATCGGATTTCCACGCAACATATCCTGGGAAAAATACACCATCATAGTTTTTACGTTCCACAAACACATGTACAGTTTCACCATAAGTATAAATCCCTGAGGTGACAATCTCACCAGAATCATCGCGATGTATTTTGGGCTCAAAATATGATTTTGCCCCTCGTTTTGTGGTTTCTTCATATGCTTTGTGAGAATCTTCTACCCAAAGCGCTATAACTTTAACACCATCGCCATGTTTTCTCAAGTGATCATTTATTGGTGATTTACTGTTAAGTGGTGTTGTAAGCACTAATTTGATTTTTCCTTGCTGAAGAACGTAACTCACTTCATCTTTTGAACCTGTTTCTAAGCCTTTATATGCTAGTGATTGAAACCCAAAAGCTGTTTTATAAAAGTGTGCTGCTTGTTTGGCATTTCCTACATAAAACTCAACGAAATCTGTCCCAAGAAGAGGTAAAAAATCTTGGGCACCATCAAAAATTTTCTCAAGCCCGTAGTCCACGGATTTTAATGTTTTACTCATAACTAAATTTTTAAGGTTTATATTACTGCTCTAACCAAGATTTGAAATAATCTTCATCAGAAATTTTAAGGGCCTCTTCTGTAACCTGAAGAGGTTTGAAGGTATCAACCATTACGGCCAATTCTTGGGTGTCTTTTTGACCAATACTACGTTCCATTGCTCCAGGATGTGGCCCATGTGGAATCCCCGCTGGATGCAAAGATATATGCCCTGGTTCAATATCATTTCGACTCATGAAGTCTCCATCGACATAATACAACACCTCATCACTATCAATATTACTATGGTTATATGGTGCTGGAATTGCTTCTGGATGATAATCATATAGTCTTGGCACAAAGCTGCAAATGACCATTGCGTTGGTTTCAAATGTTTGATGTACTGGTGGCGGTTGATGAATTCTACCTGTAAGAGGCTCAAAGTCATGAATCGAAAAAGCATAAGGATAATTAAATCCATCATAGCCAACAACATCAAAAGGATGAGACGCATAAATCATTTCTATGATTTCATTTTGCTTTTTTAATTTTATTTTAAAATCTCCACTTTCATTATAGGTCTCAAGTTCTTCTGGTCTACGAATATCGCGTTCACAAAAAGGGGAATGTTCTAGCAATTGGCCAAACCAATTTCTGTAGCGTTTGGGCGTATAAATTGGACTGTATGACTCTACAATAAAAAGTCGATTGTCTTCTGTATCAAATTGTATTTGATAAATAATCCCTCTAGGTATGATTAAATAATCACCATATTTAAAGTCTAAATTTCCAAACATGGTACGCAATTTTCCAGTTCCTTTATGAATAAAAATCAATTCATCTGCATCCGAATTTTTATAAAAATAGTCTGTTAAAGATGATTTTGGCGCGGCCAATATGATGTTACAATCTGAGTTTGTCAGAACCACCTTCCGACTTTCCAAAAAATCTGATTCTGGTTGCACCTTAAACCCATGCAATCTATAGGATTGAATATTGTTTGTTTTAGCAATTTTAGGTGCAATAGAATATTGCTTTTGTATAGATTTGACTTGAGTAGGGCGTTGTTCGTGATAGGAATTGGTGGACATTCCATCAAAACCAATGGTGCCAAAGAGCTGTTCATAGTAGAATCCCCCATTGGGGTTTTTGAATTGAATATGCCTCTTGTGAGGAATTTTTCCAAGTTTGTGATAAAACGGCATTGTAAAAAGTTTTTATGTTATACAAAATAAGCTCAAAGAGAAATTGGTTCGTGATATGTATCAAGAACTCAGCTTATTCAGGGTTTCTTTTGATAAGAAAATGAAGTAACAACAAAAGGTCTTTCCAATAAAGTGACATACACAAATTTAATAAAAAAAATTATACTTTCAGAACCAATATCCCAAATTTACAAAAGCCCCACTGTAATCATTTTCTGGAGACCAATGAAATTTGAGCTCTATTGGGCCAAAGATAGTTTCAAGTCCATAACCAATAGCAAAGCCCATATAGTCTGGTAAAGTAAGCCATTCTTTTTCAAGGAAAATATCATTTCCAATATTTGCAAAATTTCCGGATATATTGATATGGTGACGCTTATAAAATTCATAATCGGCTGAAAAATATGCTTTCACAAAACTATTCCCCGATAAACTAAAAAAGTCATAGCCAAAAAATGATCCATTATTATTTAAGTGATTATGTGAATAGCCTCCTAGGCCAAAATTAAGTGCGGAAATTTTATCATCTCCAATTAAAAAACCCCCTTCAGTACCTGCTAATAGGGATATTTTGTTATTAATTGAAAAGGCCTTTGCAATATTGGTTTTTAGAATTAAAAACTGGCTAAATTTATCATATTTTGATGCGGTTAAGTACAAATCTCCGCTTCCTTCAAATAAGAAGCCGCTAGATGGAAAGAAAACATCATCTAATGTATCGTATTTCACCGTTGCATTTGTGCTCAAAAAATCACTTTCTTCAATTTGGTATTTTACGTCCTGAAATGTTGTAACTAAAGCGGGACTCGAGGCATACATATTAAGACGTTTAAATGTTGCGCCAATTTTGAGTGAAAAATCTTTTCTTATTAGAGTTTCGACAAAAAAACTGGCTGTAAAATCTGACAGTATTGTGGGAATTCTACTACTTAATATTTCTGGAAGAGATGCATCAAAAAATAATGGATTGATGTCATAGCGGAACCGCGTATATTTTGCGTTGAGTCCTATGCTCCAATAAAATCCTTTGTCTATGTAATAATCAAAATTAAAGCGAGAATTATCCCCTAAAATAAAATCTAGAGACAATACATCATTTTTAAGGAGCAGTTGTTTTTTCGTAAAATTCAATAGTACAGAACTTTTTAAAACTTGGTCATAATGAACGCCCAGCTTTAAAAAACTTGTTTTTGCTGTTTCTCTAACAGTTCCAACAAAATCGTACTCTTTATTATCACTTAATAAAAATTTATAGCGAAAACTATCAAAATTGTTCGTCGCTAATAGATTGTTGACACCATTATTAAAGTCTTCAAAACTTAAAGTTTCCCCCCGACGAAAACGTAACTTACCTAAAACATAAGAGTCCGTATATTTTTCATTCCCTAGGATATCAATTTTATTTATTTTTAGGGTGTCAATGTCGATGACTTTTTTATTTTTCTTTGTGTAGTTTTGTGAGGTCTTTAATCGCTGAAGTACATTTATAAAGGGAGTCACTGCTTTTTTGCCTTTTCCAATGATCTCTGAGCCTTTATTAAAAGATATGATATTGTACCCCTCAACATTAGGTTCTATAAAGAGATTTGTCATTCCCCTTTTGGCTTTCATCGCTTCTGTTGATCTAAAACTATTAATTTGTGTTAGAATTTCCGATACAGATTTTATTTCATCTTTTGTCAAAAGGTCTTCTTGGACATTAACCCCAATGATATAATCTAAATTTTTTGTTTTTAAAATTTCTACAGGATAATTGTTTGCAATTCCACCGTCCATCAGCAGAACACCATCTCGTTCTATGGGTTGAAAAAGTGTTGGAAGTATACTACTTATGGACATCGCCTCTGCTAGGTTTCCTTTGTCCAGAACGACAGCTTCACCTGTTTCCATGTTTGTTGCGATGCAATAAAATGGAATAGGTAACTTAGTAAAATCATTTATGCCCCATTCATCTTTTGTGAGTTTTGTTAGTAAGTTAAAAACGTTTTGACCTCTAGAAATTGAAGATGGTAATTGAAGTTTGAAATCATATAGAGGAAGTGATACGGCATATTTTTCTGCGTTTTTTCGTTCTTGAAACGTTTTGGAAGGTCGTGGAACTTTGTCTCCAAGAAGAACATCAAAATCGACCTCTCTAAAAATAGAATCCAACTGTTTCCCAGAATACCCAGTGGCATATAACCCGCCAACTACGGCCCCCATACTTGTACCTCCAATATAATCTATACGAACTCCAAGGCTATCAATTACTTTTAACACCCCAATATGAGCCAATCCTTTAGCGCCTCCGCCACTTAATACCAATCCTATTTTTGGATTTTCTGGTAAAGTCTCTTGTGCAAATCCAAAAAGACTGAATAAACATATAGATAATATAAATTTGGGGTTAAATTTCATTTTCTTTATGATAAAATTTATAAATTTTTTGAGCCTTGGACACACCTACAATTTGTTCTAATTCGTCCAATTTGGCAAAAGAAACCCTTTGTGCCGACTTAAACGCCTTCAATAATTGCACCCTGGTTTTTTCTCCAATCCCTGGAATAGATTCCAACTCGGAGTGTAATGCCGATTTGCTTCGTCGATTGCGATGATGTTCTATCCCAAAACGATGCGCTTCATTTCTTAATTGTTGAATAATTTTCAATGTTTCACTTTTCTTGTCTAAATATAATGGAATTGGATCATTTGGATAAAATAATTCTTCCAAACGTTTTGCGATGCCAACAATAGCGATCTTACCACGTAAGTTTAATTCATCCAAACTTTTTAGCGCTGCAGACAATTGTCCTTTTCCTCCATCTATAACGATAAGTTGTGGTAAATCTTGTTTTTCGTCCAAAAGTCTTTTATATCTTCTGTAAACCACTTCTGTCATAGATGCAAAATCATCTGGACCTTCTACGGTTTTGATATTAAAATGACGGTAGTCTTTTTTGCTTGGTTTGCCATTTTTAAAGACAACACAAGCTGCAACAGGATGTGTGCCTTGTATGTTCGAATTGTCAAAGCATTCTATATGGGTTGGAAGTTCCTTAAGCCGCAAATCAGACTTCATTTGTGCCATAATACGTTTTACATGACGATCTGGATCAGTTATTTTTACCTGTTTCAATTGCTCCAATCTATAATATTTAGCATTACGTAAAGACAAATCCAATAACTGCTTTTTGTCGCCAACTTTTGGAATTGTAATTTTTATGACCTCACCTAGCTCAACTTCAAATGGCACATAAATTTCTTTTGAAAGTAATTGAAAACGTTGTCTCAATTCTGTGATTGCTAATTCCAATAATTCAACATCACTTTCTTGAAGTTTCTTTTTAATTTCCATCGTATGTGCCCTGATAATTGAACCATAAGATAATTGAAGAAAGTTCACATAAGCAAAGCTTTCGTCACTAATAATTGAGTAGACCTCAACATCGCTGATTTTAGGATTTACAATAGTAGATTTTGATTGATAGTTTTCTAAAATGGTGATTTTTTCTTTTAAAACTTGTGCATCTTCAAACTGTAAATTTGCCGCTAAATCTTGCATTTGACTTTTGAAAAGTGATAAAGAATTTTTAAAATTTCCTTTTAAAATATCACGAATAGCAGATATATTTTTCAAATATGTGTGTTCTGTTTCCTTGGCCTCGCAAGCCCCTTTACAGTTGCCTAGATGATACTCCAAACAAACTTTAAATTTTTGATTTTTGATTTTTTCTTCAGACAAATCATAATTACAGGTGCGGATTGGGAAAAGCCCTTTTATCAGGTCTAATAATGTGTAAACCGTTTTAACACTTGTATATGGTCCAAAATATTCCGAGCCATCTTTTATGACGCGTCGTGTTTGAAAAACTCGTGGAAATCGCTCTTTTTTTATACAAATCCACGGGTATGACTTGTCATCTTTTAGAAGAACATTATAGCGTGGTTGATATTTTTTTATAAGATTATTTTCAAGCAATAAAGCATCCGTTTCGGTATCAACAACAATGTGTTTGATGTTGTGAATTTTTTTAACCAAAACGTTGGTTTTACCGTAATCATGAACTTTGTTAAAATACGATCGTACCCGGTTTTTTAAATTTTTGGCCTTGCCAACATAAATCACTGTACCCTTAGCATCAAAAAATTGATACACTCCGGGCGTACTCGGAAGAGTTTTGAGTTGTATTTCTAATCTTGAAGATGACATCTTTCCAAAGGTAGATTAATTCCTAGGATTGTAAAAATCCAATATAGTTTTTTAGTATATTGCTTTAAAATTAGCTATATTTTTTTGCTATGAACATTGTTATTTTATCTCGAAATAAAAATCTATACTCCACAAGAAGACTCATTGAAGAAGCCGAAAATAGAGGCCATGACGTAGAAGTTATTGACCCTTTGAGCTGTGACTTGATCATTGAAAAAGAAAAGCCCACAGTCTATTATAAGGGTAAGTATCTTAATGATGTTGATGCCATTATTCCAAGAATTGGAGCTTCCGTAACTTTTTATGGCTGTGCAGTAGTACGTCAGTTTGAAATGATGAATGTATTTTCCACAGTTTCATCAGATGCTATTATTCGTTCAAGAGATAAACTACGTAGTTTTCAACACCTTTCGAAAGGTGGAATTGATATGCCAAAAACTGTATTTACAAACTATTCAAAAGATGTTGAGGAAGTTATAGAACATGTTGGAGGCACTCCAGTTGTTATCAAATTATTAGAAGGAACTCAAGGTCTTGGGGTTGTATTAGCAGAAAGCAAAAATGCTGCAGAGTCTGTTTTAGAAGCTTTTAATGGACTACAAGCAAGGGCGTTGGTTCAAGAATATATTTCGGAAGCAAAAGGGGTAGATATTCGTGCTTTTATAGTTGATGGTCAAGTCATTGGAGCCATGAAGCGCAAAGGAAAAGAAGGGGAATTTAGATCAAATTTGCATCGTGGTGGCACATTTGAGTATTATCGCATGTCCGAGTCAGAACTAAAAATTGCTATTAAATCTGCTCGGCAACTCAAACTCCCTGTTTGTGGGGTAGATATATTACAATCAAACCGTGGGCCATTGGTTATGGAAATCAATTCTACACCAGGCCTTGAGGGGATTGAAGGCGCCTCACAGAAAAATATTGCAAAAGCTATTATAACTTTCATTGAAAGAAATATACGTTAATGACTAATAATAATTCTATATTAAATATTCTTGGCGAAGACATTGCTCTTGGCAAATCACGAGAAATTAATTTTCACGTCGCAAAACTACACACTCGAACCAGAGTGGATGTTCCAGTAATTATCAATCGTTCCAAAAAACCAGGGCCTGTCGTTTTATTTACAGCAGGTATTCACGGAGACGAAGTGAATGGTGTAGAAATTGTTCGACAATTGATTGCAAAAGGAATTAATAAACCAAAAAAAGGCACTATAATTTGTATTCCTGTTTTAAATATTTTTGGATTTCTCAATAAAACTCGCGAGCTCCCCGATGGACGTGATTTAAATCGTGTATTCCCAGGTTCTAAATCAGGATCATTGGCGAGTCAAGTGGCCTATAAACTCATGCACGAAATTATACCACAAGTCGATTTTATTATTGATCATCATACAGGCGGTGCAGGACGTTTCAATGCGCCTCAAATTAGAATCGTTAACAAAGCTCCTAAACTCAAAAAATGGGCCAAGGCCTATGGTGCGCCATTTGTGATTTATTCTAAAAAAATCCCGAAATCATTCCGTAGTGCTTGTGATAAGCATAAGATTCCTATTTTACTTTTTGAAGGTGGAAAATCTTATCATATTGATGCGCAAGTTACCAATACGGGAGTCAATGGAGCCAAGCGAATTTTAAATCATCTTGGAATGTTGGGATCTAAATTTAAGGTAACTTTACCTAAAAAAGAAATAATTTTTATTGAAGAAAGTAAATGGATTAGAGCCAAATCTTCCGGGATGTTTCGGGCCACTATAAAACTCAATTCTAAAGTAGAAAAAGACACTATTTTGGGTTATATAACTGATGCTTATGGAAAATTTAATCAATCAGTCAAAGCAGACTGTGAAGGTTATATTTTAAATATCAATGAAGCCCCTATTGTATATAAAGGTGATGCCCTTTTTCGATGTTCCACAAAATATAATTTATGAATAAAAAAGACCTTAGATCAACCTACAAGCAAAAGCGTAAAACTTTAAATCAATCTACCATTGAAAATTTGAGCTTACAAATTGCAAATCAAGCACTGAAACTTCCCATTTGGAACGCTAGCTTTTTTCATATCTTTTTAACAATCAAACACTTAAAAGAAATAGAAACAGAGCCTCTAATAAGTATTTTGTTTGGAAAAGATAAAAATGTAGTGATTCCAAAAAGCAATATTTCAACAGGAAAAATGACTCACTTTTTACTCACAGACAGCACTGTGATTAAACCCAATATTTGGAGTATTCCAGAGCCTGAAGGTGGCGTGCAAATTCAAGACAATCAAATTGAAGTGGTGTTTGTCCCTTTATTGGCTTTTGATATAAAAGGCCATCGGGTAGGGTATGGAAAAGGGTTTTATGATACCTTTTTAAAAAACTGCCCAAATGCCATTAAAATAGGACTTTCTTTTTTTGAAGCTGAAACTACATTAGAAGACCAGAAAGCATACGACATCCCTTTGGATTATTGTATTACTCCAAATCAGATTTATCATTTTGAGTAAGAGTTTGTTTGGAAGTGACGCTCTTGCTATTGTATAACAAAAGAAGTCCAACGCCTGTACTTATGGCTACATCAGCAATATTGAAAACTGGACTGAAAAAAGTAAAATAATCTCCTCCAACAAATGGCAACCAATTGGGAAAATACCCTGATAATAGTGGGAAATGTAACATGTCTACAACTTTTCCATAAAATAATCCACTGTAATTATTTTCAGCAAAAATTACAGCTTTTTGGCCATAACTATGATTAAAAATGATACCATAAAAAACAGAATCAATGATATTGCCAAGTGCACCTGAAAAGATGAGTGCAATGGCACAAGTCAGCAACTTAGAGGCGTGTTTTTTTATAGAATCGAAAAGCCAATAGCCAATCCCTAGAACAGCAACTAATCTAAATAGCGTTAGAAATAATTTTGCTGATTTATCTGAAATGAAAGAGAAGATGTCACTAATTTTTGCCCCCCAAGCCATGCCATCATTCTCAACAAAAAGAATTTTGAACCAACTGAAAACTACCCACTCATGACCTAGTTCAAAATGGGTTTTTACATAAAACTTGGAAAGTTGATCAAAAATTAAAATAGATAAAATAAGATATAAGACATGCTTTTTAGACATCTTATCGTTGCATGTTTTTAGCTTCAATACTCAAAGTAGCATGAGGTACAAGCTCCAATCGTTTTTTATTAATTAGTTTTCCTGTAACTCTACATACACCATAGGTTTTATTTTGAATTCTAATAAGTGCATTTTTAAGATCTCTGATGAATTTTTCTTGACGTATTGCAAGCTGTGCATTTGATTCTTTACTCATTACTTGACTGCCTTCATCAAACGCTTTAAATGTTGGAGAAGTATCTTCTGTACCATTATTTAAGTCGTTCATGTAGGCGCTTTTTATGAGTTTCAAATCATGTTGAGCCTTTTCAATCTTTTGTTGAATCAATGTTTTGAATTCTTCTAAATCTTTGTCTGAGTATCTGTTGGTTGTTTCCATAGACATCGTTTTTATGAGTGTTGCTGAATAAATAACTTGGTGGAAATATCATCAAAATTTATTTCAATTCCCTTGTCAAGTTGATTTACTTCATGTAATGTTTTTGTTAAAGTTTCTAATTTTATATAATCTAAATTATTTTGAATAGCTTTGTGCATATTTTTGTGGTGCAGAAGAAAAACATCAATGTTGTCTGTTACTTCAAATCCTGAATCTTTTCTTAAATTTTGAATGCGATTCACAAGTTCGCGAGCAATCCCTTCTTCCCTTAATGACTCCGAAATGGTAACATCCAATGCCACAGTCATTGCGCCTTGATTGGCCACTAGCCATCCTTCAATATCTTGTGATGTAATTTCTACATCATCGAGGGTCAATGTACTAATTTTTCCATTAATTTCAATGTCCAAACTTCCTTGTTTTTCAATTTCTTTTATACCATTAGCATCAAGCTTCTGAATTGCTGTAGCTACAAACCTCATATCCTTTCCAAATCTTGGCCCCAACACCTTAAAATTTGGTTTAATCTGTTTTACTAAAATATCTGAAGCATCTTCCAAAAGTTCAATTTCTTTCACATTCACCTCGTGTTTAACAAGATCTGATATGGCCAAAATTTCTTCTTTTTGTTCTGGTGATGAAACTGGAATCATAATTTTTTGCAGTGGCTGTCGTACTTTTATTTTTTCTTTAGCTCTAAGCGATAGCACCAAAGAAGAAATTAATTGTGCTTGTGCCATTTTATGTTCCAATGCTTTATCAATCAGCTCTGGGTTGGCTTTGGGAAATTCTGCTAAGTGAACACTTTTGTATGGTTCTTTTTTAGTATGTTTTACAAGATCTAGATAAAGTCGATCCATAAAAAATGGTGCAATGGGTGCGCCAAGTTTTGCAATGGTTAGCATACAGGTGTACAACGTTTGGTATGCTGAAATTTTATCGGGTTGATAATCCCCTTTCCAAAATCTCCTTCTGCTCAAGCGTACATACCAATTACTCAACAACTCTTGTGTGAATTCTGAAATGACTCTTGCAGCCTTAGTGGGTTCATAATCAGCATAATAATCATCTACTTTTGTAATTAATGTATTAAGCTCAGATAGAATCCAACGGTCAATTTCTGGTCGTTTTCCCAAATTAATATCAGCCTCAGAATAATTGAATTTATCAATATTTGCATAAAGTGTAAAGAAAGAATAGGTGTTGTACAACGTGCCAAAAAACTTGCGTTTCACTTCCTCAATGCCTTCAATATCAAATTTTAAATTATCCCAAGGATTAGCATTACTAATCATATACCAACGTGTGGCATCTGGCCCATAAGCGGCTAAAGTCTCAAAAGGGTCAGTAGCATTTCCTAAACGTTTGGACATTTTTTGTCCATTTTTGTCTAATACTAAGCCGTTGGAAACTACATTCTTGTAGGCTACAGAGTCAAAAACCATTGTTCCAATGGCATGAAGTGTATAAAACCATCCTCGTGTCTGGTCTACTCCTTCTGCAATAAAATCTGCTGGAAATGCCTTATTTTGATCAATAAGCTCTTTATTTTCAAAAGGATAATGCCATTGTGCATATGGCATACTTCCGGAGTCAAACCATACGTCAATAAGATCACTTTCGCGATGCATAGGGTTCCCTGTTGAAGAAACTAATACAATAGCATCAACAATATTTTTGTGTAAATCTATTTTTAAATAATTTTCATCTGAAAAATCTCCAACTACAAAATCTTCATAAATATCTTTTGTCATTAATCCTGCAGCAACAGATTTTTGAATTTCAAACTTTAATTCTTCAACTGAACCAATACATATCTCCTCTTTTCCGTCTTCTGTACGCCAAATCGGCAGTGGAATACCCCAGTAGCGCGACCGCGATAAGTTCCAGTCATTGGCATTGGCAAGCCAATTTCCAAAACGTCCCTCTCCTGTGCTTTTTGGCTTCCAATTTATGCTTTGATTAAGCTCAAACATGCGCTCTTTAACATCACTAATTTTTATAAACCATGAGTCTAGTGGATAGTACAAAATAGGCTTGTCGGTACGCCAACAGTTTGGATAGCTGTGTTTGTATTTTTCAACCTTAAAGGCTTTATTTTCAATTTTAAGTTTAATGGCTAGTTCTATATCCACAGATTTCTCTGGTGCTTCGCCATCAGGATAATATTCATTTTTTACATAACGCCCTGCAAAGTCAGAGACTTCTTTTCGAAAACGCCCTTGAAAATTGACCAATGGCACCAAGTTGTCATCTTCATCTTTTACTAAAAGCGGTGGAACTTCCGGCGTTGCTTGTTTGGCAGCAATAGCATCATCGGCACCAAAAGTTGGTGCAGTATGTACAATTCCTGTTCCATCTTCCGTCGTTACAAAATCTCCTGCAATAACTCGAAATGCATTTTCTGGATTATCATTTGGTAAAGCATATTGAAGCAGTTGCTCATATTTTATTTCTAATAAATCAGTACCAACAAATGATTTTTGAACAAAAAATGGAATATTTTTATCAGCTTTTTTGTAGTTCTCTAATTCTTGAATTGTTTCAACTTGTGCAAACTTTCCAGAAAATTGTTTCCCAATTAATGCTTTTGCTAAAATAACATTAATAGGTTCAAATGTATATTGATTGAAAGTTTTTACAAGAACATATTCAATTTTTGGACCTACGGTGAGTGCTGTATTACTTGGCAATGTCCAAGGCGTTGTTGTCCATGCCAAAAAGTGAATTGCACCTTCATTTTGTAAAAACTCTGGCAGAGAATCTTGAACAGCTTTAAACTGAGCCACCACAGTAGTATCTGTTACATCTTGATAGGTTCCGGGTTGATTTAATTCATGTGAGCTCAATCCAGTTCCTGCCTTTGGCGAGTATGGTTGTATTGTATAGCCTTTATATAATAAATTTTTATTGTAAATCTGTTTGAGTAACCACCATACACTTTCCATATATTTTGAGTCGTAGGTAACATAGGGATCATCCATATTGACCCAATACCCCATTTTTTCGGTAAGGTCGTTCCAAACATCTGTGTAGCGCATAACTGCTTTTCTACACGCAGCGTTGTAGTCTTCAACAGAAATGGTTTTTCCAATGTCTTCTTTAGTGATTCCAAGCTCTTTTTCAACGCCAAGTTCAATAGGAAGGCCATGTGTATCCCAGCCCGCTTTTCGCTTAACCTGAAAACCTTTCATGGTTTTGTATCTTGGAAAAATATCTTTTATGGCTCGAGCCAAAACATGATGTACGCCTGGTAACCCATTTGCAGATGGAGGGCCTTCAAAAAAAACATAAGGCGTCTGTCCATCCCTTGAAGTGATACTTTCCTCAAAAACATGGTGCTTTTTCCAGTAATCTAGCAGTTCTTCTGCTACATTTGGTAAGTTTAATCCTTTGTACTCTGGAAATAATGCGCTCATCTTTACTCAATTAGTCCGCAAAATTACTAAATTTTAAGATAATAGCGATGTGGAAAAATGCGTAATTTAAAGGTAAGTCTGTTCAACAATAATTTGTTTTGATATCAACTCACACATAATTGCTAAACGAATAATGTTAAACTCTCTTTATTTATAAGAAATAAAACATCAAACCAATTTTAAAACTTTTGGTATCCAGAGAGTTTTGATTGATAGCAGCATCATTAAATACAGGATTTAATCCATAATAAACAAACCCATTCCAGTTATTGTATCCCAAACTTAACGTCAATCCATATTGCCAATTATTAAGGTCAATATTTTTCAGTTGAGCTGACACCTCTTCGTTTTGATAAACATATGAAGATGCAAAAATATAACTAGCCTTAAATCCTGCATATACTCTCCAAAATTTATAGGTTTCTGCCGTAGAAGTTCGCCAACGAAATTCAATTGGAATTTCAATAGATTGATGAGAAAATCTATTCTTTTGAAAAGAATTATTAGAAACAATTTCATAATTATAAACATCTGAAGAAGTAGTAGAAATTTTGATGTTTCCAGAATAGCTATTAAATGCATACCCTAAACCAATACCTATGGCAATGTCACGCTGAAGGTTGATAGGGAAGTCACGAATAAAACCAACTTTAAGGCCTGGTGAAAACCCTGTTTGATTAAAATTTTCTGGAGTATTAGTAAAACTGTTGTAGGTAAGACCAAAATAAAATTGATCTTCCCGATAGTTTGAATCAAAATTTTCTGTTGAATTTTGAGCCATAACGCCTACAAATTGTAGTAGAAAAATAATAACAATAATGATGTTTTTCATAATGAAAAATTTTGCAAAGATTAAATGTACAAAAAAAGGCATTCAAATTTGAATGCCTCTGTATTTGAATAGAATACTTAAAAAAAATTAATTCATATTTGTGGTTACATCTCCAACCCCCGTTGTGTAGTTGATTTTCAATGCGTTAACTTTTCTTAGCTCTTGTTTAACATCACCAACGATGCCCATATTGGCTTCTCTATCTACTTTTAGAGCTACAGTTAAAAACGGAATCAATTCTTCACGTAGCGCAGCCCTTTCTGAACTGATAAATGCACTCACATCCGTAAGTGATGCAAATTGATCGTTCAGTTGAATCCTTGCTTCGCTTCCAAATTTTTCATAACCAGAGCTTGGTTTTCCCATATAAATATAACTTACAGGGTTTTTCTTATCAAGTTTTTCAACTTGATTTGCAACTGGTAATGAGTTTTGTATTTTCAATGAATTTTCTCTCATAACGGTAGCAACCATAAAAAAGAACAATAACATAAATACAATATCTGGCAAAGAGGCTGTGGATATAGCAGGAAGCCCTCCGTCTTTTTTCTTTTTAAATTTTGACATTTTTGTTTTCTTTTAAATAATTAAACTACTGAACTTCAGAGAGTTTTTGTGGAAACTCTAGTTTGATTTGATCAATCACAGCTTTGAGTTTTTCTTTATTCCCAATAAATCGTGCGTCTTTGTAGTTTTTTTGCATTTCTACAAAGTTCATATCTCGAAATCCTTTTGAAGGACCTAGTTCTAATGCACGTCTATTTCTTAAAACATTATATGCGGCTACCAATTCATTTTGTACAGAAATGTATGCAGCATATGATGTTTCACGTTCGTTCTTCAAAGATATAATTGCTTTGTCGGGATTATCAGATGAGGATGGATCTTTTTTTCCTTGGCAATAATCGCAAGTTTTATCACCATTGTTATCCAAGAACTCTACGGCAGCAGCACGCAAATCGGCTATTTCCATGAGTTCATCTTCCACTAGCAATTGATCTTTTCCGTTGAGTAATACTGTAAAAATATTTTTCTGCTTAATGATAGGTGGTTCAATTTCTTCCATTGGAGGAAGCTTTCGGTTAATCCCCGAATCTTTTTCAATGGTTGTTGTCACCAAGAAAAATATTAACAGTAGGAAGGCAATGTCGGCCATAGAGCCTGCATTAACTTCTGGTGCAGATCGTTTGGCCATATTATTTCAACATTTTTTTGATTCCAAATCCTAACATTGTTCCTCCTGCTACAATAGCCAGTGCATAGAACAAGTAAAGTCCAGCACCAACAAGTTTAGACTGCCCTTCTGTTAGAATTGAGCCATCTTTTAAAACGGTTTCCGTTCCTGAAGCTAAAACAAAATAGCATATCAAAGCAAGAACTAAGAAAGCACCCACCGTCACTAAAGTATTTTTTAATCCTGCTGCATTAGATACAAAGTTGAGCACTGTAAAAAGAACTACAGCCAGGACTGCAACCGCCAAGATAAAATAAGCTACATACATAAATGTATTAACACTTGACGCACTTTCTCCAGCTTTAATGGCATCGTCTCCGGTAGAAATGATGCTTACAAGAAAAACTATTGAAAGGACTCCTACAACTGCAGCTATAATCTTTAATAATTTTTGTAAATCCATAATTATTTGATTTAGTTTGAGTTAAGAAGTATTATTTTTTATTTTTTACAAGGATATCCATCAATGAGATTGAAGCATCTTCCATGTTATTTACAATGCTGTCAATTTTTGCAATAATATAGTTGTAAAAAATTTGTAAGATAATTGCAACAATCAGACCAAATACTGTAGTTAGTAGGGCTACTTTAATACCCCCTGCAACAAGTGAAGGTTGCATATCTCCAGCAGCTTCAATTTTATCGAAAGCTTGAATCATTCCAATTACTGTTCCCATGAAACCAAGCATTGGTGCTAAAGCGATAAAAAGAGAAATCCAAGATACATTCTTTTCTAATTGCCCCATTTGCACTCCACCATATGCTACTACTGCTTTTTCGGCAGCATCTAGATCTTCATTGGCACGGTCAAGACCTTGGTAAAAGATCGAAGCAATAGGTCCCTTTGTATTTCTACACACTTCCTTTGCTGCTTCTACGCCTCCAGAAGCGAGCGCTTCTTCAACGTCTTCAGTTAATTTTTTTGAGTTTGTTGTTGAAAGATTTAAGAAGATAATTCTTTCAATAGCAATGGCTAATCCTAAAATAAGACATAATAAAACGATACCCATGAACCCAGGTCCACCCTCAATAAAACGCTTTTTTAGTTCTTGATGAAATCCTAATGACTCCACTTCTTCTCCAGCGGCATCATCCTGTACTGGGCTGACAATTGTGGTTACTGTGGTGTTCACGTTCGTGTTTGTACTTGCATTTACAGACCCGAATGCCATCGTTAGAGCGATTGCTAGAATTGGAAATAATTTTTTCATTGTTCTATTCTTAAAATTTATAAATATTTATATTGTTTATAGGTTGCTAAAGATATAAAAAAAAATACACTACAAAAATAAAAATTAAACTGTACAAAAAATTAACACTTAACAGAGTAAAAAAACCCCTGAAAAACAGTCATTTAGCATCAAATTATAAGAAAATTAAAAGGAGGTAATCGAATTACTTAAAAACTTTAATCAAGAAGTAAGCCCCTAAAGAACTTATGCCCACAATTAGAAGAACTTCTGCAAACTGCCAAGACATGAGCTTAAAAAGAATTGCAAATAAGGTAATTGAAAGACCAAAATATTTGAGCTTTAGTAACATAAATCAAAAATCAGCAGAGAGGAAGGGATTCGAACCCTCGATACGCTTTTGGCGTATACACACTTTCCAGGCGTGCGCCTTCGACCACTCGGCCACCTCTCTAGTTACTTTTTATTAAAAAGAATTCAAATAAATAAAAAATTGTTTAATTGTGAAAGAAAATAGCTCTTAATTTTCCGTTAACTCCCCTCGAATTGAAGTTTCAAAAACAACTTGAAAAGTGCTTTTTGAGATGCCCTTTCCAAGAAGGTACATTAGTTTTGTAATTGCTGCTTCAGTTGTCATATCCTTAGCAGAAATAATTCCTAATTCACGTATTTTTTTGCTGGTTTCATAATGCCCCATATGCACCATCCCCCCAGAACATTGCGTAACATTGACAATATAAATCCCTTTTGAAATGGCTGCTTTTAACAACTTTAAGAACCAGCTTTCTGTTGTTGCATTCCCAGATCCGTAGGTTTCCAAAATAATCCCTTTTAGATTTGGAGCTTCAAAAATAGCGTTTAATATAGAAGGCTGAATGCCTGGAAATAGCTTAATAATGACAACATTTGTGTCGAATGATTTGTGAACCCTCAATTGATTATGAGTAAAATTCTTTTGTAACAAATTATATTGTACTTGTAGTTGAACTCCAGATGTTACCAAAGGTGGGAAATTACTAGAAGTAAACGCCTCAAAATGGTCGGCATTGATTTTTGTAGTTCTATTTCCTCTATATAATTTGTACTCAAAATACAAGCCAACTTCTTTAATAACTGCTGTATTATTCTGCCGTAAACTTGCTAATTGTATTGAAGTAATGAGGTTTTCTTTAGCATCGGTTCTCAAATCGCCAATAGGAAGTTGCGACCCTGTAAAAATCACTGGTTTATTTAAATTCTCGAGCATAAAACTAAGCGCCGATGCAGAATAGCTCATGGTGTCACTGCCGTGAAGTACTACGAATCCATGGTGTGTATCATAGTGTTTTTCAATAATTTCTGCTAAAGTCACCCAATGCGCTGGATTCATATTTGAGGAATCAAGTGGAATTTCAAAAGAAATGGTATCAATCTCGCAGTTTAGAAGCTGGAGTTCAGGAATATTTTTCAATAAATTTTGAAAGTCAAATGCCTGAAGTGATTCCGAATGGGCCGCCTTTACCATGCCAATGGTGCCCCCTGTAT
>CBFIIL010000017.1:0-32942 GCA_965662485.1 Flavobacteriaceae bacterium | reverse complement strand
AATTGCTGGTTGATCACCTTCAAGCAAGGTATTGTAAAATCCTGCGGCTTTTGTCATATTTCTTGGAACAAGAATATGAATACCTCTAAGTAACCCCAAAAGGCCTCCCATTTGTGAACCAGAGTGCCATATTCCCTCAAGTCGGTGACCTCTAGTTCGAATAATCATTGGAGCTTTTTGCTTGCCAATAGTTCTGTAATGCAAAGTAGCAAGGTCATCACTTATCGTATGAAGTGTGTATAAAATGTAATCTAAATACTGAATTTCTGCGATGGGGCGAAGTCCTCTCAAGGCCATTCCAATACCTTGCCCAATTATTGTAGCTTCACGAATACCTGCATCGGCCACACGCATTTCACCATATTTTTCTTGAAGTCCTTCAAGTCCTTGATTAACATCACCAATGGCACCTGAATCTTGACCGAAAATTAATGCTTGAGGATATTTTGAAAAAATTTTATCAAAGTTATCACGTAATATAATACGACCATCTACATATTCTGGTGTAATATCATATGTTGGTTCGATAGACTCAATATTTTGAGGTCTTTTGTCAGATTCACTGTAGAGTAAACTGCTGTATTTTTCTTGAGTGTTTTTGGAATAGTTATTTATCCAAGATACTAATGCGTTTTTCTCAGCAGAATTGTCATTGATAAAGTATTTTAAAATGCTTCTTGAAGTTCCCAAAACATCTTTTCGCATAGGATCTTTTAATGCTTCAAGTTGCGAAATTTCTTTTTCAATAAATACTTTTTGAGGAGATTTTACTGCTGCATTTCGAATCAATTCAATAGCAGTAGATTGTTCAACTTTAATTGGGTTTAAAAAATTATCCCAAGCCTTTTTTCTTCCTTCTTTTACTTTTTCTTTAATTTGTTTTTCAAGCGCAAATAATTCGTCTTCGTTAGCAATATTGTTTGTAACAATCCAATTTTTAAATTTAAGGTTACAATCATTTGAACGTTCCCATTGCAATCGTTTTGGATTTTTATAACGCTCATGCGATCCTGAAGTAGAGTGTCCTTGCGGTTGTGTCAGTTCTTCAACATGAATAAGAACAGGAACATGTTCTTCTCTTGCAATGCGACCAGCTTTTTCGTAGGTGTTGATGAGCTCAACATAATCCCAGCCTTTTACATTTAGAATTTCATAACCCTTATCGTTGTCGTCCCTTTGAAAACCACTTAGTATCTTTGAAATATTCTCTTTAGTCGTTTGATGCTTTGCATGAACTGAAATCCCATAGTCATCGTCCCAAACACTTATCACCATTGGAACTTGCAATACGCCTGCAGCATTTATAGTTTCAAAAAACAATCCTTCACTTGTACTGGCATTTCCTATAGTTCCCCAAGCAACTTCTTTTCCATTAGTAGAAAATTTATGAGACTCATCAAACCCCTTAAGATTTTTATATACTTTTGAAGCTTGTGCTAGTCCAAGAAGTCGAGGCATTTGACCGGCAGTAGGGGATATGTCTGAGCTAGAATTTTTTTGTTCAGTTAAATTCTTCCAATTGTAATTATTATCTAAGGAGTGGGTTACAAAATGACCACCCATTTGTCGACCTGCACTCATCGGATCAAAATTGATGTCTGTATGTGCGTACAATCCCGCAAAAAATTGCTCAATAGTAAGTTCACCAATGGCCATCATAAAAGTTTGATCGCGGTAATAACCAGACCTAAAATCACCGTTTTTAAATGCTTTGGCCCAGGCCAATTGAGGTAATTCTTTTCCACCACCAAATATGCCAAATTTAGCTTTTCCAGTAAGTACTTCTCTGCGCCCCAAAAGACTACATTCACGGCTTGTTATAGCAATCTCATAGTCTTGTAGAACTTCTGATTTAAATTCTTCAAAAGTGATGTTTTCAGCAATCTTACTTCTGGTAGACATTGTTGGTTAAATTTTTTGCAAATATAGAAATTATATGGATAAGAGGCAACCATATTGAGTGTTAAAAAGAAGAGAAAAATGCAATAAAAACGGGGTTAAGTGATGATTTATTGATATATTTTTAATAAAAATTATTATTTTTTAGAATATTAATAATATTTAAAACCATCTTCTAGTAAGAAGCATTGAAAGTTTAGAAATATCTGTAGTAATCACAAAACGAATTTTTTGAGAGTAATTTTCTTGATCAATTTCCCATCCTAGATTTGAATATACTGGAAAATAAATTTCAAAGAAATCTGTAATTAAGTCCAATCTAATACCAGAATCATAAGCAAAAAACGGTTGATTAAATTTATTTTTTATCCATCCAATATCCCCATAAACTTGAATGTAACGCCAAAGCGATGCACTCGCGTTTACTGCTGTCATCCATTGATTGGCAAAACCAGGATCTAGTCTAGATTTGAATCCGCCGTCAGCAATTATGAGTTGTTGAGATAAAAATCCTGTGGACTCCGATTGGCCAATGTAATTATATTCAAACAGATAATCTGTGGGGCGATCTAGTGCAAAATCAAAATTTCTTTCATTGCTTGGTAATGAATTGTAAAGAAAAGTTCCAGCAAATAATCTTAAGTTATAATGTCTGTCTCTTGGTGTTCTTTTTCGAATTTCATAGGCCATGTTAAGTTTTCCAAAATCATTAGAAAATTGTAAATCTACTGACCAATATTTAAATTTATGAATATTGTTGTTGATATCAGAATAACGCACATTAAACACATTATAGGGTGGAATCGTATTTTCATCGGTTATACTTCTCGATTCATCTTTTTGGATGCTAATGTATCGCAATGTTAATTTTTGAAGTGCATTTGAGCGTAAATTGAAAGGTTCTCTAAAATTAAACTGAACATAGGGTTGAATTTTGGTAATAAATGATCCATAATCAAAACTAGACCGGTCAATTGTAATTCCAAGCTTGGTGTTATACAGTCTTCCATCTTCATGAAAAGCATTATAGACCAATTTTCCAAATCCTGTTATGGTTTTGGATTCCATTCCATATACTGGAGCAAAACCATAAAGAAAAGGCCTTGTTAATAATCCTCTGTTGTTAAAATTAAAACCAATTTTTAAACCATCATAAATATTTTGAAATTCTGCAATTGGAATGACATAAATTTGACTTTTTGCAGGATCTTCAACATCGCGTAAAAATCGCAATTGAAATGGCTTATTAAACAAACTTCCTTGGCCTAAATTTTTCCAATTGTTTCTTCGATTAAATTCAGGAGTGAAGTGCTTATAATTTAATGCAAGGTGATCTGCTCCATTATTTGGTATTGAAAACTTTTTTTCTTCTGTAAAGCCTTCAAGCCAATCACTCGAAATTTCATTACCGTCCTTAAATGATGAAATTGTGATTGGATATGCGCCCTTTCTTAAATTTTTGACTGAAAAATATATCGAGTCTTTTTCTTTTTTTGTTGATGTTATTTTATAATCAGCATTGTATGTGTTTGAAACAAAATCATTAAAAAACCAATCAATGTTTTTTTCTGTTTTTTGACTCAAAAAGTCCTTAAAATCACTTGTTGAAGTTCTTTTAAATTTATGAAAATCAACAAACTCTCTAAGCCAATTTAATTCATCTTTTTCATCCAAATAAGATTTCAAATACATTAACCCAACACCTGCTTTGAATTTTGAAGAATGCCGCTGATTAAAATTAATTAAATCTTCTCGCTTTGTGTTCAATGCTTGATCTCTTCCTGTACGCATCATTTGATAATAGGTCAAACGATATTGTTCTGCGTAATTCAATTTCGAAAAATTAAACGCCCGAACTCCCCATGCATTTGCCAATTTTCCTAATAATTTTTGTTCTGGATAATAGGTGTCAATGTATCGAATAAGAAGTAAAAGCTCAAAACCACTTTTTAACCAATATTCATGCCTTGAATCGAGGATCAAAACTTCGTTCAAATACTTTTTTATTACATTTTCAGCGATTGAAATTTCATGCTCAAATTCTTTAGAAAAAGGCGATAAAATATCAGGTAAGAAAGCCAATCCGTAAAGTGGATTTTTTTTAAATTCTATATTTGATAAAAGTAATTTTTGTTTTGGATAGGGGGTAATGTTTTGATTTAAAAAATTAGTAATTTTTCTAAAATATTTTTTTTCTCTATCTTGATCAATTTTTTTACTATTAATGTTTGTGATTACAGTTGAAGAATCTAAGGTGTATGATTTAAATTCTTCTGTTGTAAAAAACATCTTTGTTTCAATAACATTTTCACCCTCAAATTTGTAAAATTTTGTATCATTTATTTCTTCAACATCTACAACATCTAAAGCAGTGTATGCCAAATAATGTTTAGGTACGGTCATGTGTATTTTGGTATGCATTGGGGGAGAATACAAGTCATCTAAATTTTGATTACTATATAATTTCCATGCTTTACCATCAAAAACGGCAGGAGTCATATACCAGCTTTCAAGAGCGTAATTTCCTTTTTTGTTAACACCATAATCTGTAAAACGATCATTTTGAATTTTAACTCTATAATTCAATTTTAGAGTAATTGAGTCATTCGGTTTTAAAGGTGATTTTAATTTAACCTTTAAAATATCTTCATGAGTTTCTAAATAATGAAATTCTAGTGTTTCATTTTCTGAAGTTGCAATTTCTTTTATTGTTGTAAACCCTCTTTTTTTTGATCTGGCGATATATAGATTTGTATTAAAATCATTTAAAAACTTCTCCGCCAAAGGAGTTGTTGGACTGCTATAACTTGATACCCAATCCGTAAAATAAATTTCGGTCAATGGAGTATCAAAATGATTTTCAAATCTCAGTTTTTGCTGAATTTCAATAGTTTGTGTTTCTGTATTAAGTACCGCATCAACCTCGTTGTGATGTTGACTGTATGCAGCAAAATAGCCACTCAAAAGAAAAGCTATGAGCAAAATTTTATAGTACAGTTTTATTGACTTTTTTGAGTTGATAATGATTAAAAATTTGGGCTTAATTGATATTGTTTGTAAAAAGCATCAAGAATATCCGTAACTTCTTTTGGGGTGTCTACTGTGTGGATTAAATCTAAATCTTCAGGACTGATGGTTTTATACTCATCACGAAGCGTTTGTTTTATCCATTCGACCAATCCTTTCCAATAGCTGCTTCCTACAAGAATTATAGGGAATTTTTCAATTTTGTTTGTTTGTATTAAAGTAATAGCTTCAAAAAGTTCATCAAGGGTTCCAAAACCGCCAGGCATCACAACAAATCCTTGAGAATATTTTACAAACATGACTTTTCTCACAAAGAAATAATCAAAATCAAGGCTTTTGTCTGAATCAATATATGGATTATCGTGTTGTTCAAAAGGTAAATCAATATTCAAACCTACAGAAGTTCCACCAGCGCTACTAGCGCCTTTATTTCCTGCTTCCATAATTCCAGGGCCACCACCAGTAATTACACCATAACCAGAATTTACAATGGCTTTGGCAATATCTACAGCGAGCTTATAGTTTTTATCATCCGTTTTTGTTCGTGCCGAACCAAAAATAGAAACACAAGGTCCAATTTTGCTCATTTTCTCAAATCCATCGACAAACTCTCCCATGATTTTAAAAATAGCCCAAGAGTCGTTTGTTTTTATTTCGTTCCAGCTTTTATGTTGTTGTAGTCTCATAAATATAGTATTAACTCGCTAATGTAATTCTTTTTTTAAATATTTGGCGGTGTGGCTTGTTTTGTTTTTTATGATTTGTTCAGGTGTTCCATTTGCAACAATATTACCACCGCCTTTTCCACCTTCCAATCCAACATCAATGATGTGGTCAACAACTTTGATGACATCAAGGTTGTGTTCAATAATTAGCATTGTATTTCCTTTATCTACAAGCTTTTGCAGGACTTCTAGAAGCACACGAATATCTTCAAAATGCAAACCTGTTGTTGGCTCGTCCAAAATATAAATGGTGTTTCCAGTATCTCGTTTACTCAATTCGGAAGCCAGTTTTATGCGCTGTGCTTCACCACCAGAAAGTGTAGTACTTTGTTGACCTAAAGTAATATATCCCAAACCAACGTCCTTGATGGTTTTGAGTTTACGATATATTTTTGGAATATTTTCAAAAAAATCTACCCCTTCATTAATGGTCATATTCAATACATCACTAATGGATTTTCCTTTGTAACGAATTTCTAGAGTTTCTCTGTTGAAACGTTTTCCCATGCAAGATTCACAAGACACATATACATCAGGCAAAAAATTCATTTCAATAACTCGCAAACCACCACCTTTGCAGGTTTCACATCGGCCTCCAGCAACATTAAAACTAAATCGTCCTGGTTTATATCCACGAATCATGGCTTCAGGTATTTTTGCAAATAATGCTCTAATTTCTCCAAAAACACCTGTATAGGTAGCAGGATTACTTCGTGGTGTTCGTCCTATTGGCGATTGATTGATGTCAATGACTTTGTCCAAATGTTCCAAGCCTTTTATGGATTTGTAGGGCAGGGGCTCTTTTACACCATTAAAATAATGATTGTTTAATATTGGGTATAGAGTTTCATTTATTAATGAAGATTTTCCACTTCCAGAAACCCCAGTAATTCCCACCATTTTTCCTAAAGGGATTTTGATAGATATATTTTTTAAATTGTTCCCAGTACATCCTTTAAGCTCTAAAAATTTACCATTTCCTTTACGTCGTTTTTTAGGTATTTCAATGACTTTTTCATTGCGTAAATATTGCGCCGTAATAGTATTGGCATTTTGTAAATGTGAAGGAGCACCCTGACTGATAATTTCGCCACCAAATTTTCCAGCTTTTGGTCCAATGTCTATAATATGGTCGGCTTGTTCAATCATATCTTTGTCGTGTTCGACCACCACAACAGAATTGCCAACATCTCGAAGTGCCTTTAATGATTGAATTAATTTTTGATTATCTCGTTGATGCAAACCAATGCTTGGTTCATCTAAAATGTATAGCACTCCAACGAGTTCCGAACCAATTTGAGTTGCTAGTCGAATACGTTGTGCTTCACCACCTGAAAGGGATTTAGAACTTCGATTTAGTGCCAAATAATTTAAACCAACATCGAGTAAAAACTGCAAACGAGTGCTAATTTCTTTTATAATTTCTTGAGCAATTGCCTTTTGTTTTTCATAGAGATACTTTGGCAAGTTTTTAAACCATAGTGCCAATTCATTAATATCTAATGCAGCGAGTTCTGATATGTTTTTATTGTTGATTTTAAAATATAATGCTTCTTTTTTAAGTCGTGATCCAGAACATGATGGACACAGAATATTATCCATATATCCTTTTGCCCAGCGTTTAATTGAACTAGAGTCAGTGGTATTGTATTGATGTTCTAAAAAGTTAGCAATACCATCAAAATCAATATTGTATTCTCTAGAAACGCCTAGTGTTTTGCTCTCAACAGTAAATTGATCTTTTCCACCATAAAGAATAACTTCCAAAGCATCTTTTGGGATTTTTTCAATTGGGTCAGAAAGACTAAACTTAAAACGTTGTGCTATGAGTTCAAGTTGTTTAAAAATCCAAGAATTCTTTTGTGGTCCTTGTGGTGCAAGTCCTCCATTTTTTATGGATAGTTTTGGATCTGGAATAATTTTTTGAGTATTTACTTTGTATACGCTTCCAATCCCATTGCAATCTGGGCAAGCCCCTTTTGGAGAATTAAAAGAAAAGTTATTAGGTTCAGGATTAGGATAAGAAATTCCAGATGTTGGACACATCAAATTACCACTGAAATAACGCAATGTTTTTTCATCATGTTCAAATACCATTAGCATTTTATCACCATGGTGCATTGCTGTATTAATACTTCCATCAAGTCGATTTGTGGCCAGTGTTTTTTCATCTACTTTTAAACGATCAATAACAATTTCAATATCGTGTGTTTTATAACGATCGAGTCGCATTCCTGGAGTAATATCTACAATAACACCATCAACTCTAACTTTTACAAAACCTTGCTTGGCAATGTGTTCAAACAAATCTCTGTAATGCCCTTTTCTTGAACGTACTACAGGGGCTAAAATTGAAATTTTTTTACCCATAAAAGATGTTCCAATCAAAATTTTGATTTGGTCATTGCTATAACTTACCATTTTTTCGTTGGTATTATAGCTGTAAGCAACTGCTGCACGAGCAAACAATAATCTTAAAAAATCATAGACTTCTGTGATCGTTCCCACTGTCGATCGTGGCGACTTGCTAGTTGTTTTTTGTTCGATTGCAATAACAGGGGAAAGTCCATCTATTTTATCGACATCTGGACGTTCCAAAGATCCCAAAAATTGTCGTGCATAGGCAGAAAAAGTTTCGATATAGCGCCGCTGACCTTCAGCATAAATAGTATCGAAAGCCAATGAGGATTTTCCACTTCCAGAAAGTCCTGTAATCACAACAAGCTGATCTCTTGGAATATTGACATCAATATTTTTTAAATTATGCGCACGTGCTCCTTTTACTTCTATAAACTCT
This sequence comes from Flavobacteriaceae bacterium, assembly GCA_965662485.1. Lineage (GTDB taxonomy): Bacteria > Bacteroidota > Bacteroidia > Flavobacteriales > Flavobacteriaceae > UBA3537. Next base: position 24,494 of record CBFIIL010000017.1, on the reverse strand, counting down.
TCAAATGTATGGGTCTTTTGTTTTGCCATTTAGTTATATAAAAAATCAACTTCACCTTTTCCTTCTCTTACTACTACAGCTGGGTCTTGTGTCAAATCTACGACTGTTGAAGCCTTATTTCCTCCATAGCCATTGTCAATCACAATGTCTGCCAATTTTTGCCATTTTTCAAAGATCAATTCCGGATCGGTGGTGTATTCTATCACATCATCTTCATCATGTATTGACGTTGAAACGATAGGGTTACCCAATCGCTTTACAAGTTCCAAAGCAATCGGATGATCTGGCACACGAATTCCTACAGTTTTTCTTTTTTTAAAGGGGTGGGGAAGGGCTTTATTACTTGGTAAAATAAAAGTATAGGGCCCTGGAAAATAACGCTTCAGAAGTTTAAATGTTGAAGTACCAAGTTGTGCGGTATAATCGCTCAAATGACTTAAATCATGACAGATAAATGAAAATTGCGCTCGTTCCAATTTGACTCCCTTTATTCGAGAAATGCGTTCCATAGCTTTGATGTTTTTAACATCACAACCAAGAGCATATACAGTATCAGTTGGATAAATCACCAATCCGCCTTGTTTTAGGACATTAACAACTTTATCCAATGTTCTTGGATGTGGATTTTCCGAATATAACTTTAAAAACTCTGCCATGTTGTTATGAGATAATTTCGAGTTTTGCAAAACGTAAAAGTAATTTTTTTACTCCTGAAGAAAACTTAATTTCTGCTTTTAAATCGGCGCCTTTGCCTTCTATATTAATTACTTCTCCAGTTCCAAATCGTTGATGATTTACAACATTACCCACTGTTAATTTACTATCAAATAAATTTGTGTTACTATTTGTATTGGTAATCTTTTTTAAATTTTTAGGGGTTACTCTTGGTGGTTGTTGAATTGGTTTTTTCTTTGGCTTTGGTTTAGAAAAAGAAGGTTTTTTGTAGCGTATTTGTGATTGTTCGACATCGCCAAATATGTCCGCGCTAAGCATTGGGTTAAAGCGTCGATCTTCTTTTGGTGTTGTAATTTCAAGATATTGTTCATCAATTTCTTCGATAAATCGACTGGGTTCTGCATCAATAAGTTTACCCCATCGGTAGCGCGATAGTGCATAAGTAAGATAAACTTGCTTTTCGGCACGTGTAACAGCTACATAAAATAAACGACGTTCTTCTTCCAATTCGCTTCTTGTGTTCATGCTCATTGCACTTGGGAATAAATCTTCCTCTAAACCAACAATATACACATATGGAAATTCCAAACCTTTAGCTAAATGAATCGTCATTAAAGCTACTTTATCATCATCTCCACTTTGTTCGTTGTCCAAGTCAGTCGCTAATGCCACATCTTCTAAAAATTCTGCCAATGCTCCCGTTGAATCAGCTAATTCTCGTTGACCTTCAACAAAATCTTTGATACCATTCAACAATTCTTCAATATTTTCCATTCGGGTGATACCCTCTGGAGTTCCATCTTTTTTTAATTCTTTGATTAAACCACTTACACGACATACATGCTCTGCAAGTTCAAATGCATTTGCAGTTTGATTCATGACCTGAAAACTTTCAATCATCGTGCAAAAATTTGAAAGTTTTGTTTTGATCCCTGCGTTTAAGTTAATTTGGTTTGTTTGTATTTGCTTTAGAATATCAAATATTGAAGTGGTTTCGGAATTTGCAGCCACAATAAGGCGCTCTATAGTGGTTTGACCAATACCTCGAGCAGGAAAATTAATGACACGTTTCAGTGCTTCTTCATCAGCAGGGTTGATGATAAGTCGCAAATAGGCCAAGACATCTTTAATCTCTTTACGTTGATAAAACGAAAGTCCACCATATATCCTATAAGGAATGCCCCGTTTTCTTAGCGCATCTTCTATAGCTCTCGACTGTGCATTTGTTCTATAAAGCACCGCAAAATCGGCATCTTTTGCCTGATTATTCATCTTGTTTTCAAAAATAGAACTCGCTACATAACGCCCTTCGTCACCATCTGTTAGAGATCGATTGACAACTATTTTTTGACCCACTCCATTGGCTGTCCAAACGACTTTATCCAATTTTGTTTGATTCTTGTCAATAATAGAATTTGCAGCATTGACAATGTTTTTTGTTGAGCGGTAATTTTGTTCTAATCTGTAGAGCTTAACATCGTCATAATCTTTTTGAAAATTTAAAATATTATTGATGTTTGCCCCACGAAATGCATAAATACTTTGCGCATCATCGCCTACCACACAAATATTTTGAAAGCGGTCTGAGAGTGCACGCACAATAAGATATTGTGAGTGATTTGTATCTTGATACTCATCTACTAATATATATCTAAAACGGTCTTGGTATTTGGCTAATACTTCTGGAAACCTTGTGAGTAATTCATTGGTTTTCAATAATAAATCATCAAAATCCATAGCACCAGCCTTAAAGCATCTATCGACATATTCTTTGTAGATAGCGCCCATTTGAGGGCGTTTTGCCATGGTGTCAGCTTCAATAAGTTCTGGGTTTTGAAAATAGGCACGAACAGTAATTAGACTATTTTTGTACGATGATATTCGTGAATAAATTTGCTTGTATTTGTATACATCTTTATCCAAATTCATTTCTTTTATTATAGAAGAAATCAGACGTTGAGAGTCTTGTGTGTCGTAAATTGTAAAGTTAGAGGGATAGCCCAATTTTTCTGCTTCAAAGCGTAAAATCTTAGCAAAAACAGAGTGAAATGTGCCCATCCACAAATTTTTAGCTTCGCTATCGCCAACAATTGAGGCAATTCTCGATTTCATTTCTCGAGCGGCTTTATTGGTAAATGTGAGTGCTAAAATATTAAACGGATCAATTCCCTTGCTCATCAAATAGGCGATACGAAACGTCAAAACTCTTGTTTTGCCAGATCCAGCACCAGCAATGACAATCATTGGTCCTTCCATCTGTAAAGTTGGTGCAAGTTGAGCCTCGTTGAGTTGTTCTAGATAGGTTTTCAAGCTTAAAAAATTAGAATTGTGAAATTAAGTAATGTAATCCTTTTTTGATACGAGTTTAACGAATAATTATAAACAATTGTTCGCGGATTAGATTTGAATTTTAGCTCCATTTTTTTCTGTAACATCAATTTCATAAAGTTTAAACTGAAATTATTAAATTAGTGCTCATTAAAATGAATTAAAATGGGTGAAGAATTTTTGGGATTATTAGTCTACTGTATACCTGCATTAGTAACTGGAGCCATTGCTTTTTTGTTTTTTAAAGAACATACTGCAAATGAAAATAATAGACGAAATTTTTTGCTGCATCAAATGCATAAAAAAGAAAGTTTTCCCGTTCGGCTACAAGCTTTTGAACGTTTAACGTTGTTTTTGGAACGCATTAGTGCGCAGCAGTTGATGCGTAGAGTTGCACCAATTGCGCCACAGCCTGAGGCCTACAAGGATTTATTAATTCAAACTATAGAACAAGAATACGAGCATAATTTATCGCAACAAATTTATGTTTCAGAAACCTGTTGGCGAATGCTTACAACGGCCAAAAACAGTAGCATTCAAAGGATTCAAAATTTTGAAGTCATTGAATCAATTAAAACAGCCCAAGATATGAGAGCTCCATTGTTTGAAACCCTTTCACAAGCAAAAGTTTCACCTGAAATGGCGTTGGTATTTCTAAAAGAAGAAGTTGGACTTTTGTTAAAATAAATTTAATGCCACAGGATGTTTTACAAACACCAATAGATTATTTGAAAGGAGTTGGACCAAACCGAGCGTCTTTGTTGCGTTCGGAGTTGGGAATTCACACCTATCAAGATCTTGTCCATCTATTTCCAAACCGATATATAGATCGCACACAGTTTTATAAAATCAATATGCTGGAGCGCAATAATGCCGAAGTTCAAATTATTGGCCAAATTACCGACATTAAAGAAGTAGGGCAGAAGCGAGGTAAGCGTCTTGTAGCTACGTTTAGAGATGAAACAGGCAAAATGGAGTTGGTGTGGTTTCGAGGTCAAAAGTGGATTCGAGAGCGTTTAAAATTACACACAGATTATGTGATTTTTGGAAAAACAAATCTATTTAATGGTGTTTTTAATATGCCACATCCTGATATGGAACTCAAAGCAGATTTTGATAAAAGTTTAAGTTCTGCCATTCAACCCATTTATCCTTCAACAGAAAAATTATCAAACAGGGGCATCTCCAACAGAGCCTTGTGTAAACTTATGGAACATTTATTTTTACAAATGGGAAATACATTTACCGAATCTCTTTCAAATGAAATAATTGAGCAACAAGCATTAATATCAAAGAAAGATGCTTTGCTTAATATTCATTTTCCAAAGAATCAAAATTTATTAGCCCGTGCACAGTTTCGATTGAAATTTGAAGAATTATTTTACATACAGTTGCAATTGGTGTATAAGAACCTAATCCATAAATCAAAAATAAAAGGTTTTCCTTTTGAAACTGTTGGTACTTTTTTTAATGAATTTTACAACCACCACTTACCATTTGATTTAACTGCAGCACAAAAGCGAGTTATAAAAGAAATTCGTGTCGATATGGGCAGCAATGCACAGATGAATCGCTTGCTACAGGGTGATGTTGGCTCTGGAAAGACTATTGTTGCATTTCTTTCAATGTTGATTGCAATTGATAATGATTTTCAAGCCACATTAATGGCACCAACTGAAATTTTAGCAACACAGCATTATAATGGATTAAAACCCATGTGCGACGCTCTAGGTATTAAAATTTCGTTGCTTACAGGGTCGTCTAAAACCGCATTACGAAAAGAAATACATGCAAGTTTGGAAGATGGCAGCTTACATATTTTGATAGGGACTCATGCCATATTAGAAGATAAAGTTCAATTCAAAAACTTAGGATTGGCCATTATTGATGAGCAACATCGATTTGGAGTTGTACAGCGCAGCAAATTATGGCACAAAAACAGCTCTCCGCCCCATGTTCTTGTGATGACTGCAACTCCAATTCCAAGAACACTCGCTATGTCTGTTTATGGCGATTTGGATATTTCGGTAATCGATGAATTACCACCAGGACGAAAACCCATCAAAACGGTACATCGTTTTGACAGTAACCGCTTAAAAGTATTTGGATTTATTAGAGATGAAATAAAAAAAGGGCGGCAGATTTATATTGTTTACCCGCTTATTAATGAAAGTCAAAAATTAGATTTTAAGGATTTAATGGACGGTTATGAAAGCATTGCTCGTGAGTTTCCTTTGCCTGACTATCAAATTTCGATTGTTCATGGTCAAATGAAACCCGCAGATAAGGATTTTGAAATGCAACGTTTTCTGAAAGGCGAAACTCAAATTATGGTAGCTACAACCGTTATAGAAGTAGGCGTAAATGTTCCAAATGCTTCTGTAATGATTATTGAAAGTGCCGAGCGTTTTGGGTTGTCTCAATTGCATCAATTACGAGGACGAGTTGGGAGAGGAGCAGATCAAAGTTATTGTATTTTAATGACAAGCCACAAACTTGGAAATGATAGCAAAACCCGAATGGAAACGATGGTACGCTCTTCTGATGGTTTTGAAATTGCTGAAGTAGATTTAAAACTTAGAGGACCTGGAGATATCATGGGAACACAACAAAGTGGAGTTTTGCGTTTAAAAATTGCTAATATTATTCAAGATAAAGAGATATTATCTCTTGCTCGAAGTTGGGCCAAAAATATACTTAAAGAAGATCCAAAACTTAGCTTACCCAAGCATTTACCCATAAATATGACTTATGTCCAAATGGGGAAATACAAAAACATTTGGAATTATATCAGTTAATGTTGATTTAGAAAAGTAGCACTCATCTGTTTTAAATCTTTAAACACAATTTTAAAATCAGCTTCAAATTCTGTATAGTACTGTTGGAGCTCAATAGTTGCTTTATCCATTCCAGAACGCCCATTGGTGCGTCTATTCATCCCTGATAAGACACTCGATATTCCCTTTGTAGAGGCATAGCTCAACAACCAATTTCCTCTGGTCATATAGGGCAAAATGTATTGTGCTTTTTCAGGCATTATTTGGATGTTTTTATTTAAAATGGAATAACATTCTTGAGCATAGTTAGCCAATGAAATTGAGGAATAATTAGACCAATTTTTAGCCAAAAAATGATCAAAAAAAATATCAACAATCACTCCAGAATAATGACCGTAATTTTTATGCAATCGTTTTGTGCTTGTTCTAAAATTGGGGTGTGCATCGGTGTGGGTATCAATTTGGCGATGTAATACTACCCCACGTTGAATTTCAGTTGGGTAGTTTTTATATTTTGAACCTTTTACACTATCAGCGATAAAATTACCGATCAAAATGTCTTCATTTTTTCCAGAAAGATAGAGATGTGCAAGGTAGTTCATGGGGTCAAAATTATGAATACTATTTTATAAAACTAGAATTGAAATCCTATATTTGTAAAAACTTTTTAAAATGACTTTAATCAAATCAATTTCTGGAATTCGTGGGACTATTGGCGGTACTGTTTCTGATAATTTAACGCCCATAGATGCGGTTAAATTTGCTGCGGCCTATGGCATGTGGATTAAGGAGCAACGCAAAAAAACCAATTATAGAGTGGTTGTTGGAAGAGATGCTCGAATTTCTGGCGAAATGATTCAAAGTTTAGTGATGAACACCTTGATTGGGATGGGTATAGATGTCATCAATCTGGGGCTTTCCACAACTCCGACCGTAGAAGTTGCAGTGCCTATGGAACACGCCGATGGTGGCATTATTTTAACAGCAAGCCATAACCCAAAACAATGGAATGCCTTAAAATTGCTTGATAGTAGTGGTGAGTTTTTAAATGCAACGCATAGCCAACGGGTATTGGATTTGGCGGAAACCGAGGAAGTTAACTTTGCAGAAGTTGATGATTTGGGAAAAATCACAGTTAATGATGCCTATTTTGATTTACATATCGATGAAGTTTTAGAACTTGATTATGTCGATGTTGAAGCCATAAAATCGTGTAAATTTAAAGTCGTTGTGGACGGTGTCAATTCTACGGGAGGTATTGCTGTACCGCTATTGCTTGAACGTTTGGGCGTAGAACCTATTAAGTTGCATTGCACGCCCAATGGACATTTTCCTCATAATCCAGAACCACTTAAAGCCCATTTGACCGATTTATCTGAAAAAGTAACACAAACCGGAGCAGATTTCGGAATTGCTGTGGATCCCGATGTTGATCGTTTGGCGTTTATGGATGAAAAAGGGGAGCTGTTTGGCGAAGAATATACCTTAGTTGCCTGTGCCGATTATGTTTTAAGCCAGAATAAAGGCAATACCGTAAGTAATTTGAGTTCCACACGAGCGCTTAGAGATGTTACTGAAAAACATGGAGGAATCTATACTGCCAGTGCAGTAGGAGAGGTGAATGTGGTTAATGCCATGAAAGCCAATAAGGCCGTTATTGGCGGAGAAGGTAACGGTGGCATTATTTTACCAGAAGCGCATTATGGGCGTGACGCTTTGGTGGGTATTGCCTTGTTTTTAAGTTTATTGGCCGAAAAACAAATTGCAGTAAGTGCTCTTAAAAACACCTATCCTTTGTATTTTATGAGTAAAAAGAAAATTGATTTAAACCCCACTATAGATGTTGATGCTCTCTTAAAATCCATGGAAAACAAATATGCAAACGAACCTTTAACCACTGTTGACGGGGTTAAAATTGATTTTGTGGACTCATGGGTACACCTTCGTAAAAGCAATACAGAACCCATCATTAGAATTTATACAGAAGCCCCCTCACAACAACAAGCCGATGCATTGGCAGACCGCTTTATTTCTGAACTTAAAGCTCTGTCTTAAACCTTCTTTTTGCATTTTTAAAATTCTTCTTTAAAAATGTGACTTTTTAAGTTTTTATGTGTCTAATCCAATAGGGAACTATAAATGTTTCGCTTATGGAAAATCGATATACGCTATAAAAACACGCTATTGTATTGATTTATAAGAATATAGCAAAACACCCCTAAAATTGATATACGAACTTTATAAAAATTGGATATACGCAATGCGTATATTTATATAGTTGTATTTAATTATGAAAAACACATTTAAGATAATATGCTTATTAATCGTGAGCATTGCAACAGCACAAGAAAATATTCATAATAAAAACAAAAACACTTTAGTAGAATTTAGTGAAATAACTGAATATTATAACAAGGTAAACTCTTCTCAAGATATTAAAGCTGACATAAATACTTACGCTGGAACTTATGGTTATTTAACAATAGTTGAGAGTTTAGAAAGTGTAAGGAAAATTGATTCAAACAAATTAATGTAGCTCACGTCTATTTTGAAATCATTAAGTATTGCTGAGAATGCAAAAGAAATTTTTGAGAGTGAAGTTCTTCTGAATACTAATGGAGAAAAATATTGGCTACCCATTCAAAATGAATTACTAGAATACTGGAATAATGAAATGAAATTGAAAAAAAAAGCCTTAATCTATATTAGAGCTTTTGGTTCAACGAAAGACATTGAAAAAAACAAGTGGTTATTTACAATCAACTCGTTCAACTCGAATTTCTATGATGGATTATGGGAAGAAGCATTAGATAGTTTCAATCAACAAAACGAAAAAAATGGACTACGTTGTATAAATAAGTTAATTGAATTGAACCCTAAAGATGGTAGAAACTTTTCAATGTATGGATATTATTACTATGACAAAGGCTACCCAGACAATGTAAAACTACTTAGAAAAGCTGATTCATTATATTCTATTGCCGAAAAACTATCACCTAACTACAGTTATGGTTATTATCAAAAAGCTCTAGTTAAATTTCAACTAGGAGAATATTCGAAAGCTTGGGATAATATTGAAAAAGCAAGAAACTTAGGAGAAACCAGAATTGAAAAAGTTATTCTTGAAAGGTTTGAAAATAAACTTCCATACGCTGAATATTTGAAAGGAAATAACTAAATACAACAACGTGTATAAAACATAGCTAATAAGTGCTTTCCGAAAGGTTTGTGCTTATCTGCAAAGGCCGCCAAATTTTTAAATTTGGCTTTTAAAATAGAAAAGTTAAAAACAAAACATAAAAATTCGGCTCTGTGTTTATCCGAAAAAATAGCGTCTTTTTACACGCTACGTTTCATACACAAGACCGTTACCTTCAACAATAAAAAAACATGAAAGTGACCCCAGAAAAAAACGAAAAGGTGGCCCAAATGGTCTTTGCGTCCATCTATCCTTTATATCTCAGTAGATTAGAAAAAAATGGTAGAACTAAAGAAGAATTTCATCATGTTATAGAATGGTTTACTGGATTTGATGAAAGGACTCTGCAAACACTTATTGATAAAAAAGTAACCTTTAGAACTTTTTTTCAAAAGGCAAAAATTCACCCCAATGCGCATTTAATAAAAGGGGTTGTTTGTGGGTATCGCATTGAAGACATCGCAGAGGAGTTTGACGTCTATAAGCACTGCCGACAACTCGAAAAACTTATTGATGAATTGGCTAAAGGGCGACAACTCGAAAAAATACTAAGAACACCTAAATAATTGCCTAAACTTTACGATGTTTCCAGCGCTTATGAGTCCACAAATAGTATTGTGGGGCTTCGTGAATTTGATTTTCAACAAGTTTTAAAAACTGATCTGTAATTTCATAATCCTTAAACTCATTTGGGTGTTCTGCTAAGGTTTGAAACGTAGTTTCATAAAACCCTCTTTTTATACGCTTAACAGAGAAAAAAACTACAGGCATATCTAATTTTTTAGCCAGCATTTCTGCACCGGTATGAATAGGAACTTCAATCCCCATAAATGTATTCCAATGGTATGCTTTTTCCTTTTTTGGCGTCTGATCCGAAACAAAACCATTCATTGTTAGAATACCATTTTTCATATTTTCTGTTAGTGTTGGAATGGTTTCTTTTGTAGTAACCAAATAACTGTTGTAACGTGCTCTAATATCTCGAACAAGTTTATCAAAGTATTTGTTGTTCAAACGTTTATAGATGGCATACCCTCGAAATTTGACATAAGTTTGTATGATAAAAATCCATTCCCAACTGCCATAATGTGCGCACATCAAAACAATACTTTTGTTTTGTTTTTCAAATGCTTTAATCACTTCAATGTTGGTAAACTTGTATCGCGTTCTCATGTCCTCAACACTTATGTTCATGGATTTTATGGCTTCCAAAATCATATCACATAAATGATGAAAAAATTCTTTTGTGATTTGTTTACGTTCGGATTCAGATTTTTCTGGAAAAACAAGCTTCAAATTGTCTTCAACAGTTTTTTTACGGTAGCGAAATACATGGTACAACAAAAAAAACAGCATATCAGATACGGCATAGAGCAAGCGAAATGGCAAAATGGATACCAACCAAAGCAAAGGATAGATGAGCACAAAGGCTAATAATTGCATAAATTAGTCTTAAATTTACACTGCAAAGATAATTTAATTTATGCGATTTAATAATTTTAACCCATGAACATCCACACCCTCATTGTAATTACAGCTAATCTTTTGTTTTCCATGCGTGGCTTTAAAGACTATTCCTTTTTTGAGCAGTACAAATTTAATATTGCAGCATTACAACGTGGCGAAAAAATACGAATGTTAAGCTCTGGGTTTTTGCATGTCAATTGGCAGCATTTTATGTTCAATATGATTTCACTGTATTTTTTTGCTCATATTGTGGTCAATCTATTGGGTGCTCTTAATTTTTATTTGGTCTATCTTTTTAGCTTACTTGCAGGAAATCTTTTGTCGTTCTATTTTCACAAAAACGAACCTTTTTATAGTGCTGTTGGGGCAAGTGGAGCGGTAACAGGTATTGTATATTCGGCTATTTTATTAAGACCAGATATGCATATGTTTATATATTTTATCCCAGTTCCAATACCATCTTATGTTGTTGGAGTAGGGTATTTATTATTTTCGATATATGGTATGAAAACCAAGCTTGGAAACATTGGCCATGATGCACATTTTGGTGGTGCAGTAGGAGGGTATTTAATGACCTTAGTTTTAGCCCCTTGGATTTTTGAATATCATTTTTGGATGGTGGCCTTGTTGGCGGCACCAATAGGGCTTTTATTTCTTTTAAAATGGAAAAATAAGCTGTAAGCTTAATCGAGGAGTTCTGCTATTTTTCGTTCCAGCGCAATTCCACGCAAACGTTCTGCAATAATAACGCCTTGTTCATCTATGATAAATGCTGCAGGAATAGAAGTAATATTATAAAGTTTTGCCACAGGATCATTCCAAAATTTTAAGTTTGAAACATTGTGCCATGTTAATTTATCTTTTGCAATAGCATCAACCCAACGTTGTTTTTGATTTTCTCTATCTAAAGAAAAACTTATAATTTCCAGCCCTTTGTCGTGGTATTTTTCATAGAGTCGTACATAGGTAGGATTTTCTACACGGCAAGGTTTGCACCATGAGGCCCAAAAGTCAATAATGGTCACTTTTCCTTTAATTTTACTCATTGTAAGAGGAGTACCATCGGGATTTGGTGCCGTAAAATCTGGAGCGATATCACCAATAGATAATTTTTTATTGGTTTTTGCTTGATTAATTTTATCTTGAATATTTTGAACAGTGAGGGTATTTGTAGATTTATTGAGCAGCTCATCATCCATAAGCGTCAATACTTCATTAGCGGATTTGGTATCAAATTTTGGTTGTGATGTAAGACCGTCTAAAAGCATTAAAGAAAAGTCTGAATTTGGATGTTCTTTAAGAAAATTAAAACCATAATTCTTCAGTTCTTCGCGAAGCTCAACATTACGTTTTTGTAAATCTTGAACCACTTTAGGGTTTTGAGCAGCAGCAACATATTCTTCACGTAATTTATCCAACTTATTAGTAATTACAACAAATCCACTTCTATATTTCGAAAAAATCTCGTTATTTAAACCACCAGAAACTTTAGATTTTTGAATGCTATCTTTATAAACAGTTATATTTATATTGTTGGGTTCTAAAACAAAAAATACCTGGCCGTTGATACCATCAATTGTAATCAAACGCATTTCTGGAGCTAAAACTTCCCCTTTAAACTGAAACATACCATTTTGAGCAACGGCAGTATCGGTAGCAGCTGTTGTTTTTCCATTTTCGTTTCGTTTGATGTATGCACGAACCCCATCATATACGCCCTCTGCTTCAATATTCACAGTGTAATTAGTTGTTTTTGAAGAGGATGAGTTACATCCAATAGTAAGTATTAAAATTAAAACAGAAAGAAAGAAGTAACGTAAAGTCATTGGTCGAAATTTTTATGCAAAATTAAATTAAATTTTAATACGACATTGTTTTGATGTAATATTAATATTTTTGTAAAAAATTTATAGAAATGACACACAACGATACAATAATAGCCCTTGCCACCGCTTCTGGAGCTGGAGCTATTGCTGTACTTCGTGTTTCGGGCACAGAAGCCCTATCAATATCCAATACCCTTTTTAAATCCATTCACAACAAACAACTTATTAATCAACCTACACATACGGTGCATTTGGGCCATATTGTCGATGGTGAACGTGTTTTGGATGAAGTTTTAGTCAGTGTGTTTAAAAATCCACAATCCTATACAGGAGAGGATGTTGTTGAGATTTCATGTCATGGCAGCAGTTATATTCAACAAGAAATTTTACAACTCTTTATCCGAAAAGGGTGTCGAGCGGCCAATGCTGGTGAATTTACCCTTCGAGCTTTTCTGAATGGAAAAATGGACCTAAGCCAAGCTGAAGCCGTTGCCGATTTGATTGCTAGTGATAGTGCGGCAGCTCATCAAATTGCATTGCAACAAATGCGAGGTGGGTTTAGCTCGGAAATCAAAAATCTTCGCCAAGAACTCCTCAATTTTGCTTCATTGATTGAACTTGAACTGGATTTTTCTGAAGAAGATGTAGAATTTGCAGATCGTCAACAATTTGAGGATTTATTGCAGCGTATTGTCAAAGTCTTGAAATACCTTATTGATTCATTTTCAACGGGGAATGTCATCAAGAATGGTGTCCCTATTGCCATTGTTGGCGCACCTAATGTAGGAAAATCCACGCTGTTAAATGCGCTTCTTAATGAAGAAAAAGCCATTGTTAGTACTATTGCAGGAACCACACGTGATGCCATAGAAGATGAAATAACCATTGAGGGTGTTAAATTTCGCTTTATAGACACCGCAGGTATTCGTCAAACAGATGATACTGTGGAAGCGATTGGTATTGAGAAAACCTTTGAAAAAATAGCACAGTCACAAGTCGTTCTTCAGCTTTTTGATGGAAGCGAAATTTCAAAAGTAACATATTCTGAAATCAAAAATAAAATTGATAAAAATACATCACAATATCCTGATAAACAACAACTTATAATTGTTAATAAAATGGATGCTTCAAATACTCATGCCGTCAAAAAATGTTTTGAACAGTACGATTATTTAACGATAAGTGCCAAAACAGGTGAAGGGGTAGAGGCCTTAAAACATCATCTTTTGGGGTTGGTACAAATGGGCAAACTTCATAATAATGACACCATCATTACCAATGCCCGCCACTACGATGCCTTACGGCAAGCACTGGATAACATTCAAAAGGTGCAACATGGCCTACAAACAGGACTTTCTGGTGATTTATTGGCCATAGACATTCGTGAGGCTTTGCACCATTTTGGACGTATTACGGGTGAAATTTCTACAGACGACCTTTTAGGGAATATTTTTGCTAATTTCTGTATTGGAAAGTAACATTACTTTACTTTGTTGGACTTTTGTTGGCTTTAATCTGTTAAGCAAAAAATATATTTTGATTTTACTGGCTTACGCTGTTCGGTTTGAAGTTGATGAGATTATTTTATTTTACCCAAATACAGTTCGTCAAAATCAAGAAGAAGAGTCTGAGCTTGCAATCAAAGATGCTTTAGCAAACGAAAAAGAAATATCTGTTAGAGCGATACAGCTACCAATAATTAACAGACAACTTCTGGATCATGATTTTGATACTAAATTGAGCCTTAGAGACTTATTTGAAACTACTTGGGCTATTATCGTACAATGCAGAAAAATCAATTAACTCTAGCGTTTTTTCAGAACAAAAAGCAGGTACTTTTGGTTTCATTACTACAGTAAGTTATTTTCATTTTATTGGAAAAAATATAGCTATTGGCGCAAGGATTGGATATTTAGCAGGTACATTATCAAAAATCAAAACTACCGTAAGTGGTAATACAACAGATGTCAAGTTAGATGACGACGAAAAGGAATCTCTTAGTCAAGTCAACTTTAATGCCGGATTAAGAGTGTATTTTTAGATTTCGATAATTAAAAAAAAAAGCCCACATTTAGTGGACTTTTTAATTCTTTTAAATCAAACCTATATTTATTCTGTTTGAGCGGCTACATGGGCTTCAATTTGTACTTGCATCCCAGAAACATCCATCCAGTCGGAGAACATGACAACCTTGCCATCATCATTAAAAGCTATGACTGCATACCATTTATTGTTTACAGTTGCTCCAGATGCGGTATGAGTTCCTGTCCATGTACCATAAACACGAATACCATTTGGCTCTGCAGTCTCTTCCCCAGTGTCGGAGTAGTGAGAGCCACCCCAGTAGGCACCTTCAGAATCGATTCCACCATCTCCTGGTAAAAATGTTAAATTATCAAATTCTGAAAAATATTGATCAGCAATCGCTACAATTTCTGCTTTGCCAAGCACTTTGTTTCCGTTCCATACCGGTGGACTCCATTTTACAGTATCTGCTAAATAAGCAGCAACTAGGCTGCTGTCTTCAGTTTCAAAACCTTTGACATGGTGGTCTAAAAAAGCAGTGTAGTTTCTTTTGAAAGTTTCTTTTTGTGCTTCACTAGGCACAGTTGCCGCTTCTTTACATGAAGAGAGAACCGCTAAAGCTAAAAATGTTAAAAATAAATGTCTCATAATAAAATTAAATTAGTTGATTATTCATTGCAAAATACAATCTTTTATTTGAATATAAAATATTAATAGTCCTTTCATAGGTTTTATGCTTTTGAAGGCTTTTTCATTATTAAATTTATTCATTAAATTACTATAGAATTTAATTAGCTAGTTTGTTAAAATTATAAATTTCAATCATTTCAATTTTTTTTTTCTTTCCATGGTTATACTCAGTCTGGATGGTATCCAGGAATGGTTGTTCCTGTTAGACCCAACCCTTTAGATAGCGCACTTTCGTCATTTAATTTTGATTTGAGTATTGGACAAATTATGGAGCAAATGGAGATGCTTATATACCACATCAACCTATGTGATTGTTAAAAGTAACACCCATATTTCAGCAGCTGTCGTTATAGACTAATTATTATTGCCGTAAAACAATAAGCTTTGCTTTATAACCTGTGGTCAATAGCCATTTTCCAGAACCAATAATGTTACCGTTTTCGTCAATGACTTTAAGTTCTGCAGTATTTGGACTTGATGAACCTTCGTTTAGAGCATAAAACTGTATGGTGTTTAGACCTTCTTCCAGGTCAATATCAATGATATAGGGTGAATTTCGAAGTAATATATTGGGGTGGATTGTAACCTTATTAAGCATCAACTTTATGCGGTCGCCATCTTCATATTCGTGATCTCTACAGATTAAACGGATATATTTTGATTTCGTTTTGATATCACCCAAATAAAAATCTTTGGCATATTTAGTCACATCCTTTTGGTTTTCAACAAATTTTTGTTTGATGTCCCATGTAGGATCAACCACATCTTTGGTGGTGGTTATTCCACGTTCTTCTTTTCTAAAACCATCGATAGGAGGAATACCCATAGTGATTTTGATATCTTTGTTGGTTAAGCCACGAACAGGAGAGAGGCTAAATAACTCAGATGAATTTTGATTTTCTTTGGCTAAATCTTTGGCTTTTATTCGCAGTGTTTCTTGTGCCGTTTCCAGCTGCGCAAAACTCATCTGAAGTCCTATAAAAAAAATGATAAAAGCCGAAAACCGATGCAACATTAAATTGTAATTAATTTTGTGTAAAGATATAAACTTGAATCAAAAAATATACCAAGCTAATAATTTACATTTTAAAGATTTAAAATCTTCAAATTTTATATCTTTAATTTTTTAAGTTTTAAATAAAAAATAGCGCACATTTCTATTGACAATGACACAAGACTATAAAAGCATTATTCAAGACTTTAGCACCATTGTAGGTAAAAAATATGTGCTTACAAGACAATGGGATAAACAAACGTATTCTAAAGGATGGCGTTATGGAGAAGGTGAAGCGTTAGCTGTAATTAAACCGGGGACACTATTAGAAATCTGGAAAGTTTTGCAGGTTTGTGTTGCAGCAGATATCATTGTCATTATGCAAGCCGCTAACACAGGTCTTACAGGGGGGTCTACACCTTTTGGAAACGACTACGATCGACCTATAGTGATCATTAATACTATGCGTATCAATGCAATTCATGTGATTAATGAGGGCCAACAAATTATTGGACTTTCGGGAAGTACACTTTTTGGATTGGAAAACAAATTGGAATCCTATGGCAGAGAACCACACTCCGTAATCGGTTCGTCATGTATTGGTGCTTCTATTGTAGGTGGGGTATGTAACAACTCTGGTGGAGCATTGGTCAAACGAGGGCCAGCCTATACCGAACTGTCATTGTTTGCAAAAATTGAAAGCGATGGACATCTTGTTTTAGTCAACGATTTAGGAATTGATTTGGGGCAAACCCCAGATGAAATATTAACCAATTTACAAAACAAAAATTACACAGAAAAAGACATAAAATCCCCCAATAAATTAGCTTCAGATAATGAATACCAAAAACGTGTAAGAGATGTAGAGGCTAGTACTCCAGCACGTTTTAATGCCGATGGTAGACGCTTACACACCGCGTCGGGATGTGCCGGAAAAATTGCTGTTTTTGCAGTTCGGTTAGATACTTATGTGTCGCCAAAACGTACCCAAGTATTTTATATTGGGTCTAATGCATCGGATACCTTTATGCAAATTCGAAGAACAATATTATCAACTTTTAAAAATCTTCCAACTTCAGGAGAATATTTACATAGAGATTGTTATGATGCTGCAAAAAAATACAGTAAAGATACGTTTGTGATCATCGATAAATTAGGGCCTAATTTTATTCCTAAGTTGTTTGATTTGAAACGTAAAATGGATTTATTAGCGGATAAATTTAGCTTTCTTCCATCGAAGTTTTCCGACAAGTTGATGCAATTCTTAAGTTCTTTTTGGCCCAATCATTTGCCTAAGCGTATGGAGCAATTTAGGAATAAATTTGAACACCATTGGGTGATTGAAATGTCCGACGAAGGCATTGATGAAGCACAGCAGTATTTTGATGCCTTTTTTAAAAATAATGATGGTAATTACTTTATTTGCACCCCAAAAGAAGCCAAAAAAGCGCTATTACATCGTTTTGTAGCGGCTAGTGCCATTGGACGGTATCATGCCTTAAATGCAAAAGATTTAGGCGAAATGATGTCGATGGATATTGCCTTACCAAGAAATGAAAAAAACTGGTTTGAACAGCTCCCTCCAGAACTTGATGAAATGTTTGAAATGAAATTGTATTACGGTCATTTATTTTGTCATGTTTTACATCAAAATTATATCCTAAAAAAAGGAGTAGACGCCAAAGCATTAAAAGAAAAATTATTACAAACTTATGATGCAAGAGGTGCCGAATACCCCGCCGAACACAATGTGGGTCACGAATATTATGCTAAACCTGCTTTATCTAATTTCTACAGAGAATTAGACCCTACAAATGGATTTAATCCTGGAATAGGAAAAACAAGTAAATTAAAGTTTTGGAAATAAGTATTATTTTAATTTTGGAACACGGTTCGACCAAATGATTAAAATAACAACACCTAAAACTATAATTAAAGAAATAATATTGACTTGAATTTTTTTCGAGACTTCAAAGAAGTACATGATAATACTAGCATCAATAACAGCAGCGCCCATAAGCACAAGTACATTTCTTGCAATAGTGCTTACTTTTTCAATATCAATTTCCTTTTTCTTTTCTTCAGGCATGGTATTATAACCTGCCAATAGATTGGGGTTGAGTTTCACCAGAAGACCAACAACAATCAATATAAACCCCGTAAAAATAAACCCAAGAAACATTTTATAGCTTTATATCAAATTTAAGAAATCTAAAACATTTTTTAGAAGCTAATTTTTTACTTTTGAAAAAACTATACTAAATGAACAACGATTTAGGAAATTATAGAAAATCTTACGACAAAGGCAGTTTGTTGGAAGCGCATATTTCAGAAAACCCATTAGAATTATTTCAAAAGTGGTTTTTTGAAGTAGATCAACATTTTCCACAAGATGAAACCAACGCGATGACGTTATCAACTTTGGGAGAAGATGGTTTTCCAAAAGGACGTGTTGTACTTTTAAAAAAATACACTCACGAAGGGTTTATTTTTTACACCAATTATGAAAGCGAAAAAGGAAAGGCCATTATTGCGCATCCAAAAGTGAGTTTGTCTTTTCATTGGGCAGGAGCAGAGCGGCAAGTCATCATAAAAGGAGATGTCGAAAAAATTGCTGCAAATCTTAGTGATGGATACTTTGAATCGCGTCCTAGAGGCAGTCAATTAGGAGCTCACGCTTCTCAGCAAAGTACTGTTGTTTCTAGTAGAGAAGTTATAGAAAATCAACTTAAAAAGTTAGAGGAAAAATTTGAAAATAAACCCATACCACGTCCAGAATTTTGGGGAGGTTTTATTGTAAAGCCTGTTGAAATTGAATTTTGGCAAGGTCGTGCCAATAGATTACACGATCGTATTCGTTATCAACTTCAAAGTGATCTAAATTGGAAAATTGAACGCTTATCTCCATAATAAATGCCTATAAATCTTAAAAAATATGCAGCCATAGATATTGGCTCAAATGCGGTACGTTTATTTATTGCTGATGTCATTGAACATGATGGCCCAACACAATTTAAAAAAAGTGAATTGGTTCGAGTCCCCATCAGATTAGGCGCCGATGCATTTTTAAAACATGACATTTCAGAAGAGAATATAAAACGTTTAATTGATGCCATGAAAGCCTTTCGATTATTGATGAATGTCAATGGCGTAATTGCGTACAAAGCCTGTGCAACTTCAGCCATGCGTGAAGCTAAAAATGCCAATATAGTAGTGCAAAAGGTTTTAGAAGAATCAGAACTTCAAATTGATATTATTGATGGTCAGACAGAAGCTAAAATCATTGCTGCCACAGATTTAAATGAGATTTTAGATTCAAGAAAAATATACTTATATGTTGATGTAGGAGGGGGGAGTACAGAATTTTCAATATTCGAGGGTATGAACAAAGTTGTGAGTAAATCGTTTAAAATTGGAACGGTTCGACTTATAAATAATCAAGTTAATGAGGAAACTTGGATTGCGTTAAAATCATGGATAAAAAAGAAAACATCATCTTATAAAACATTAACATTGTTGGGGTCTGGCGGAAATATCAATAAGTTATTTAAAATGTCTAACAAAAAACCTTTGAGTGTTTTAAAACTCTCATATTTGGAGCAAAAACTACAAGAATTCTCTGATTTATCTTACGAAGAGCGAATTTTGAAATTAGGATTAAAACCAGATCGTGCAGATGTGATTTTGCCAGCAACACACTTATTTTTGAAAGCGATGAAATGGAGTAATGCACAAGCGTTGCTGGTGCCAAAAATAGGGTTGTCGGATGGTATTGTGAAGTGTATTTATGCCAAAACTATTGAGGCACACACCTTAAAATAGTATTAGCCATGAATAGTTTCTGAAGTTCCAAGATTTTTCATGATTTCAGCTTCAAAAATCAATAAGTCTTCCCATTTTTGGTCAACTTCATCTCGATTCCCATATTGTCGTGCAAATTTGAGAAACATCGTATAATGATGGGCTTCGCTAATCATTAGTTTTTTATAAAATTTCGCTAATTTTTTATCTGCTAAATGTTCTGAAAGCAACCTAAAACGCTCGCAACTTCTGGCTTCAATTAGTGCTGCATAAAGTAATCGATGTACAAGTTGTGTTGTACGGCTACCGCCTTTTGGAAAAAACTTCAAAAGTTGAATAACATATTCATCTTTTCGATCTCGACCAAGACTAAAACCATAATCCAAAATCAAATCGTGAACCATCTTAAAATGGCTCATTTCTTCTTCAACTAAAGCAGTCATTTCCTGTACCAAATCTGTATATTCTGGAAAGCTAACAATTAGTGAAATGGCTGTGCTTGCTGCTTTTTGCTCACAAAACGCATGATCAGTTAGAATTTCTTCGAGATTCATCTCTGCAATGTTTACCCAGCGTGGGTCTGTAGGAAGTTTTAGGCCTAGCATAATCTATAAATCTAAATTAAAGGTTTGTTTTAGGGTGTCCAATACAGGGTTTTTTTCGATCAATTTTTTGTATTTATCTTCTGCAGTATATGCATATTTTTTCTCCAAAGTTTCATTGACTGAAATATCCAAAGAGATTTCAAAATTATTTAAAGATTTACGTAAAAATTGCAAAAGATCAAACTGTTGACGTTCAACTTCAATTTTATTTGTTGAATTAGGAAACTCAAGTTTAATGGTATGGTTTTCAGCTAATTTTGGAGTGTCAATTTTAAGAATTGCTGAAAGATTGTATTTTCCTTTATTTTCAAGCGTTTCTACATAAGTATCCCAAAATTTTAGCATTTCTTTTTCACTAAAAGGATCTGAGGGTAAATCATCTTCTTTTATTTGAACATCCATTTGCTTAATTTGATGTTCTTTTTTCTTTTGGATACTTTTTAGGGATAGTCCAGATGATTCTCTTTTAACACCACTTAAAACAGGTGGTGTAATGGGTTTTGATGGATATTCTGATTTAGGTTCTTCAACGATTTCAGGTTTAGGAAGATTATCAGAACTTGTATTTTGTTTTGGCTTTTCCTCAGGTTTTTCAACAATGATTTCGGGAATATTTTTGTTTTTAAAGAATGCTGCAGGAATTATGAATCCGCTAGTCTTTTTTTTTTCTCCATCAAAGTTGATAGAGGCAAGTTTCATGAGGCAAAGCTCTACAAGCAACCGCTGATTTCGACTTGTTTTGTATTTTAAGTCACAATCATTAGCCAAATAAATAGCTTCTTTAAGAAATCCTGTCGTTGTTTTTTCAGATTGCCTTTTGTATTTCTCTTTTGTATCGTCTCCAACTTCTAATAGTTCTAGAGTTTGGGTAGATTTAGCAACAAAAAGATCTCTAAAATGTGAAGCTAGTCCAGCAATAAAATGTTGTCCTTCAAATCCTCTAGATAAAATAGCATTGAATTGAAGCAGTAGTGCAGGAATTTCGTTATTTAAAATAAGGTCAGTAACCTTAAAAAAAGTGTCATAATCAAGGACATTTAAATTTTCTGAGACAGCCTGTCGTGTTAAATTTTTCCCTGAAAAACTAACTACTCTATCAAATATTGATAGGGCATCTCGCATTGCGCCATCGGCTTTTTGGGCGATAATATGCAATGCATCATCTTCGGCTTCTATACCTTGCTCTTTGGCAATTAGTTTTAAATAATTTTTTGCATCATTTACTGTAATACGCTTAAAATCAAATATTTGACAACGCGAAAGAATTGTTGGGATAATTTTGTGCTTTTCAGTTGTTGCTAAGATGAAAATACAATGCTTTGGCGGTTCTTCTAAAGTCTTTAAAAATGCATTAAAAGCATTCGAGGATAGCATGTGTACTTCATCAATAATATAGACTTTATATGAACCTACTTGTGGTGGAATACGAACTTGATCGGTAAGGTTTCGAATGTCGTCAACAGAATTATTAGATGCTGCATCGAGCTCAAAAATATTGAAGGCATAGTCCTCATTTTCGTTAGCATCACCATTACTATTAATCATTTTGGCAAGAATACGTGCACAAGAGGTTTTACCAACACCTCGTGGGCCTGTAAAAAGTAGGGCTTGGGCTAAATGGTTTTCTTTTATGGCATTTTCTAGAGTTGTTGTAATTGCAGACTGCCCAACAACATCTTTAAATGTTTTTGGTCTATATTTTAATGCAGATACAACAAACTTTTCCATATGTAACAAATTTAAAAATTCGAAGTGAAACACAAAGATGAATACCAGTGAAAAAAACGAGTACTTATTAACAATTTGTGTATTTTTGTACGAAAGCAGATCGCCTTATCGCTATTCATTTTTATGAATAGAGGAAAGTCCGAACACCAAAGTGCAGCGTAGTGGCTAACAGCCATCGGCCGTGAGGTTAGGAATAGTGCAACAGAAAGAATGTACAGGTTAAGCTGTAGTGAAATCATGTAAACTCTATGCGGTGCAATGCCATGTAAATCAGTGTTTGAGTGCGGCACGTGCAATACTGAAGGGTAGGCAGCTAAAGTTTTCTGGTAACAGTAAACGTAGATAAATGATAGGGGCTCTTTTTTGAGTACAGAATTCGGCTTATAGATCTGCTTTTTTTATTTAAAAAAACTAAAACAATTTCCCCCATAGGTTTTTAATTCATCAAAATTTTCGAGATTTGATAGATTTGTATGTTTTGAGTGTTCAATAATGAGTAAACCATCTGGGTTTAATAGTTTCCTTTCAAATATAAATTGAACAATTGATGCAAATTCTTCCGTTGACATGGCGTAGGGTGGATCAGCAAAAATGATATCAAATGTTTGTGGTGTACGTTCCAGATAAGAAAATACATCGCTTTTAATAGCATCAATTGACATTTCAAATTCTGATGCTGTTTGTTCTATAAATTTTACACAACGAAATTCTTTGTCTACTGCAACTATATTTTTTGCGCCTCTAGAACTAAATTCATAAGCAATATTTCCCGTTCCAGAACATAAGTCTAAAATTGAAAGGTCCTGAAAATCATAGCGGTGAATAAGGATATTGAAAAGTGCCTCTTTGGCCATGTCTGTTGTAGGGCGCACAGGTAATTTTTTTGGAACATTCAATCGCCTACCTTTGTATTTCCCCGATATTATTCGCATTAAAAGCTATTTAGGATGGTGAAATTTTCGGTAGAGTTGTTATGACTATAAAGCATTTTGTCTTCGGACAATAGGGATACATGTCGAATGTATTTATAGGCGATAGCGTAGAGTTCATCATCTTTTTTTGTTGCGCCCATAAGCACACACTCAAATTGCTCTGTATTAAGTCCTAACTGTTCTGCTACAAATAAAATATAATATATGAAATCTTCTTTTGTTTGATATTCAAACCTATTATATAGCTGTAGTGCATTGTTTTTTGTAACCACTAAATCGAAGTAGGTTTCAGAGATATTAATATACATAGATTCCTTGGCATTGTTTTTTTGAATTTGTAAAATTCTATCCAATACAACCGTTGTACTGTGTTTGTATTCAAAACTTCCAAAACGTTCAAAAATGTAATTATTTATATTTACAAAAGGCACATAAACAACCATGATATCATCATTTTTAATAACATCATAAGTGATAAAATCTGTTTTAAAGATTTTTGTATTGTATTTCAAATAATCAGATAAATACTCTTCTTCAAACAATGCCGATGGTACGAGTGTTACCATTTCATTGTCATGAATAAGTGTTGTTTTAGAAAAGTGTTGTTGTAGCACTTCATGAGTATTAAAGTGATGCACCAACTGATCTAAAAGTTCTTGGGGTGTATGCTTTTTTTCAAATGGTGTATGAATCAAATCTATAATTTGATTCTTATCGCTATCTAAAACAAAAAAAGAAAGTCCACTCAAGCTAACTTGAATGGACAATACAATTCCTTTTTCAGGGTTTTTATTGTTCTTTTGAATAATTTTTTGGCCAGTTACCATTTGTATTTACTTCTTCCAAGGAACCAACTTTTAGTGTTGGTCCGTTTACACCTTCAACAGAAACAACTTCTTCTTCTTTTTTAACCAAGTTTTTATCTTGATCAAAAAGAATGACACTTTTTGCAACTGAAGCTTCAAAAACAGGAATATTGATTTTGTTTTGTTCAACCATTCCAGTTTCTAATTTAAATTTTTCACCCTCTTTTCCAACAGGTACATTCATCATTGTCTTGTAACGTGAATCTGCTCCAAAAAGTGAATCTTTTACGGACACATAACCAAGAGTATCAACAATAACAATATCTTTGGTTGTATCTACTCCATAGCGTCTTGTAAGGAATTTGTCAATTACAGTAGAATCTCTACGCTGTGTAATGGTGAATTTTTCGTTCTCTATAAATGTTACAAGTTTATCCCAATCGCCTTGAAATTGTCCTGTAACAGTTTTGTGAGCCAATTGGGCGTCGCGTATATCTTTTAAGTTTTCAATAACTACTTTGTAGCGTTTTTCTTTCAATTTATTAAATTGTATTTCACCATAGACAGACATAAATGTAATATAGCCTAAAAAGATGATAATGGCCCAAAGACCAAGTAGAATAAGGGATTTAAATTTTTTG
>CBFIIL010000016.1:0-34778 GCA_965662485.1 Flavobacteriaceae bacterium | reverse complement strand
AACATCTACAGTTTGAGGCCTTGCCATTGCAATAATAATAAGCGTAATCGCTAGGGCCCTTAGTACAAACAAACTGTGTTTTAAAATTGTCCAAAATTGATTTCCCTTCAAAAGGCCACTAGTAGTAGAGATTTCTAAAATAGCAGTTTGTTTTTTATGCTTTAAAATATACCATAGCAAAAGCACGGGGATGACTAAAAGCAACCAAAGTAATTCTTTATGTGTGAATTCAATTCCTTCTAGCATCACTCTTGATTATCTTTTATCAATTCAACAGAATTTAAAATACGATTTGCCATTTCGGTAGCATAAATATCATCGGACTTCCAAACCAGGACCAACTGTTGAAGTACTTTCGAGGTAGAAAATCCTAGAATTATAAAGTTACCTTCAGCAAATTCTCCAGTTTCAAAATTTAGAGATGTAGTACCATACGTTTTTAAACCTTCTTGGCCATTTGGAGTGATAAACTGCTCTGTTCTTGGAATAAGATTAACAGCACCCTTTTTCTCTAGTATAGTAAGTTCCTTATTGGCTACACCAACAAGATCTATGGCCTCTGAAGATGACTTGTCAGAATTGTCATCTGAACTTAAAACAGAGCTTTTTACAGTTATCTCTAAAGGGACTTTAGAGTTTTTAAAACTAAAAATTTTAGTATTAAAATTGGCATTAACACTATCCGTTTTTACAGGCATTTGCCGCTCTAAAACTTCGGGGGTTTGAACAATAATTCCAGGGGCCCCATATTCGCTTCTTACCCAGTTTTTATTTTCTAACAGTAATTTACTTGGGTGGCGCAACAACGTGTCTTTTGCTGTTGTAAATCCAGAATGTATTCCAAAACCAACAAAAAAAGCAATCAAAGTACCAATAATACAAAGACCTATTATTTTTA
Organism: Flavobacteriaceae bacterium; assembly: GCA_965662485.1. Taxonomy (GTDB): domain Bacteria; phylum Bacteroidota; class Bacteroidia; order Flavobacteriales; family Flavobacteriaceae; genus UBA3537. The sequence goes on along the minus strand of CBFIIL010000016.1, from coordinate 33,880 downwards.
TTTTTCTACGTCTTTGTTTTCCCTCTATTTCTTTTTGATATTCTAAATCTTTTAATAACTCCTCTTCTGTAGGCTCTGGCAATCCCTCTTTAACATGATCAATTTCTTTGTTAATAATTTGCTTGTCCATTCTAGCGATTTCAAAGTCAGGCTTGGACTTTGCAAATTTTACAAGGTCAGCACGCTTTAGAATTTCTTGAATATTTTCAATAGTAATTTTTTTAATCAAAACATCTTTAGAGTCTTTAAGCAAATTTAGTCGAGTCACAAGCTCTTCTGTTGTGCTTTCAAGTGATTGGTCATATACTTTTTCGTTGAGGTATTTTCGAAGTATAAAAGTAAGATCAGAATAGTACTCTTTAATTTTTTGATTTTCAAAATAGATTTGCTCATCAAGTTTACTAAGCGCTAATTTTGCTTGTTTGTATGGTGGTAATGCCGCTATTCTCTCCTCTTCTGTTAATGCTCTTTTCCGAAAAAAGAACCAATATAAAGCACTAGTTATAACAACCAATAAAAGCACAAAACCCCACCAAAATTTTTCCCAAACCGACAATTGTTTTTCAACAGCAATTAGAGGTTTTATATCATACAACTTTTGTTTTGTAGTATCAACAAGAACAGGCTGAACTGATATTTGAACAGAGTCGGAGTATAAAACTTTACCTCTAACTAATACTTTTTGTCTCGGTATGGTGTAAGCTCCCGAATCAAATTGTGTAATGCCGTATTTTTTTGTGAGTTTTGATCTAATATCACTTAAAACGGTATCAACAGGATAGCTTTCAATGACCTCCATTGGTTGAAATGTTTGTCCTTCGGGGAATGATACAAGTGCTGCACTGTCTGTCTCAATTTCAATAGTATATAACAGCTCTTCACCAATCTTAATGGAAGCAGAATCAATAGAAGTTTTAACTTGTGCATTACCAATAAAAGAATAAACTAAAAGCATACCCAAGAACACAATCTTCTTATTCCATAATTTGATATGTCTAGCGTTTTTTGTCATTTAAAAGTCTTATGCTCTTTGTTTGAAATAGCCCAATAATTTTTTTACATAACTTTCGTCCAACCCACAATCAAGATAACCTGCCCCTGCTTTTTTACAACTGTCCTTGAAATATTCGACTTGTGTTTGGTAGTTTTTAGCATAATTATTTCTTATTTTTCTTGAAGCTGTATTGATTAAGGATGAGCGTCCTGTTTCTTGATCTACCATTTGAACAACGCCTAAGTTTGGTATTTCAATTTCATTTTTATCAAAAATTCGAATACCAGTTATATCATGTTTACCAGAGGCAATTTTTAAGTTGTGTTGATAGTTGTCATCAATAAAATCAGAAAGCATAAAAACAATAGCTTTTTTCTTCATAACATTTGATAAAAACTTGAGTGCTTCAGCAATATTTGTTTGCTTGTTTTGAGGTTTAAATTCTAATAATTCTCTAATGATTCGTAAGACATGAGATCGTCCTTTTTTTGGTGGAATATAAAGCTCTATAACTCCTGAAAACAAAATAAGACCAATTTTATCGTTATTTTGTGTTGCAGAAAACGCCAATGTTGCAGCAATTTCGGTGATGTATTCCTTTTTAAATTGCCCATAAGTTCCAAAGTTTTCGGAACCTGACACGTCTACCATTAGCATCATGGTTAGTTCGCGCTCCTCTTCAAAAATCTTGATATAAGGCTCATTGTATCGAGCCGTTACATTCCAGTCAATATTTCTAACATCATCTCCAAATTGATATTGTCGCACTTCCGAAAAAGTCATTCCACGCCCTTTAAAAGTCGAATGGTACTCTCCACCAAAAACATGATCGGACAACCGCCGTGTTTTGATTTCAATTTTACGTACTTTTTTTAGGAGCTCTTTCGTGTCCATTAGAATTGTGAGTGTGGTTTTTGAAATGCTAATTGTTGAGTTAAACCCTGTTAAGGAACCTCAATAACATTAACGATTTTGTAGATGATATCTTCTGAGGTAATATTTTCGGCCTCGGCCTCATAAGTAATTCCTATTCGGTGGCGAAGTACATCCAAAACAACTGCGCGAACATCTTCTGGAATGACATATCCACGACGTTTTATAAACGCATAACATTTTGCTGCAGTTGCCAAATTAATACTTCCTCTTGGTGATGCTCCAAAAGAAATTAGGGGTTTTATTTCGTCTAATTTATAGCGCTCAGGATAGCGTGTTGCGAAGACAATATCAAGAATATATTTTTCAATTTTTTCGTCCATATATACTTCACGAACTGCTTTTTGGGCCTCCAAAATTTGTTTGACACTTACTACGGGCTTAACTTTTTCAAAAGCGCCTTTTAGATTTGCTCTAACAATGAGTTGTTCGTCTTCTAATTTTGGATAATCAATCACTGTTTTTAACATGAAACGATCCACTTGAGCCTCAGGAAGAGGGTATGTTCCTTCTTGCTCAACAGGGTTTTGAGTGGCCATTACTAAGAATGGTTTTTCCAAAATAAAAGTTTCATCACCAATAGTAACTTGTTTTTCTTGCATGGCTTCAAGCAGAGCCGATTGCACTTTTGCAGGAGCTCTGTTGATTTCATCAGCTAAAACGAAGTTGGCAAAAATGGGCCCTTTTTTGATATTGAAATCATTAGCTTTTATATTATAAATAAGTGTTCCAACGACATCTGCAGGGAGTAAGTCTGGCGTAAATTGAATTCGGCTGAAGCTTCCAGAAACGGCTTGTGACAGGGTATTAATAGCGAGCGTTTTGGCCAACCCGGGAACTCCTTCTAGTAAAACATGCCCTTGACCTAAAAGCCCAATAAGAAGACGCTCAATCATGTGTTTTTGACCAACAATGACCTTATTGATTTCCAATGTAAGTAGGTCAATAAAAGCACTTTGTTTTTCAATTTTTTCGTTTATCGATTTAATGTCAACGGTTTGTACATTTTCTTCCATTATTCGGGCTCTATTAAATTGTTACTGCTTAATGCAATATGTTAAATTTATTCTGTTGTATCTGTTAATAATTGGTTAAAAATAAATATTTTTTTGAGAGATAAAAGCCTTTTGTTTTTTAAATTTATTGTTAAAAAATATCATGCCAAAAAGTTTAAACTCAAAACTAATTGCTGGAACAATGTTTTGGGGTCAATGGGGGAAGGAATTAAGCACTTTAGAAATGTGTAATTTGATAACCTTTTTTTTTGAAAATGGTATAAGCACTTTTGATCATGCCGACATTTACGGAGGATATACAATGGAGGCTACTTTTGGACAAGCCTTTTCTAGAAGCTCATTGCAAAGAGATCAGGTTCAATTTATCTCTAAATGTGGCATACAATACATTAGTGAAAACAGATCTAATGACATCATTCATTACGATACTTCAAAAGCATATATCATCGCCTCAGCTGAAGCGTCCTTAAAACACCTTAAAACAGATTATTTAGACGCGCTTTTAATTCACCGCCCCAGCCCTCTGATGCATCCAGAAGATGTAATGAGCGCTGCAGAAGATTTAAAGAAAGGCGGTAAAATCTTAAGTTTTGGGGTATCAAATTTTTCGTCTTCACATATGGAGTTAATGATGTCTGAAGGTCTAATAGACATTAATCAAATTGAATTTTCAGTTGTACAACACGATGCACTATTTGATGGTACTTTAGATAATATATTACAACATAAAATTATACCCATGGCTTGGGGACCACTCCGGTCATATTTCAATTTAGAAGACGATGCTAAAAAACAGCGACTGAAAAAACAATTTTCTGAGCTTTCAACAAAATACAACTCAAGCGAAGATCAATTACTTTTGGCCTGGATTTTGAAGCATCCTTCAAAAATTCATCCCATAATTGGAACAACAAAAAAAGATCGAATTCAATCTGCTATCCGAGCACTTTCCATAAAATTATCGACAGAAGATTGGTTCAAGATTCTAGTTGCAAGCCAGGGACATGACGTTCCCTAAAATCAATTCATATGATTAATAAACGCTTATTGATAAAAAACCTATTAGCTCATAATGATGAGAATAGTTTTTATGATAAAAAGCGGCAAATTAATATTTCTGAAAAAGAGGGCAAAGCAAAATTTTTGAAGCACATTTGTGCACTTTCAAACAGTAATCCAAAGAATAATTCCTACATTATAATTGGTATAGATGATCCGTCAAACGAAATTATTGGTGTAGATTTTTTTGATGATAGTAAAATTCAGAATTTAATCAATGCTTATCTAGAGTATCCGCCAGTAATTCAGTATGAAAACATTCCTTTTCCTCATCTTTCAGATGACAAAGTAGTTGGGTTGGTTACAATTAGAGCAAAATCAAACAATACCATTACATCATTACGAAAGAATATTTGGAAATACTATGGAGGGTCCGTTTTTTTCAGAGATGGCAGTATGAGCATGCCAAAGGTGTTTGATTTGCAGCTGAATGATAGCAATTCAAAAATTGTTGAAGCTATTGAGCAGCACGCCCAAAATAACATACAATATACCTTGGACGGTGTATTTGACTTTATGAACAATAGAAAAGACTACAGCCCTACATATCATGTTTTTAAAGAATATTTCGTGATGTGTTGGTCGGGACAAAAGAAAGTTGTAAAAAATCAAACCTTTTATTCAAGAGTTGATATTGAACTTATTAACGAACAGGTACGTCTTTTTTATTCTACACTTGATGAGGTTGAAATCTATTATGATTCTGATTGTTTTCAGATTGTTGAATATGTAAATTTTGGACTAAATGGACAAAACAAATATTTAAAACTTGAAGAAACAAGTATCACTTTTTTTGATAATGCTCAATACAATATTGAAACCAAGCTATTGTTTCAACCGCCAGTTTATGACAAAAAGACGCTCCATCATATTTATAACATCAACAATGCTTTGTTGGAAAAATTAAAGACGCAAAAAACATTAAAAAAACACGAACAAGAGGATTTAAAAAATCTTCCTATCACATATTTAATTTGTCACTTCAATGGTTTCGACTTGGCATTATATCAGCTAGAGGCGTCCAAACCTTTACTGGCAAAACATAGTGAGAATATGTACAACCTGTATAAAGAGACTATGCGTATTTTACGAAAAGTGAAGTACAATTAAAAAAACCCTACACTTGTAGGGTTTTAATTTCGTTCTAATATTTAATTATCTTCCGCCGTCCAATTCTTCCTGCCATTTAAGTAGTTTTTCCCATTTTCCTTCATAGGCCATTCTTGCTTGCTTTGGCCATGTTCCAGGATTGTGAATTCTGTAGGCTTCACCTGCATCATCAAGTATAGATTGACATTTTTGAACACTACAGTTTGACAACGATTTCCAAGTTTTGATATTATTTTTATGCAAAAGTTCCTGAAATTTTGGCCCAATCCCTTCAACAATAGTGAGGTCATTTTCTTTGATATTTTTACCAAATATGCTTTTTGCCAAAACACTGTCAAAAGCGTATGCTGTTGATGTAGTTGCAGTATTAGCTGCGAGAGATCGCTTGTGTAAAGCACTATTTTTATCTTTACAAGCGCTCAATTCTTTTTCAAGATCTATAATCTTTTTTTGCCATTCGTCACAATTTCCACAATCTCTTTTTCTAAATAATCTTCCTAATAGATATCCAAAAATTGCAGATAAAACTCCAACACCTAAGTGGATTAATATACATGTATTCATAGTGTTTAATTTTAATTTATTATTACTTCTGTTCTTCTGTTTTGGGCTTTTCCCTTTTCGGTTTTGTTTGTTGCAATAGGAGCAGTTTCACCTTTTGAAATTGTTTTAATCTTTGCCCTATCAACGTTATATTCTAGTAATTTTCTTTTTGTAAACTCAGCTCTTTTCTTGCCAAGTCTCATGTTACTTTCATCAGACCATGCACTATCGGTATGCCCTACAATAGTACACCTTGCATCATCCGAGGAGTTCAAATAATTGGCTAGCGCTTTTAGTTTATTTTTTTGTTTTAAGTTCAAAGCAGTAGATGATTTAGTTTTCGAAAAGTGGATGAGAAGAGGGTCTTTCATTATACTTTTTTTCAAAGCATTGATCCTTTCAGAATTACTATCAATAGCGTTAAGACTTCCCACGTTAAATGCATAAGGCCCATAAAGAATATCGTTTTGATTTAGAACAAGAGTGTTATCTTTTTTTTCAAAAGCAGAGACCTGATAAGCAGATAATCCATGTTCAATTAAGAATCTCTTTATGGCTGTTGCTCGAGCGATTCCTAAATTTTCAAAATCGGATGGGTTGTTTTCCTCCTCTTTAAAAAATCCTGTGATATTTAGCTTTTTGTCTTTGTTTTTGCTAAGATGTGTAATCATTTCTTTAACACAGGACAATAAATCTTCAGAAAGAGGTTGTACAATAGCATGATTTGAGGACATAAAATTAAAATTATCATTGCTACGTATGGTGATATCGCCATCTTCAAACTTGAACGGCAATGGCCTAGAGGTATTCCCTAGTGAAGTTTCATCTGATACAGCATTTTTTGTACAATTTTCATTGCAACAGAAATACCAATGCAGAAAAAAACCAATGATTAGGGTCGCCAAAATCCCTAACAAGTAGATTGTTTTTTTACTCATGTATTTTAGTTATTAGTTTAAATAAGTGGCACAACATTGTGCTACCGTATGTTTTTAGACACATAAAACAAAAAAAAGTCACATTATAATGTGACTTTTTTGATAATAAATAAAATACTGCACTCGCTATAAATCAAATTTAATGCCTTGAGACAAAGGAAGGTCTGTTGTATAATTTATGGTGTTAGTTTGTCTTCTCATGTATATTTTCCAAGCATCACTTCCAGATTCTCTACCCCCACCAGTATCTTTTTCGCCACCAAAAGCGCCACCAATTTCCGCTCCTGAAGTCCCAATATTTACATTTGCAATCCCACAGTCACTACCAGCATGAGACAAAAACAGCTCTGCTTCTCGAAGATTATTTGTCATTATAGCAGAAGATAATCCTTGCGTTACATTGTTTTGTGATGCAATGGCGTCTTCTACGGTTCCGGAATATTTCAATAGATAAAGAACGGGTGCAAAAGTTTCATGCTGAACAATATCAAAACTATTTTTGGCCTCTGCAATGGCAGGCTTTACATAACAACCACTTTCGTAGCCTTCGCCTTGTAGTATGCCGCCTTCAACAATAATATTTCCACCTTCGGCAACTACTGCCTCTAATGCATTTTGATAATTTTTTACAGCATCAGTATCAATGAGTGGCCCCACATGATTTTTTTGATCCAAGGGGTTTCCAATTCGAAGCTGTTTATAGGCTTTTACCACAGCTGTTTTTACTTTATCATAAATAGATTCATGAATAATTAATCGGCGAGTAGATGTACAGCGTTGCCCAGCTGTCCCTACAGCGCCAAATACAGCGCCTATAACAGTCATTTTTATATCAGCGTCTGGGGTAACAATAATTGCATTGTTACCACCTAATTCAAGGAGTGACTTTCCTAGGCGTTCACCCACAGTTTTTGCTACAATTCTTCCCATTCTTGTCGAACCTGTTGCAGAAATTAGAGGTACTCGCTTGTCTTTTGTTAAGAGTTCTCCTACTTTGTAATCCCCATTTATTAAACAAGAAATTCCTTCTGGTAAGTTGTTTTTTGCAAAAACTTCTGCAGCAATTTTCTGGCAAGCCACACCACATAATGGTGTTTTTTCTGAAGGCTTCCAAACACAAATATCACCACAAATCCAAGCCAATGCCGTGTTCCATGCCCATACAGCAACAGGAAAATTAAATGCAGAAATAATGCCTACTATACCTAAAGGATGGTACTGTTCATACATTCTGTGCCCTGGGCGTTCAGAATGCATTGTTAGTCCATGTAATTGACGTGAAAGGCCAACAGCAAAATCGCAAATATCTATCATTTCTTGCACCTCTCCCAGGCCTTCTTGCAAACTTTTTCCCATTTCATAAGACACTAGTTTTCCTAGAGGGTCTTTGAGTTCTCTTAGGCGCTCACCAAATTGTCTAACGATTTCTCCACGTTGTGGTGCAGGCAGGATTCGCCATGTTTTAAAGGCTTCTGAAGCAGTACTCATAACATTTTCATATTGCTCTGCTGTAGTTTCAGAGACAGCTCCTATTTGACAACCATCAACAGGTGAAAAAGAAGCTATTGTATTTGTGGAAGAAAACCATTGACTCCCTGTTGAAGTGCCAGCATTATTGCCTTCAATGTTTAAGGCTTGAAGGATTTCTTTGACATTGATTGTTTGTGACATCTTTATTTTATTTTGGGTTATTTTTTGTTTTACCAGTTTATATAAGCATTTTGACTTAATTTACTGTTGTAATATTTTTTTATTCCAGTAACTTCTTCTCCTAGCCATGCAGGATGTTCAAAATCTTCATTTTCGTTAGAAAGTTCAATCTCAGCAATAACAAGCCCGGTATTTTCTTTTAAAAATTCGTCCACCTCAAATGTATGATTTTTAAAATGAATCACATGTCTAATTTTAGTGACAACACCGTCAAGGCTAAGCAACATCAATTGTTTTGCATCTTCAATATTGATTTCTTTTTCCCACTCATATCTAGAAGTACCACTTGTTGAAGTTTCTCCTTTAATTGTAATAAATGCGTTTTGTTCACAAATACGAATGCGAACAGAACGCTTTGGATCTGAACTTAAATAACCTTGAGTTATTATTTGTTTTTTGATGGATTCAGTTTTGTAGGTTTCGTTTTTGACTAAAAATTTACGTTCGATTTCTATCACAAAAAAATAAGGTATCAATTAGAAGCCTTAAATTTACGTTATGTTGAGCGATTTACCAATTCGAAAAATTATTCATGTTGATATGGATGCGTTTTATGCATCTGTTGAACAGATGGATAATCCTAAATTAAAAGGACTACCATTAGCTGTTGGTGGTGGTAAACAGCGTGGGGTGGTAAGTGCAGCAAGTTATGAGGCTCGAAAATTTGGTGTACGTAGCGCTATGTCTGGAGCTTTAGCTGCTAGGCTTTGTCCAGAACTGGTTTTTGTATCCCCACGTTTTGATCGCTATAAAGAAATATCATCTCGAATAAGAAAAATATTCTTTGAATACTCAGAACTTGTAGAACCTCTTTCATTAGACGAAGCTTATATTGATGTTACTGAAAACAAAAAGGGAATTCAAAGCGCTTCATTGATTGCAAAAGAAATAAGAGAAAAAATTAGAAAGGAAGTAGGGCTTACGGCTTCTGCAGGGATTTCTATAAATAAATTCATTGCTAAGGTTGCTAGTGATTATAATAAACCAGATGGTCAAAAAACTGTACCGCCAGAAGAGGTTATACAATTTATAGAAGTTTTGGATATTCGAAAGTTTTATGGAATTGGAAAAGTAACAGCAAATAAAATGTATGAGCTAGGAATTTTTACAGGGCTCGATTTGAAACAAAAGTCAGAGTCTTTTCTAGAAACTCATTTTGGTAAATCTGGAGCCTATTATTATAATGTAGTTCGCGGTATTCATAATAGTTCTGTAAAGCCAAATCGCGTTCGAAAATCACTTGCTGCAGAACGTACTTTTTCAAATAATTTATCGAGTGAACTTTTTATTATTGATAAGCTAGACCAAATTGCACAAGAAGTTTCAAAGCGTTTGCAGCACCTACAAATTGCAGGAAAAACGATTACTTTAAAAATAAAATACAGCGATTTTAAACTCCAAACAAGAAGCAAAACCTTCACTTATTATATATCTTCTAAGGATGTGATTTTAGAACACACAAAAGAGTTACTTTTTCAAGAAAGGCTCCAAAATTCTGTCCGCCTTGTTGGTATATCAATTTCCAATTTAAATAGTGAGGTTAAAACACAAATAATTTCAGAAGATATATCGGTCCAGCTAAAGTTTGAGTTTTAGTTGTTTTCTTTGACTTCTGTAACTCGTAGTGTATTTACCATTCCTTTTTCTTGAATTGGCATTGCAGCTAAACTTATAACCATATCACCAGCTTTTAGATAGCCCTTTTTTAGTGCAATCTTATTCACGTCTTCCACAGTTTCATCGGTAGATACAAATTTATCATAATAAAAAGCACGTACGCCCCACAACAAATTGAGTCGAGAAATGATTCTTTTATTTGATGAAAAAACAAGAATGTGAGCTTTTGGTCGCCAAGCCGAAATTTGAAAAGCAGTATATCCACTATTTGTTAGAGTTGTGATGCCTCTTGCATTGATTTCATTAGCCATATTTGCTGCATGGTAGCAAATAGACTTAGTTATGTACCGCTTTGTTTTGATGTGTGGATGTTTTTGAGGAACATGAATTAAATCTGATGTTTCTACAGATTTGATGATGTCCGACATTTTTTGAATGACTTGAACAGGATATTGACCAACAGAAGTTTCTCCAGAAAGCATTACTGCGTCTGCGCCATCCATAACTGAGTTGGCAACATCATTGACTTCAGCTCTAGTTGGCGTTAGGCTAGTAATCATTGACTCCATCATTTGAGTTGCAATGATTACAGGGATTCTAGCACTTTTTGCTTTCAAAACCAATTGCTTTTGAATTAGTGGCACTTCATGTGCAGGAATTTCAACACCAAGATCGCCACGAGCAACCATTAGTCCATCGCAATAGGCTACAATTTTATCAATATTTTCGACAGCTTCAGGTTTTTCTATTTTAGCAATAATAGGGATTTTATAGTCGCTATGTTCAGAAATAATTGCCTCAAGTTCCATTAAATCTTCTGGGTTGCGCACAAATGAAAGCGCAATCCAATCTACCTCTTGTTCAATAGCAAAGAGTGCATCTTTCTTGTCTTTTTCGGTTAGCGCTGGCTGAGAAATATTAGTATTTGGAAGATTAACCCCTTTTTTAGATTTTAGAGGCCCCCCTTGTATCACTTTAGCTTTGACTTCATCTTTATTGTTTGTGGACACAACTTCAAAAATTAGCTTACCATCATCTAACAAAATTTGCTCGCTAGGCTTAGTGTCCATAGGGAAGCGATCATACGTCATATATACACGTTCTTTTGTGCCTTCAAACCGTGTTCCGGTTGCAAAAATAATCTCATCTCCCGGTGCTACTACAACATCATCTTTCATTACGCCAACTCTTAATTTTGGGCCTTGAAGGTCCGCTAAAATTGCTGCATTGTAGCCATGCTCTTCATTAATTTCGCGAATAAAACGAACTCTTTTTTTTACTTCGTCATAGTCGGCATGGGAAAAGTTTATTCTAAAGACATTTACACCAGTAGCAACCATTTTTAACAACATTTCTTTTGAGTCTATGGCCGGGCCCAATGTGGCAACAATTTTGGTCTTTTTTCTTTTGTATGACATTAATTTAGTATTAAGTAATCTTTTGATTTTAGTTCTTCAATATTAATGGTGTAGGACATGTTTATGGCAGGGATTTTCTGTAGTTCTTGAGCTATTTTGTCATTATTACTATTGCCGCCACTAATTTTTAAAAAATATTCCACCATTGGGTGTTCGTCAATTAAATAATGGGTCGTCCAGTTTTTCTCAACTTGCTCAGAAAATAATCCTAAACCTATTGAATTATCTTCAATAAGACAGTTATTTTTTATTAAATTCCAAGTGGTTTTTAAATTTGAATTTTCCCATTCAAATAAAGAAAATGCAGCCATATTATTACTAAAGTCGACATCCTTTTTTGTGCGCTTTAAGTGTGTATTTAGAGCTTGATTTATGTAAAAAGCAAGGCGGTAATCTTCTAATTCACAATGGATGGCAAAAAGCGAATAATTAGTGTCCACAAAATCATCTAAAACAAGCTTATGTACTGCCATAATTTAATTCAAAACTTTGCCGTAAATATAGAGATAAAACCGTAAATAGAACTTATTTATAAGAAGACTACGTGTTAAATTATTACGAAAACGATATCGTAAAATTAGTATTCTTAGCAATTGTCTTAGAATTGTATTTTATCTTGAAGTGCAAAATATCCTCGCTGACTTACTTTTTCTTCAGCCTTTTTTCTAGATGTGGCGCGGGCTTTCGCAATTATTTTTCCATCAATTTCTAGTGTAACTGAGAAATGTTTTACCTCATCAACACCTTCATCGTGACAACGAGTATATTTAATTCTCTTTTTCTCCTTTTGACACCATTCCACCATAAGACTTTTGTAGCTAATAACTTTACCTTCCAGTTGATTAATGTCTACATGAGGGTCTATGACACTGTCAAAAATAAATTTTTCACTCATGCTGTATCCACGATCTAAAAAAACAGCACCAACAAGCGCCTCAAACAGATTGCCATGAATATTATCTCCAAATTTAGAGTTTTCTAATTTAGAATCTAAAAGAGAGATTAAATGAAGACCTTTCCCTATTTCATTCAAATGTGAACGGCTTACAATTTTAGACCGCATTTTTGTAAGATAGCCTTCATTCGCATCAAGAATTGATACATAGAGATAGTGTGCTACAACAGCGCCTAAAATGGCATCGCCAACATATTCTAGTCGTTCGTAATTAAATGGATTGCCAATTTCATCTTTTTTATTTGTAGAGCGGTGTGTAAAAGCTCTTTCGTAGTAGTGAATTTTCTTTGGTTTAAATCCCAATATTGGCTCTAGGGCGTTGCTAAGTTTTTTGTTTTTTCTGTGGCGTAGTTTGAGTATGTTTTGAATATAGTTCAAAACCTACTCATCTAAGGTTTTAAAAACAACACAAGCATTATGACCACCAAAACCAAAGGTATTGCTCATAGCAACGTTTACTGTTCTCTTTTGAGCTTTGTTGAGGGTAAGATTTAAATTCGGATCAATATTTTCGTCCACTGTGGTGTGGTTGATTGTTGGGGGTACAATTCCATGTTGCATAGAAAGAATTGAAGCAATGGCTTCAATAGCCCCAGCAGCACCAAGGAGGTGTCCTGTCATGGATTTTGTGGAATTGATATTAATGTTTTTAGCATGATCACCAAACACTCTAGTAATTGCTTTAAGTTCAGCAACATCGCCCAGCGGAGTTGAGGTGCCATGAGTGTTGATAGCATCAACATCTTCAGGTTTTAACCCAGCATTTTCTAGACAGTTTTTCATCACAGCAGTGACTCCAATACCTTCTGGATGCGGAGCGGTCATATGGTATGCGTCTGATGAAAGACCTCCACCAACAAGTTCAGCATAAATTTTTGCACCTCTTGCTTTGGCGTGTTCATATTCTTCCAAAACTAGCGCGCCAGCACCTTCACCTAATACAAATCCATCACGTGTAGCATCAAACGGTCTTGAAGCAGTTTCAGGGCTCTCATTTCTTGTTGAAAGGGCATGCATCGCATTGAATCCGCCCATTCCAGCTTCGTTAATTGTAGCTTCACTTCCACCTGTCACAATAATATCACAATGGCCTAACCTAATGTAATTTAAAGCATCAATGATTGCATTTGCTGAAGAAGCACAAGCAGATACGGTTGTGTAGTTTGGCCCCATAAATCCATGTTTGATAGAGATATTACCAGGAGCAATATCTGCAATCATTTTTGGAATAAAGAATGGATTGAAGCGCGGTGTGCCGTTCCCTGTTGCAAAATTTGTAACCTCTGTTTGAAAGGTGTCAATACCACCAATTCCAGCACCCCAAATAACTCCAACACGAAATTTGTTAATGGTATCTAAGTCAAGTTTGGCATCTATGATGGCTTCATCTGAAGCCACCATAGCATATTGCGCAAACTTATCGGTTTTTCTGGCTTCTTTTCGATCAAAAAAGTCAGAGACATTATAATTTTTAAGTTCACAAGCAAATTTTGTCTTGAAATGTTCTGTGTCAAAATACGTCACAGGAGCACAACCACTTTTTCCTGCCACTAGGGCATTCCAATAGTCGTCTTTATTGTTTCCTATAGGCGTTAGCGCACCAAGCCCAGTGACTACAACTCGCTTTAAGTTCATAAAAAATTATTAATAGATATTACTTTGCTGCTTCTATGTAAGAAATAGCCTGACCAACAGTTGCAATATTTTCTGCTTGGTCATCTGGAATTTGAATATCAAATTCTTTTTCGAATTCCATTATTAGCTCTACAGTATCTAATGAATCGGCTCCTAGGTCATTTGTGAAGCTTGCTTCAGTTACTACTTCGTTTTCATCAACGCCCAATTTATCAACGATAATCGCTTTTACTCTTGATGCAATGTCTGACATAATAAATTATTTTTAAGTTTTAGTTAGGGTGCAAAAATAAAAAACTTTATTTTAAAAAGAATGAATACTTAAAAAATGTGCCGTATCTTTTTAAATATCAGAGAATGATCTATAAATTTGAGGCGATATTAAATATTTTATTCCTTTTTTTGTAGTCATAAAAGTCAGAATATTCAGAAAATAATGAAAAAAATAGCTGTTTTTGCTTCAGGATCTGGTTCAAATACCCAAAATATCATTGAATTTTTTCAAAAAGACTCCAATGCAAACGTGGTTTTGGTCCTTTCAAATAACCCAAATGCATTGGTTTTGGAGCGCGCCAAAGCACTTGATGTTGATACTTTTATTTTCAATAAAACTCAACTTTTAGAGCCAAAGGGAGTTTTAAATCGGCTGTTAGAATATAAAATAGATTTTATCGTATTGGCGGGGTTTTTATGGAAATTTCCAGAGCACATTATTCATAAGTTTGAGCATAAAGTTGTGAATATTCATCCTGCATTATTGCCAAACTTTGGCGGAAAAGGGATGTATGGAATGCATGTACACAATGCTGTCGTTGAGGCAAAAGTTAAAGAAACGGGGATTACTATTCATCATGTTAATGCAAATTATGATGAAGGTGCTATTGTTTTTCAAGCCAAATGTACTGTTGACAATGATGACACTCCCGAAGATGTTGCTAAAAAAATACATCAACTCGAAATGGCGCACTTTCCTATTGTTATAAAAGATCTTTTAACAAAGAATGGCTAAATCAAACCAGAAATATTACACCGTTTGGAAGGGCCATCAAACAGGGGTTTTTGAGTCATGGACTGATTGTCAGTTGCAAATCAAGAATTTTCAGGGAGCGCAATACAAGTCATTTTCAACAAAGGCTTTGGCCAAAAAAGCATTTGAAGGAAATTATAAAGATTATATTGGAAAGAGTAAAAAAGTGAAAGAATTGATTTCTGCCGCTGAGCGGAAGAAGATAGGGCGACCCGACTATAATTCTCTTTCTGTTGATGCCGCTTCAAGCGGAAATCCTGGAGTAATGGAATATCGCGGCGTAGATACAGAAACAAAAGCACAGTTTTTTCACAAAGGCCCTTTTCAAGAGGCGACAAACAACATTGGAGAGTTTTTGGCTCTAGTGCATGGTTTGGCATTATTAAAAAAAGAAAGCAGCAATAGAATTTTGTATACAGACTCTAGAACGGCGATGAGTTGGGTTAAGAAAAAAAAGTGCAACACCAAATTGACACGCACGAAGGCCAATCAGCCGGTTTTTGAACTTGTAGACCGTGCAGAGCGTTGGCTAAAAAACAACACATTTAAGACTAAAATTATAAAATGGGAAACCAAAGCATGGGGTGAAATCCCAGCAGATTTTGGGAGAAAATGAGGGTTACTTTTTTGGTCTAAATTTAACACCATTAACCTATTATTTTTTGTAAATTTGCCCTTTAATTTTCTGTTTTTATGAATAAACTCCTCATTGTTGGTACTGTTGCATTTGACGCCATTGAAACGCCTTTTGGTAAAACAGATAAGATTTTAGGAGGCTCCGCACCTTACATTGGGCTCTCCGCTTCACAATTTAATATAGAGAGTGCTATAGTATCGGTTGTTGGAGGAGATTTCCCAGAAGCCCATTTGGAGCTGTTGCGCAGTCACAACATTGATATTTCTGCGGTTGAAATCATCTCCACTGGGAAAACATTTTTTTGGAGTGGCCGCTACCACAATGACATGAATACAAGAGACACTTTGTCTACCGAACTAAATGTTTTGTCAGATTTTCAACCCGTTGTACCCACAAATTTCAAGAAGGCTAGCGTTGTTGTTTTGGGAAATCTACATCCGCTTGTACAATCCAGTGTTTTAGATCAAATTACAAACTACGATGCTTTAGTTATACTAGACACCATGAATTTTTGGATGGACAACACATTAGAAGATTTGATGGCAGTCATAAAAAGAGTTGACATTATTACAATAAATGATGAAGAAGCCAGACAATTGTCTGGTCAAAGCTCATTGGTTGCTGCGGCAAGAAAAATACATGAAATGGGCCCAAAATATGTGGTGATCAAAAAAGGGGAACACGGTGCTTTGTTGTTTAATCAGGATAATGTATTTTTTGCGCCAGCACTTCCTTTAGAAGAAGTTTTTGATCCAACAGGCGCTGGCGATACATTTGCAGGGGGATTTGCTGGGTTTTTAACAAAAACAAATGATTTTTCTTTTGAAAACATGAAAAAAGCGGTGATATACGGCTCTGCATTAGCTTCTTTTTGTGTAGAAAAGTTTGGCACAGAAAGAATGTGTAATTTAGATTCAAAAGAAGTTTTTCGTCGACTTCAATTATTTAAAAACTTAACCCAATTTGATATAGAACTAACCTAAAAATTGTACTATTTTAGAGCAGAAATGTTATTTTATACAAACACTAACCACACACAACACAATCTTCACACATGAGTGATGCAATCAAACACGAATGTGGCATAGCCCACATACGCCTTTTAAAGCCCCTTGAATATTACAAAGAAAAATATGGTACTGCTTTTTATGGCATCAACAAGATGTACCTTATCATGGAAAAGCAGCACAATAGAGGACAAGATGGTGCGGGCTTTGCAAGCATCAAATTGGATATGAATCCAGGGGAACGTTACATCAGCCGAGTGCGTTCCGTAGCACAACAGCCAATTCAGGATGTATTTGAGCAAATCAACCAACGCATCAATGATGTTTTGGCTAAAAACCCTGATTGCTCCAATGACATTTCAAAACAGAAAAAGATGGTTCCTTACCTTGGAGAGGTAATGTTGGGCCATGTACGCTATGGGACATTTGGCAAAAATAGTGTTGAAAGTGTACATCCGTTTTTGAGACAAAATAACTGGATGCACCGTAATCTTATCCTCGCTGGTAATTTTAACATGACTAATGTTCGTCAATTGTTTAAAAATTTAGTTGAAATTGGTCAACACCCTAAAGAGTACACCGACACCATCACTATTATGGAACGAATTGGTCATTTTTTGGATGATGCGGTATCCAAATTGTACAAAAAGCTAAAAAAAGAGGGCTATACCAAAATGGAGTGCTCGCCACTTATCGCAGAACGTCTAAGCTTGAAAAAGATCTTAAAAAAATCGGCAAAGAATTGGGATGGAGGTTATGCAATGGCAGGGATGATAGGGCATGGCGATTCATTTGTTTTGCGCGATCCGGCAGGAATCCGTCCTGCTTATTATTATATGGACGATGAGGTTGTTGTGGTTGCTTCAGAGCGTCCAGTAATTCAAACTGTTTTCAATGTAGCATATGAATCCGTTCATGAGCTTCCCCCAGGACACGCCATTATTACCAAAAAGTCAGGACAAACGAAAATCAATAAGATTTTGGAGCCAACAGAACGCAAAGCGTGTTCTTTTGAACGTATTTATTTTTCACGTGGGAGTGATGCCGAAATATACAAAGAACGTAAAATGTTGGGTAAGCTGATTGTTCCAGAAGTGCTGAAACATATCGGTAATGACATAGAAAACACTGTTTTTTCTTTTATTCCTAATACTGCAGAAACATCATTTTTTGGCATGGTAGAATCTGTTGAATCTTTTTTAAACAAAACTAAAACAGAAAAAATACTTAAGGGAAAGCGTTCTCTTTCTGCGGAGAAAGTCACTCAAATTTTATCACAGCATACACGTATTGAAAAAATAGCGATAAAAGATGTTAAGCTTAGGACCTTTATCACAGAAGACAGTAGTAGAGATGATTTGGTGGCACATGTTTATGATATTACATACGGCGTAATTAAGAAAGAAGACAACCTTGTTATTATAGATGACAGTATTGTGCGAGGGACAACACTCAAGAAAAGTATTCTTAAAATGTTAGATCGTCTATCACCAAAGAAAATCATTGTAGTGTCTTCTGCACCTCAAATACGTTATCCAGATTGCTATGGTATTGATATGGCAAATTTAGAAGGCCTTGTTGCTTTCCGTGCGGCACTTGCGTTGCTAAAAGATCAAAATAAAATGAATCTTGTTGAGGAGGTATATGCCAAATGCAAAGCACAAGAAAACTTAAGTGACCATGAGGTGAAGAATTTTGTAAAAGAGATTTATGCTCCTTTTACCGCAGAACAAATTTCAGCTAAAATTTCAGAATTATTGAGCGATAAAGAAATTAATGCAGAGGTTGTGGTTATATTTCAAACGATAGAAAATTTACATAAAGCATGTCCTCAAAATTTGGGAGACTGGTATTTTACAGGTAATTATCCAACAGACGGAGGAAATAGGGTCGTAAATCAAGCGTTTATTAATTTTTATGAAGGAAAAAATGAACGTGCCTACTAATAAAATGCATTTCATCTAAAAAAAATGCATTTCATCTAAAAAAAAATTGAGGTACTTAATTTAAGTATATATTTGAATCACCATAACATAAGTAGGTTAAGTTCATGGTAGATTTGGGGCAAAAAAGGTGAACATCTGTTCACCTTTTTTATTTTACAACCTTTTGTAAGTTTTTACTTTGCTGCGTCAAATCGCTTAGCAACTTCGTTCCAATTGATAACATTGAAAAACGCATTGATATAATCTGGGCGTCTATTTTGATAATTCAAATAATAAGCATGTTCCCAGACATCAAGCCCCAAAATAGGCGTGCCACCACAGGACACTCCTGGCATAAGTGGATTGTCTTGATTTGGTGTAGAACAAACTTCTACTTTTCCGCCTTTATGAACACAAAGCCAAGCCCACCCAGAACCGAATTGTGTAGCAGCCGCTTTAGAAAAAGCAGTTTTAAACGCATCGACAGATCCATAAGCACCAACAATAGCATCTTTTAAATCTCCTGAAAGTTCTCCTTTGTCATTTGGATCCATAATACTCCAAAATAAACTGTGATTATAAAAACCACCGCCATTGTTTCGCACAGCACCATTAGACATGTCTAGGTCTTCTAGAATTGATTCAATGCTTTCATTTTCAAGTGCAGTTCCCTCGATTGCAGCATTCAATTTTGTGGTATATCCATTGTGATGTTTAGAATGATGTATTTCCATTGTTCTTGCATCAATGTGAGGCTCTAAAGCGTCATATGCATAGTTTAGTTTTGGTAATTCAAAAGCCATATGTATTTTTTTTAAGGTTTAAATAATTTATGTCAAATTTACAATTTTCAATCTATATTTAATGATGAATGTAATTAAGATTGTTTATTTTGGTATAAATTTAATTTAGTGTTAGCATCGAGTTTTAAGATATATAATGCCTCAGCAGGGAGTGGAAAAACATATACTTTAGTCAAAGACTATTTAAAAATTGTTTTAACCTCTAGTGCTTACTTGCCTCATCGTCATGTCCTTGCAATTACATTTACAAATAAGGCTGTAGATGAAATGAAAAATCGAATTATAGATGCTTTGCTACGTTTTTCATCCCCAAAAATTTTAGAAACAAAAGACGATTTATTTTCCGATTTAGTTAAAGAACTTGATACCACTCCAAAATTTATTCACCAGAAATCTAAACAATTAATTCAGAAAATTTTACATAATTATGGAGGGTTTGATGTTTCAACAATAGATAAATTTAATCAGCGACTTATCAGAACATTTGCTCATGACCTACACCTTCCTGTAAACTTTGAAGTTGAATTAGATACTGATATGTTATTACAAAAAGCAGTAGACCAAGTGATTTCCAAAACAGGAAAAGAAGAAGCGCTCACACGTGTTTTGCTTGACTATGCCATTGAAAAATCTGACGATGATAAAAGTTGGGATATTGCTCAAGACTTATTTAAATCTGCAAAACTTCTGACACAAGAAACTAACTTGCCTTATTTGGAACTTTTGTCCAACCAAAAGCTTGAAACTTTTGATGCATTGGAAGCAAAAGTAAACAAAGAGTACAAAGCTATTGAATATCAAATAGCAGAAGCAGCAACACAAATTTTAAAACTTATAAAATTAAGAGGGATTAGTTTTACAGATTTCACAAGAGGCTCTCTTCCAAAACATTTTTCTTCCTTAGCGGCTAAGAAATTTGATATTAAATTTGATTCAGTTTGGCAAAAAAATATTGAAACAACCTCATTGTACACTAAAAAAACACCAGCTGATATTTGTCAAAAAATAGATGTTTTGCGTCCAGATTTGGTGGCAGCTTTTGAGAATACAAAAAAAGCAGTTTATCTTTTGAGATATTTTAAGAATATAAAAAAGAATCTAACGCCGCTTTCAGTTTTAACGCTTATTCAAAATGAAATCAATACTATAAAGGCCTCACAAAATCTCCTTTTGATTTCAGAATTTAATACCATAATAGGAAAGGAAATTAAAGAACAACCAGCCCCTTTTATTTATGAGCGCATTGGCGACAAGTTCAACCATTATTTTATTGACGAATTTCAAGACACATCTGAACTTCAGTGGGCAAACCTAATCCCTTTGATGATTAATACTCTTGCCTCAGAAAACAGCAGCATTTTGTTGGTAGGTGATGCAAAACAGTCGATTTATCGCTGGCGTGGAGGCAACCCCGAACAGTTCATCAACTTAAAAAACAACATACACGATTTACCTGTTAAGGCTAGCGTTTCAGATTTGCCTGTGAATTACAGAAGTACAAAGAAAGTTGTAAAATTCAATAATGATTTCTTTTCTTATTGTTCAAAAGTTATTTTTTCGAACATTTCTCATGGTGAACTTTATGAGAAGGCGACTCAAGATTTTCATAAAAAGAAAAAAGGGTATGTTCATCTTTCTTTTTTGGATTTTGAAAAAGGCGGCGATAAAAATTTACTTTATGCTGATGAAGTGTATAAAACAATTAAAAAGTACAAGGCTTCAAATTCTCTAGCGTCTTATAAAGATATTTGTGTATTAGTACGAAAACGAAAAGAAGGTGTGGCTGTTGCCAATTATTTAACTTCAAAAGGACTTGATATTATTTCAAATGAAACATTATTAATTGCAGAATCTAAAGAAGTTCAGCTGATAATTAATATCTTTTCATATCTTCAAGATAATACTAATTCTGTTGCCAAATTGAATGTTTTAAATTACTTAATTGATAAACACAAAATTGAAGATGGGCATCAATTCAGATTGAATTTTTTATCGTTAAATTCTTTTTCATTTTTTGCAGGACTAATTCAGTTGGACATCAATTTTGACCCTCGTGCCGCTGTTCAATTTCCTGTGTATGAGCTTGCAGAATATATTGTAACAACATTTCATTTAGTTAAAGACACTAATGCTCATGTTCAGTTTTTATTGGACATTGTTTTTGAATTTTCTCAGAAAAAGTCCTCGAACATATCACAATTTCTGGCATATTTTGACCAAAAGAAAAGCTCTCTTAGTATTGTTTCACCAAAAGGTATGGACGCAGTACAAATTATGACTGTACATAAATCCAAAGGACTTGAGTTTCCGGTTGTTATTTTTCCTTTTGCAGAGCTTGATATTTATAGAGAAATAGAGCCAAAAGAATGGATGCCTACTGCTCACTTACATGAAGAATTTCCGTTTTTTCTAATGAATTATAACAAAGATTTTAAACATTTTGGCGCAGAGGGGAAGGCCAAATACATTGAACATCAGTCAAAATTAGAATTGGACAATATCAATTTACTCTATGTGACCTTAACACGAGCCGTAGAACAGCTCTATATTATTGGAAATGCATCGGGTATTTCCAAATCAGAAGGTGATTTTAAAACGTACTCAGATTTGTTGATAGGCTTTCTTAAGGCAGAAGGCGAATGGGATGATGGTATTTTGTCTTATAGCTTTGGCGATTTAGAAGCCATTGATCAAGAGGATGATCCAAATATTCCAATAATACCTCAAAAGAAATTTATTTCAACTCCAAAACATCAATTGAATGTTTCAGCGGCAACAAAGGCAGATTATTTTTGGGATACCACTCAAAAAGAAGCTATAGAAAAAGGAAATCTAATACATTTTTTATTGTCAAAAGTGTTTTTACCAACAGATATTCAAATGGTGCTTAATACTGCATTAGGTGATGGGTTAATTTCTCAAGCACAAAGTAAGGAGCTTTGTCAAATTATGGAGTCTATAGTTTTTCATCCACAACTTAAATCTTATTTTAGCACAGATGTTGAAGTTTATAATGAGCGAGAAATCATGACAAGTACAGGTCAAATTATAATTCCAGATCGATTGGTAATTACTCAAGCAAAATGTGCTATAATAATAGATTACAAAACCGGGGCTTATTACGACAAACACCAGCAGCAGTTAGAAAATTATGCGTCTATTGTTAAGCAAATGGGCTATAAAATTGACAAAAAAATATTGGTTTATATTCACCCAGAACTGAACCTAAAATTATACACCTAAACGAATCTTATGTATAAAACCATAAAACAACACTTAAAACAAGAACTCGAAAACATAAAAGAGCAAGGCTTATATAAAGAGGAACGTATCATTGTGTCCTCTCAGGGGGCTGAAATTACATTAGAAACAGGACAAACAGTTTTAAATTTTTGCGCTAATAATTATTTAGGACTCGCTAATCATCCAGAGGTAATTCAGGCAGCAAAAGATACTATGGATACCCATGGATTTGGAATAGCCTCAGTCCGATTTATTTGTGGAACTCAAGACATTCATAAAAAGTTAGAACAAAAAATAGCATCATTTTATCAAACAGAAGACACAATACTCTATGCCGCAGCTTTTGATGCTAATGGAGGCGTTTTTGAACCTTTACTTACCGATCAAGATGCTATAATTTCGGACAGTTTAAATCATGCTTCAATTATTGATGGGGTTCGCTTGTGTAAAGCAAAGCGCTTCCGTTACAAAAACAATAATATGCAAGATTTAGAGACACAGCTTAAAGCTGCAAGTGACAGCAAGGCACGATTCAAAATTATAGTAACTGATGGCGTGTTTTCGATGGACGGTCTTGTAGCGCCCTTAGATAAGATTTGTGATTTAGCAGAAACATATGATGCTCTAGTCATGATTGATGAGTGTCATGCGGCAGGATTTATTGGGAAAACTGGCATAGGCACTTTAGAGGAGAAAAATGTTCTTGGACGCATAGACATCATTACAGGTACATTGGGCAAGGCTCTTGGTGGTGGCATGGGCGGATATACCACAGGCAAAAAAGAAATTATAGACATGCTTCGTCAACGCTCAAGGCCCTATTTATTTTCAAATTCTTTAGCCCCAGCATTGGTGGGGGCGTCAATTAAAGTTTTTGATTTATTATCAAATGACACGAGTTTACGTGATAAATTAGAAGAAAACACAAACTATTTCAAAAAAAGCCTTCAATCTCTAGGGTTTGATATTATTGATGGAGATTCTGCAATTGTGCCAGTGATGTTATATGATGCAAAATTGGCACAAAAAATGGCCAATATGTTATTAGATGAAGGGATTTATGTAATTGGCTTTTTTTTCCCTGTTGTGCCTAGAGAAAAAGCAAGAATTCGAGTTCAACTCTCGGCAGCCCACGAAAGACATCATTTAGACATGGCAATACAGGCTTTTAAAAAAGTGGGGAACGCTCTCAATATTATCTCATAACTTACTGATTATTAGTTTTTTTACTCAAAAAGCATAATTTATTAGCATTATATTTGTTTAGTGAATTTAACATGTTACTTTTGCATTGAATTTAACTTATAAAAAATTAAATAAATTATGAAAAATTTTAAAAGTTTAGCACTTACTTTTATGCTAATAACTTTTGTGACAAATGTAAATGCACAAACTGAAGACAACCCATGGCAAATTTCTATAGGAATAAATGCAGTTGATTTATATCCTGTTGGAGAACCTTCTCCACAAGGAGAACTTTTTGATGAGTTCTTCAATGCAACAGGCCACTGGAATATTTATCCATCAATAACTTCATTTGGTTTTAGCAAATACTTAGATGACAACTTCTCATTTGGTATTACAGGTTCTTTTAATGTAATAGAAAAATGGGGGTCTAATTATGCAACTAATGAAACTGTAAAGGTTAGCGAATTAAATTATTATGCTCTTGATGGAGTTGTAAAATATAGTTTATCTGAGATTTTAGGATTAGACAAAATTGAACCATTTGTTGGTTTAGGTGGTGGTTATTCTTGGCTTCAAGAAGGCCCTTACAATAATAATGCTGGAGGAGATTCAGACGCCAACATTGGTTTTGCAACAGCTAACGGTACTTTAGGTCTTTCTTATTGGCTTTCTGACAATCTTGGTTTAACTTATCAATCGAGTTATAAGCATACTTTCCAAGATTATGGCACAACACATTTTCAACATTCTTTAGGTCTTTCTTTGAATTTTGGAGGAACAGATACAGACGGTGATGGAATCTATGACAAAAAAGATGCGTGTCCAGAGGTGCCAGGTTTAGAAGAATTTAACGGATGCCCAGACACAGATGGTGATGGTATACAAGATTCAGAAGATGCATGTCCAGACGTTGCTGGTTTAGCAGAATTCAATGGTTGTCCAGACACAGATGGCGACGGCATTTCTGACAATAAAGACAATTGTCCAGACGTAGCAGGTGTTGCTGCCCTAAACGGTTGCCCAGATGCAGACAACGATGGTGTTGCAGATGCTGATGACAAATGCCCAACTGTTGCAGGAGATGCAGCAAATGGTGGATGTCCTTGGCCAGACACTGACGGCGATTCAGTTTTAGATAAAGACGATAAATGCCCAAATAAAGCAGGCACAGTTGCAAACAACGGCTGCCCTGAGACACCAAACGAAGAAGTGCAAGCTCAGTTGACTAGCTATGCAAGAACAATCAACTTTGATACAGGAAAATCTAACATTAAGGAAGCTGCAAATGAAACACTTCAAGCAATCGTGGCTATCCTTAAAGAATACCCAAAAGCAAATTTTGTAGTAGAAGGACATACAGATAGTACAGCATCAGAGAAATTTAATCAGAAACTTTCTGAGGTGAGAGCTGCAAAAGTTGTGTCTTACTTAACCGCTAACGGTGTTGACGCTTCAAGATTGACATCAGTTGGATATGGTGAAACAACACCAATTGCTTCAAATAATACAAAATCAGGACGTGCAACTAACAGACGTGTTGAGGTAAAATTGGCGAATTAATTTTCCAAACCTCAAAAATAAATTTAAAAACGCTTCGCTTTTGCGAGGCGTTTTTTATTTTTAGGCTATGGGAAGCTTCATTTCAGACATACTTAAAGAACTAAAAAATCAAGAGAAAGATTTCTCAAGATTAACTTTTATACTTCCAAACAAACGCGCAGGTCTATTTTTGAAACAAGAGTTATCAAATTATATTGATAAGGCTAGTTTCTTGCCAGAAATATGTTCTATTGAATCCTTTATTGAAGAGCTATCTCAGTTAAGAAAAATAAGTTCAATAGAGCTACTTTTCGAATTTTATAGTGTTTATAAAAACCTTACCCCAAAGGACAAAGTAGAGCCGTTTGATCAATTTTCTAAATGGGCTACTATTGTAGTTCAAGATTTTAATGAAATTGATAGATACTTAGTATCTCCACCAAAAATATTTGATTATATCAGTGAAGTTCAAAAAATGAACCATTGGTCTTTGGATCCAAATCCAACCAAAATGATAAAAGGGTACTTATATTTTTGGCAACAAATAAAAGAGTATTATTTAAGCCTCAACCAACAATTGATAAACAAAGGTGTTGGATATCAGGGCTTAATGTACAGAGCTGCTGTAAAAAACCTAGAAGATTATATTCAAAATACGAGTCGAGGGGAACATGTGTTTTTAGGTTTTAACGCCCTTAATTCTTCAGAATCTATCATTATTCAAGAATTATTACAACAACAGTGCGCACAAATTTATTGGGATATAGACCACGTTTTTTTAGACAGCCCTATTCATGATGCGGGGCATTTTATACGGCAATACAAAAAGGAATGGCGGTTTTTTAAAACACACAAATTTAATTGGTCTACAAAAGATTATCAAAGTGACAAAAAAATCCATATTACCGGTGCCCCAAAAAACATAAGCCAGGTAAAATATATTGGAGAGCTTTTAGACGATTTATATGAAAAAAATGCTCTTGAAAATACCGCTTTAGTCCTAGCAGATGAGTCCCTGCTATTACCAATTTTAAATTCGATTCCAAAACAAATTGAAAATATTAATGTTACAATGGGCTTGCCACTACGCCAGATTCCATTTGCGTCATTTGTTGAACAATGGTTTCAACTTCATAGTATGTCCACTACGACTTATAATCATAAAGATGTAATAGGGCTTTTATCACACCCATTCATTGCACCATTTTTTAGAAATCATACTGTTGAACTCAATAGTGTTTTTAAGACCATTAAGCATCAAAACTATACGCTAGTTACATTGAGTCAATTAATTGGTTTTGCTCCTAAATTAGAGTCAAAGCTTAAGCTTATTTTTGAGCCTTGGAATAACCAACCTAAATACGCTTTAAAACAATTTAAAACTTTAATTTTTGAGCTTAAGAAATCTTACGAAATACAAAAAGAGGAACAGTTTTTACCTAAAGAATATTTACTAAGATTCTTAGAATTGTTCAATCAGATTGAACATTTAGATGCAACTTATTCCTATATCAATTCTATAAAGACGCTTCATGGTTTGTATCGAGAATTGTTGAATAAAGAAACTTTAGACTTTAGAGGAGAGCCACTCAAAGGGCTGCAAATTATGGGGATGTTGGAATCTCGTGTTTTAGATTTTGAAACGGTTATTTTAGTTTCTGTAAACGAAGGCATTATCCCTGCAGGGAAAACACAAAACTCTTTTATACCTTTTGATGTAAAGATAGAAAACCACTTGCCAACATATAAAGAAAAGGATGCAATATATACGTATCATTTCTACCGACTTTTACAGCGCGCTAGAAATATTCATCTTATTTACAACACAGAACCAGACGTATTGAATGGAGGTGAGCCAAGTCGATTTCTTGCGCAGCTACAATTTGAAGGGCTTCACAACCTTACACATCATGTTGTTGTTCCAAAAATTTCAATGCAAAATTTAAAACTGCAAGAAGTTATAAAAACGCCACAAATTATAGAGCAATTAAAATCTATTGCAGTAGAGGGTTTTTCTCCATCATCGCTTGGGCAATACATAAGAAACCCTATTGATTTTTATAATTACAAGATTCTTGGGATAGAACAACCCAATGAATTAGAAGAAACCATAGAGGCCAGTACTTTTGGGAGCGTGATTCATTTGACTTTAAAAGAATTTTACTCCAATTTTGTTGGTCATAAATTAGAGGTTTCTAAACTTGAAACCCTTAAACCAAAAATTCAAGACACAGTATATCATTATTTTAAAAAACTATATAAGAAAGGAGACCTTTCCAAGGGCAAAAACTTTATAAGTCTTGAAATTGCAAAACGGTATATTCATAATTTTATAGATGAAGAAATTCAGTTTATAAAAGACGGTAACGAAGTCCTAATTCAATCTATTGAGGAAACTGTGGAATTTGATTTTCAATATTCTGAGTTTGAATTTCCAATAAAATTAAAAGGGAATGTCGATCGTATTGATATTTGTAATGGGACTCAGCGCATTATTGATTATAAGACTTCAAAAGTTTCGCAAGTAGATTTGAATTTGGTTGACTGGGGTCATATCACAAAGGATTACAAGAAACATAACAAAAGCTTTCAGGTTTTGATGTATGCCTATATTTTAAGTAAAACACAACCTTTTGATGGACCAATGGTGGCAGGGATTTTATCATTTAAAAATTTAAGAGGAGGGGTTTTAAATTTTACCAAAAAGAATAAACCAGGTTCGGGAGCTTCCAAGCAACAATATATCACGTCAGAGATTTTACAAGCTTTTGAAAATGAGTTAATAAATTTATTATATAAATTGTTTGATTCAGAAGTGCCATTTATTGAAAAAGAAATATGATTGTAAAGACATTAAATAAAGAAATTAAAAGAGCAAAAACCCGTTCGATTTTATATGATTTGTTTTATAATGATGCTATACAAAAAGCGCCACTGATTATTTTTTGCCACGGATATAAAGGGTTTAAAGATTGGGGCGCATGGAATTTATTGGCAGAAGCTTTTGCCTCACAAGGTATTGCTTTTTTAAAATTTAATTTTTCTTATAACGGAGGAACTGTGACTCAGCCCATAGATTTTCCAGATTTGGCTGCTTTTGCAGAAAATAACTATTCTAGAGAGCTTGATGATCTAGATTGTATTATTGAAATGGTTTTTAATAGCTATAAAAATCACATAGCATTAGATGTTGAAACTCTTATTTTAATGGGTCACAGTAGAGGTGGAGGGATTGTTACAATTAAAACATCAGAAGATTCTAGAGTAAAAAAACTAATCACCCTAGCAGGAGTAAGTGATTATAAATTAAGATTTCCAAAAGGGGAGGCACTAGAAATCTGGCAGGAAAAAGGGGTGTATTTTATTGAAAACAGTCGAACAAAACAAAAAATGCCACACAACTATCAGTTTTATCAAGATTTTATAGCTAATGAAAATCGATTAAGTATAGAAAATGCTGCCACAAAAATTAGTATACCACATTTAATTGTTCATGGAGAATCAGATACTGCTGTGTCTTTTTTTGAAGCAACTCAATTAAATTTATGGAGCCAAACAAGTGTCATTTATAAAATACCAGACGGAAACCATGTTTTTGGAGCCAAACATCCGTGGGAAAACCCAAAAATGCCACGAGATTTGGAGCTTGTTTTTTCAGAAACATTGGATTTTATTAACAATTAGCTCTACTTCTTAAAAAAAATGCTATTTATCTGATAATTTTTTTGGTATTACCGAAGTAATTTTTGTAATTTGGACTAAAATAAAATTATATTATGGGATATTCATTCAAAAATAGCAAAGGAAAAACGTATTATTTGCACACTAAAGACGTTGTCTTGAAAGGTGGAAGAAACCAAACAATTTATTATTTCGCAAAAGATGAGCGTTCAAACTCATGTGATCTTCCTGCAGGGAAAAAGATTGTTGAAAATGAAAAAACAGGTCTTCCATTTGTGAAGAAAGCATAATAAGTTTTCCGAAAACAATTAAAAAACCCACTCATCTGAGTGGGTTTTTTTATGCCTTACATCATTTTCATTGATGTTAAATTTTTAATAAGCATCATTCAGTTTCCATTTGAGCAATAACAGCAGCATTGTATGCTGTTGGGTCAAAAGCATTGTATGCCTGAACTACTTTTCCGTCTTCCCACCTGAACCAGGCATACCCCATTTCATTTAATGTTTCACCCGTATTTTTGACAACGCCACTCCAGTTGTACCAAACATTGGTAAAGATTTTCCCATCATTATAATACATCGTAGCAGTATAAACATCATTGTGTGAAATATTGTCAAAATAATCGTGACCTGTGCTAAAAGCTGCCATAAATTCAGCAACACTCATTTCTGTACTATTAACAGCATAAGTAGCATCCTCTGTGAAAATATCTTTTGCATCTTCCATATTATTATCTCTATAGGCTTTCATGAATTTTCCTACAAGCTCTGTGTATTTGTCTTCATCTAACATATATCCAGACATTGGTTGATCATCAATAGGATATTTGGTTTTTTCTGTACAGCTTATGATAAGTAAAGCAAGTATAATTAGTTTAATTGTATTTTTCATTTTATTTAAAATTGGTTTTAATTTATTTTTTACATAGATCGAACAACAGGAGCTCCTAATATTCCACTGACACAATATTGCCCAGTCAAGTTTATAAGCTCTGTAAACATTTCTGCTCTTTGTTGTCCTAGTTGCATATGCGCTTGAGCGCCTTCGGGGCCATTATATATTTCTGTAATTCCATATAGTGTATGACCCGTTTCTCCACTGGTTGGATCTAGTGGATTGTTGAACTCTGGACTTTTCATTACGGCATAACAAAGAATAATAGGCTCTACACCCCCATCGATATGATGTGTTTCACGCATAAATGATTCATGTGTGTTTAGAAATGCTTCCATTCTTTCGGTGTCATTATTTGGCACTTTATACGCCACATGAAACCCCACACAACCTGTTTTAATTTTCATAATGTATAGTTTAATTTTGATTCATTCCAAATATATGGAAATTTACTTGCAAAATAAAACCAATAATATAAACAACAAAAATTATAAGCTAATTAAGAGGATTAGAAATAGCAGAATTAAAAGAGGAAGATATGCCTATGGTTTAGTTGCAGTTAGAATTTAATCTGAATAAACTATATTCAGGCGTTTCAAAATATGCTTCACCACCATCACATTCAAAAGCAACAGGAGTTACTAATTCACTGCCAAAATGTAAATCAACAGTCAGAACATTATTTTCAAATGTGTAAGGATTGGTTGTTGGTAAATGATTTCCATCATTAGCTTCATATGAGTTATATAATGCATTACAGTCACTTTCTACACAATAGTAAGTATAACGCACTCCATCTTCATAGAGATACATTGTATTGCCTGCTGGAATAGTCCCTTCTATTAGCCATTTACCTTCAATCGAATAATACGGTGCTGGTAAATTAGTCTCTTCTGAATTATCATTACTTGAACAAGCGAAGATGAGAATGGCGGAGAGTAAGAGTAGTTTTTTCATTTAGTTAAATTGGTTTTCTCAAATATATTAAATTTTATTTCAATTTTTGGTCCATAAAAAATATATCTGTAGCATAGTAGCTTTGGAACAAAGCGTGTTGGGAAAAGCAAGAGAGTCATGTTAGTGCCAAGCGGTTACTATATTTGAGGAGGTTATATCTAAGACCTGTGATTGCTTTTATGGGCTTTTCACAACTAGTTTAGATCATAAAAAAACCCTCTCAAAAGAAAGGGTTTTAGGGTGGAGCTAAAGGGAGCAAAGTCGAACTATTTTGGGAAAGATTTGAGTGAATTAAACAAAATGTAATCCTCATTTTCTCCAGGCAGTAAATAGAAAGTTAGAATTAAAAGTCGAGGTGCTATGTAATGTTGTTATTTATTGACGTTCTTCAGGATGGACAAACATTTGAATATTTTGAAAGTGAAGAAATGTAAAGAAAAATAAATTTTCATATGGGCATGACGGAACACCCAAATTTTTCCAATTAAGCGAATTCAAATTCAATACTATTGCTTGATAATCTTTTGGCTGGCAATGTCACCTTGACCATAAATTTTTAAGAAATATATACCTTGCATTAAGTTGGATACATCAATTGTATTCGTATTGAAATACTCAGAGACTTTATTTCCCGTAACATTATAGATTTCAACCTTATCAATTGTAGATACTGAATTTATATTTAGAATATCACGAGTTGGATTTGGTGATATTGAAATACTTGAAATTTCAAAACCGTCATCACTCAATGTATTTAGACAATCGTTAATGTTAAAATTAGCTTCTATTGGGTCATTAGGGGTTAAATCTTTACCATCAAATGCGCTGTAAGATTTGCTATACTTTGTTGCTCTGAACGCGAAATTATTCACTGGTGTTTGTCCTTGACTATAAATTGTCCCGTCGCTATTGTTTATGGGTGATATGTATTCCCAAACAATATTGTTATTGTTACTTGGGTCTATTTCAAAAAAATAGGCAGCTCTACCTTGGCAAACAAGGATATTAC
Source organism: Flavobacteriaceae bacterium (assembly GCA_965662485.1). Taxonomy (GTDB): domain Bacteria; phylum Bacteroidota; class Bacteroidia; order Flavobacteriales; family Flavobacteriaceae; genus UBA3537. The sequence goes on along the minus strand of CBFIIL010000016.1, from coordinate 2,039 downwards.
CATTAGGTAATTGTCGTGCACTACTTACTATAGCTGAATAAAGTTCAGAATTTACTGTTGGTGCAGTTTCTGGAAATTTAAAAAAGGTAGTGTTCGGAGCAAACGCAGTATTTGAGGTATATGAATAATTTCCATTACTATCTACAGGTGGGTTTATAATAAAAACTTCGGAGTATGAAGGACTTCGATCTATCCCATTATTATAGAGCATTATTTTACGTCCGTTAGGTAAACCTGATGGGATAAGATAAGCAGTATGCTGACCATAAAGTTTTCTGTCTGCTTCTGTACCTTGGTTATAAGATTGGGGATTTCCCCATCTATATAGAAAATCTCCAGCAGGACCTGCAGCCTGTGCTGTTGTGGTGTTATGATCAATTACCCAAATCTCACTCATTCTTCTTGAACTAATGACAATTTGATCAAATTCCTCGTCGTACTGTATAGAATTTATGTGTAACCAGTTATTACTGGTAGCAAATCCACCAAGAAAATTCACATCTAATTTTCCTTGGTTTTCACTAACAACCCCAAAGTTGTGCTTCGTAATGTCAAAATCTTGAATTAGATGATCTTTAATATTCCACTCCCAGACTATGTTGCCTCCATTTGTTCCTGTGGGTTCAACCTCATAAATTCTTTCATTATATAGCTCACCTGAACTATCTATTAAATTTGGGTCTCTGCCTGCTGCAATGGCGTCAGCTTCACCAATAATAGTTGCTGACAGTACTAAGATGTTACCATTGGGCATTGGGAACACATCATGATGTTGTCTTGAGTTCTGATCATCATCAAACCATGACCAAATTAGATTTCCTTCCCAATCATAAAGTTCTACAATTCCACCTCCACCTGGTAAATTAACATTACTTGAATCTGTTAGCGATCTTCCTGCTCTCAACAAATTGCCATTTGGCAAAAGGTACACAGAGTTTCCAGGTAAATAATCGGATTCCCAAGTATTTATCGTTCTCCCGCAGTTGTCAATAATATATGTATTTGTATGTGTTGTGAACAGCGTATATCCATCGTAAATATCATTTGAGAAAGATATTGTTCCCATTGTATTTTGCGCATTTGCTGATACAGATATAAGAATAACAAGGGTGAGTAGAAGTTTCTTCATAGTTTTCAATGCATATTTAAGCAAACCTAATGATTTATTTGTATTATCTAGTACTTTTTTAGTTTGGCGCAAGTATTGAATAATATTAATTTTCTAAAACTTTGGTTCAATGTGTGCGTAGCACTATTTGCTTTTGTGCGGCTGTTTTTTCAGCTTGCGTACAACTATGCTAAATACCTAAGTTGCGAGTACTACCATTTCAAAAGTAAAAAGTCCTCTTGATTTATTATGATGTTTAGAATCTGTTCAAAAAAATTTACCCTAAAATAAATTTTATTTTAGGGCACAATGGCGGGTAAGTACGGATGAGCAGGCTGAAGGTTATAGCTTAGATGTGCAACACGAGCAGCTTATTAAGTATTATATAATATTCTGAAGCCGAATCTGAAAACACATCAACAATTTGTTCATTAATTGAAGCAATATTGCTTATTTCATTTGTCTTTGGGAGAAGTTGCTTTGGGAATGTTTTGTAAAAATGAAAACCCGTAACTTTAGCAGTTGCGGGTTATATTGTGGAGCCAAAGGGAGTAAAGGCGAACTATTTTGGGGAAGATTTGGAAATGTTAAACTTGAAACATTAACAATAAATTGCAGATAAAACTCCCAAAACGTTTTTTAGTATATATAAGCCATTGTAGCTTTGAATATCCTTTAAAATAAAAACGCCTGGAACAGTTTAACGTCTTTTTTGAATTCTTACAAACCAAATATTTAAATCTTCAGCCAGAAGAGTATATAGCAACAGTTAGACTTTCAGGTTTAGTTGCGTTCGTATAATGATACTATTTACAGTATTTAGAATTATGGAAGATGGCGATTTTAGCGTTAAAGAGTTTGAGATTATAAGTTTCATCTATAACAAAAATACCATAAGACGTCCCTATATAAACACCTTTTTCATTGGAGA
>CBFIIL010000015.1:0-34791 GCA_965662485.1 Flavobacteriaceae bacterium | reverse complement strand
GAAGTAAACGAGCTTGCTACAATATTAAAAGATGAGTATGGCATTGAGCCTGCTGCTGCTGCAGTTGCAGTTGCTGCTGGAGGAGCTGCTGCTGGTGGTGACGCCGCAGAAGAGCAAACAGAATTTGATGTAATACTTAAAGCAGCTGGAGGTTCTAAACTTGCTGTTGTTAAATTAGTTAAAGAACTTACAGGTCTTGGCTTAAAAGAAGCTAAAGGTCTTGTTGATGATGCACCAAGTGCTATCAAAGAAGGTGTCTCTAAAGACGAAGCTGAAGGGCTTAAAAATTCTTTAGAAGAGGCTGGAGCTGAGGTTGAGCTTAAGTAAGCTTACCTTACCCAAACATTACGGTTTAGGTCCTAGAGTATGTTGCTCTATGACCTAAACCCTTTTGCGTATAAAGATATATGCACCAAAAATTATTTTTTTAATCAATAATTCGTCCGTCGATGTTAGCAAAAAAAGCTGAAAGATTAAATTTCTCGTCTATAGTAAATAGAACAGAATATCCAGATTTTCTAGATATTCAGATAAAATCCTTCCAGGATTTTTTCCAGTTAGAAACAAAATCAGATGAAAGAGCCAATGAAGGGTTATTCAACACCTTCATGGAAAACTTCCCCATTACAGATACCCGTAACCAATTTGTTTTAGAATTTTTAGACTATTTCGTAGATCCTCCACGATACTCTATTGAAGAATGTATCGAAAGAGGCCTAACGTATTCTGTTCCTCTAAAAGCCCGTCTAAAACTGTATTGTACTGATCCAGAGCACGAGGATTTTGAAACCATAGTACAAGATGTATATCTTGGTACAATTCCTTACATGACTCCTAGCGGTACATTTTGTATCAATGGTGCAGAACGTGTTGTTGTATCTCAGCTACACAGATCACCTGGTGTATTCTTCGGACAATCTTTTCATGCTAATGGAACAAAATTATACTCAGCACGTGTGATCCCATTTAAGGGATCATGGATTGAATTTGCAACAGACATCAATAGTGTCATGTATGCATATATTGATCGTAAGAAAAAATTACCTGTAACCACACTTTTTAGAGCCATTGGTTTTGAAAGAGATAAAGATATTCTTGAAATTTTTGACTTAGCTGAAGAAGTAAAAGTTTCAAAGTCAGGTCTTAAGAAAGTTATTGGAAGAAAATTAGCGGCACGTGTTCTAAACACATGGCACGAGGATTTTGTTGATGAAGACACAGGAGAAGTTGTTTCTATAGAAAGAAACGAAATTGTATTGGATAGAGATACAATTATTGATAAAGAAAACTCTTTGGAGATACTAGAGTCTGGAACAAAAACAATTTTGCTTCACAAAGAAAGCTCACAACAAGGTGATTATGCTATCATTCACAATACACTTCAGAAAGATCCAACAAACTCTGAAAAAGAAGCGGTGGAGCACATCTACCGTCAGTTGCGTAATGCCGAGCCGCCAGATGAGGAAACTGCTCGTGGAATTATTGATAAATTATTCTTTAGCGACCAGCGCTACAACTTAGGTGAAGTTGGACGTTACAGAATGAATAAAAAATTGAACTTAGATATTGGAATGGACAAGCAAGTCTTGACTAAAGTAGATATCATTACTATCATCAAATATCTCATTGAGTTAATTAACTCAAAAGCAGAAATTGATGATATCGATCACCTTTCAAATAGACGTGTAAGAACCGTTGGAGAACAATTATCTTCGCAATTTGGTGTAGGATTGGCACGTATGGCTCGTACTATTCGTGAACGAATGAATGTTCGAGACAATGAAGTCTTTACTCCAATTGATTTGATTAATGCTAAGACACTATCATCGGTAATCAATTCTTTTTTTGGAACCAACCAGCTATCTCAGTTTATGGATCAAACCAATCCATTAGCAGAAATAACACACAAGCGTCGTTTATCGGCTCTTGGACCTGGTGGACTTTCAAGAGAACGTGCCGGATTTGAGGTTCGAGATGTACATTATACACATTACGGAAGATTATGTCCAATTGAAACTCCAGAAGGACCAAACATTGGATTGATTTCTTCACTTTCTGTTTATGCCAAAGTGAATTCTATGGGCTTCATTGAAACACCATACAGAAAAGTAGAAAATGCAGTTGTTGATATCAAAGGAGATCCAATTTATTTGAGTGCTGAGGAGGAAGAAGAGAAATTAATTGCTCAAGCGAGTATCCCTGTTGATAAAGATGGTAAAATCACAATGGATAAAGTTATTGCCCGTCAAGAGGGTGATTTTCCAGTGATAGACCCAGCAAAAGTAGATTATACCGATGTTGCACCGAATCAAATTTCATCTATATCGGCTTCACTTATTCCATTTTTAGAACACGATGATGCAAACCGTGCTTTAATGGGATCAAACATGATGCGTCAGGCTGTACCACTACTTCGTCCAGAAGCTCCTATTGTAGGAACTGGTTTGGAGCGTCAAGTGGCTTCAGATTCCAGAGTACTTGTAAATGCACAAGCCGACGGAGTTGTAGAGTATGTTGATGCAGATAAAATTGTAATAAAATACAACAGAACTGAAAATGAAAACTTAGTTAGTTTTGATTCAGATACCTTTACATATCCATTAACTAAGTTTAGAAAAACAAATCAAGGAACATCAGTAAATCTCAAAGCCATTGTTCAAAAAGGCGATAAAGTCTCAAAAGGACAAGTTCTTTGTGAAGGATATGCTACTCAAAACGGAGAGCTTGCTCTTGGACGCAATATGAAAGTAGCGTTTATGCCATGGAAAGGTTATAACTTTGAGGATGCGATTGTAATTTCTGAAAAAGTAGTTCGCGATGATATCTTTACTTCAATTCATATTGATGAATATTCACTAGATGTTCGTGACACTAAATTAGGAAATGAAGAGCTCACCAATGATATCCCTAATGTTTCTGAAGAAGCGACAAAAGATTTGGATGAAAATGGAATGATTCGTATTGGTGCAGAAATAAAACCAGGCGATATTCTAATTGGAAAAATTACTCCAAAAGGAGAATCAGATCCAACTCCAGAAGAGAAACTTCTTAGAGCAATTTTTGGTGATAAAGCAGGCGATGTAAAAGATGCTTCATTAAAAGCGTCACCTTCTTTACATGGTGTTGTTATTGAGAAAAAATTATTCTCTAGAGCCGTAAAAGATAAGCGTAAGCGTGCTCAAGACAAAGAGGATATTGCAAAGCTTGAAGATGCATACGATATTAAATTTGAAGAATTAAAATCTGTTTTAGTTCAAAAACTGTTTTCTATAGTAGGAGGAAAAACAGCACAAGGAATTTATAATGATCTAGGAGAAGAAGTTTTTCCAAAAGGGAAAAAGTTCACACTCAAAATGCTTAATGTGGTTGATGATTATGCTCACCTTGTAGGAGGAAAGTGGACCACAGATGCCGAATTGAATAAACTAGTAAAAGATTTAATTCATAACTACAAGATTAAGGAAAATGACCTTCAAGGTTCTTTGCGTCGCGAGAAATTTACAATTTCTGTTGGAGACGAACTTCCAGCAGGGATTATTAAACTAGCGAAAGTTTACATTGCTAAGAAGCGTAAACTTAAAGTTGGTGATAAAATGGCAGGGCGTCACGGAAACAAAGGTATTGTTGCCAGAATTGTACGTCAAGAAGATATGCCATTCTTGGAGGATGGGACACCAGTAGATATTGTTTTGAATCCACTAGGGGTGCCATCTCGAATGAACATTGGACAGATTTATGAAACTGTTCTTGGATGGGCAGGTAAAAACCTTGGTCGAACATTTGCAACACCAATTTTTGATGGTGCAACACTAGATCAAATAAATGAACTTACAGACGAGGCAGGTATTCCACAGTTTGGACATACTTACCTATATGATGGGGGAACTGGTGATCGCTTTGATCAACCTGCAACGGTTGGTGTCATCTATATGCTTAAATTAGGGCATATGGTAGATGACAAGATGCACGCACGTTCTATTGGACCTTATTCTCTAATAACACAGCAACCTCTTGGTGGTAAAGCGCAATTTGGTGGTCAGCGTTTTGGAGAAATGGAAGTATGGGCGTTGGAAGCATACGGTGCTTCAAGTACGCTAAGAGAAATCCTTACTGTAAAATCTGATGATGTTGTTGGTAGAGCCAAAACTTACGAAGCAATCGTAAAAGGTGAACCAATGCCAGAACCAGGTTTGCCAGAATCATTCAACGTACTCATGCACGAATTGAAAGGATTAGGATTAGACATCAGATTAGAGGAATAAAAACATTATCATATACCATAAGAAAATGGCAAGAAAGCAAGATAATACAGCACAAAAAAAGTTTAATAAAATTTCTATAGGTTTAGCTTCTCCAGAGTCTATTTTAGCAGACTCAAGAGGTGAAGTTCTTAAACCAGAAACAATCAACTATAGAACTCATAAGCCAGAGCGTGACGGTTTGTTTTGTGAGCGTATTTTTGGTCCTGTAAAGGATTACGAATGTGCTTGTGGAAAATATAAGCGTATTCGTTACAAAGGCATCATTTGTGATCGTTGTGGAGTAGAGGTAACAGAGAAGAAAGTACGTCGTGAGCGTGTTGGACATATCAATTTGGTAGTTCCTGTAGCACACATTTGGTACTTCCGTTCATTACCAAATAAAATAGGTTACCTTCTTGGACTACCGTCCAAAAAACTAGATATGATTATTTACTACGAGCGTTATGTGGTGATTCAACCTGGTAATGCTGTAAATGAAGAAGGTGAGCCCGTAAAAAAAATGGATTTCTTAACAGAAGAAGAGTATTTGAACATTGCTGAGGCACTTCCACAAGAAAATCAATATTTAGAAGATTCTGATCCAAACAAATTCATTGCCAAGATGGGTGCAGAATGTTTGATTGAATTATTGTCACGCATCAATTTGGAGGAACTATCGTTTGAATTGCGTCACAAAGCAAATACAGAAACTTCAAAACAACGTAAAACAGAAGCATTAAAGCGTCTACAAGTTGTAGAAGCGCTTAAGGATGGCAATCAAAATCGTGAAAATAAGCCAGAGTGGATGATAATGAAAGCCATTCCTGTCATTCCACCAGAATTACGTCCTTTAGTACCACTAGATGGTGGTCGTTTTGCGACTTCAGATTTGAATGATTTATATCGCCGTGTTATCATTAGAAATAACCGTTTAAAGCGTTTGGTCGAAATAAAAGCGCCAGAAGTAATTTTAAGAAATGAAAAGCGTATGCTGCAAGAGTCTGTAGACTCACTTTTCGATAACACTCGTAAGTCTTCTGCTGTAAAAACAGATTCTAATAGACCTCTAAAGTCACTTTCAGATTCATTGAAAGGAAAACAAGGTCGTTTCCGTCAGAACTTACTTGGAAAACGTGTTGACTATTCTGCGCGTTCTGTAATCGTTGTTGGACCAGAATTAAAATTATTTGAATGTGGATTGCCAAAAAATATGGCTGCTGAATTATACAAACCATTCATTATCAGAAAATTGATTGAAAGAGGGATTGTAAAAACAGTAAAATCTGCAAAGAAAATTATAGACAAAAAAGAGCCAGTGGTTTGGGATATTTTGGAAAATGTTTTGAAAGGACATCCAGTACTCCTCAACCGTGCGCCAACGCTACACCGTTTGGGTATTCAAGCCTTCCAGCCAAAATTAATTGAAGGAAAAGCTATTCAATTGCACCCCCTAGTGTGTACAGCTTTTAATGCCGATTTTGACGGTGATCAGATGGCAGTACACTTGCCTCTTGGACCAGAAGCTATTTTGGAAGCTCAACTGTTGATGCTTGCCTCACATAATATTCTAAATCCAGCAAATGGTTCTCCAGTAACGGTACCATCTCAGGATATGGTACTTGGATTGTACTATATGACGAAGTTGCGTAAATCAACTAAAGAAGTGAAAATCATTGGAGAAGGATTAACATTCTACTCGCCAGAAGAAGTGATTATTGCTTACAATGAAAAGCGCGTTGATTTGAATGCACAAATTCGTGTACGTACGCAAGATTTTAATGCCGATGGTGAACTCGCAACTCAAATTATAGAAACAACAGTAGGCCGTGTACTTTTCAACGAAAAAGTTCCAGCTGCTGCGGGATACATCAATGAAGTATTGACTAAAAAATCACTTCGAGATATTATACATGGTATTTTGAAAGCTACTTCTGTTCCTGAAACGGCTGCTTTCCTAGATGAAATCAAATCATTGGGATATAATTTTGCTTTCAAGGGTGGATTATCTTTCAGTTTAGGAGATATCATTATCCCACAAGAAAAGCATGCAATGATCGATTCAGCAAATAAACAAGTTGATGGTATTATGGCGAACTATAACATGGGATTGATTACAAATAATGAGCGTTACAATCAGGTAATTGATATTTGGACATCAACAAATGCAGAACTTACAGAGCTTTCTATGAAACGTATCCGTGAAGATCAGCAAGGGTTCAACTCAGTGTTTATGATGCTTGATTCTGGAGCTCGTGGATCAAAAGAACAAATTCGTCAGCTAACAGGAATGCGAGGATTGATGGCTAAGCCAAAAAAATCAAATGCAGGTGGTGGAGAAATTATTGAAAATCCTATTCTTTCTAATTTTAAGGAAGGACTTTCAATTTTAGAATATTTTATTTCTACTCACGGTGCACGAAAAGGTCTTGCCGATACAGCTCTTAAAACTGCCGATGCAGGGTATCTTACACGTCGACTTGTAGATGTTTCTCAAGATGTTATTGTAAATTCAGATGACTGTGGAACATTGCGTGGTATAACAGTGAAACCTCTTAAGAAAAACGAGGAAGTTGTAGAAAAACTTGAAGAACGTATTGTTGGACGTACATCATTAGATGATGTGTATGACCCACTTACAGAAGAACTTCTTGTTGGAGCTGGAGAACATATTGGCGAGGCAGTTGCTAAGAAAATAGAGAATTCACCAATTGAATCTATTGAAGTTCGTTCTGCACTGACCTGTGAAGCAAAAACAGGAATATGTGCAAAATGTTACGGAAGAAACCTTGCAACTGGTAAAATGGTACAAAAGGGTGAAGCCGTTGGTGTTGTTGCTGCACAGTCTATTGGAGAGCCAGGAACACAGTTAACACTTCGTACGTTCCACGTAGGTGGAATTGCAGGTAATATTTCTGAAGAAAATAATCTTGCGGTTAAGTTTGATGGTGTTGCAGAGATTGAAGATTTAAAAACTGTTAAAGGTAAAGACACCGAAGGCAATGATATTGATATCGTAATTTCTAGAACTTCCGAAATCAAATTAGTAGACAAGAAAACAGGAATTGTACTCAGTACAAACAATATCCCTTACGGTTCTTCTATTTTTGTTAAAAATGGACAAAAACTTAAAAAAGGAACTGTTGTTTGTCAGTGGGATCCATACAATGGTGTAATTATTTCTGAATTTTCGGGGAAAGTACGTTTTGAAAATATTGAACAAGGGGTGACGTACCAAGTAGAAATTGACGAACAAACTGGATTCCAAGAAAAAGTAATTTCTGAATCTAGAAACAAAAAGCTCATTCCTACCCTTCATATTGAAGATGGAAAAGGTGGTGTGATTCGCTCATATAACTTGCCTGTTGGAGCACACTTGATGGTTGAAGACAACGAGGAAATTAACATTGGTAAAATTCTTGTTAAAATTCCACGTAAATCTTCCAAAGCAGGTGATATTACAGGTGGTCTTCCACGTGTAACCGAATTATTCGAAGCACGTAACCCATCTAACCCAGCGGTAGTGAGCGAAATTGACGGTGTGGTTTCTTTTGGAAAAATCAAAAGAGGTAATCGAGAAATCATCATTGAATCCAAAATTGGAGATATTAAGAAATATTTGGTTAAACTTTCAAATCAGATTTTGGTACAAGAAAACGACTTTGTAAAAGCCGGTATGCCACTTTCTGATGGATCAGTAACGCCAAACGATATCCTTAATATAAAAGGCCCATCTGCTGTACAACAATACTTAGTGAATGAAGTTCAAGAGGTATACCGCCTGCAAGGGGTGAAGATTAATGACAAGCACTTTGAGGTGGTTGTACGTCAGATGATGAGAAAAGTACGAATTGAAGATTCTGGAGATACTATTTTCTTAGAAAATCAATTGGTGCACAAGTCAGATTTCATTGATGAAAACGATGATATCTTTGGAAAAAAAGTCATAGAAGATGCTGGTGATTCTGCAACGCTAAAAGCGGGACAAATTGTTACAGCTCGTGAACTTAGAGATGAAAACTCAATTTTGAAACGTGAAGACAAAGCACTTGTTTCTGCACGCGATGCACATCCAGCGACGGCAACGCCAATTTTACAAGGTATTACTCGTGCTTCACTTCAAACCAAGTCATTTATCTCTGCTGCATCGTTCCAGGAAACTACAAAAGTACTGAACGAAGCCGCTGTAAGTGGAAAAGTTGACTCATTAGAAGGACTTAAAGAAAATGTAATTGTTGGTCATCGTATTCCAGCAGGAACAGGACTTCGAGCCTACGACAATATGATTGTTGGATCTAGTGAAGAACTGGAGTCTTTGATGAAAGCCAAAGAAGAAAAAAAAGAGTTTAATATATAAGTTATGAGCGATTCAGAGAATAAACAAAAAGGCCAAATAAACATTGAGTTGGATGCATCAGTTGCCGAAGGCACCTATTCTAATTTAGCGATTATTAACCATTCTGTTTCTGAGTTCGTGGTTGACTTTGTCAATATTATGCCAGGAATTCCGAAAAGCAAAGTGAAGTCAAGAATTATCTTGACGCCACAACATGCCAAACGACTTTCTAAGGCCTTGCAAGACAATGTCAAACGCTTTGAACAAGCCCATGGCGAAATTAAAGACTACGATAAGCCGCCAGTACCTCTAAATTTTGGACCAACTGGTCAGGCATAATAAAAAAATCCCACGTTAATGTGGGATTTTTTTTATATTTTATTCCAAAAAGAATACAATAGTACTAACAACTCTAGCTTTTTGTACAAAAGGCTGGTAAGATTCTGTTTCTCCATAAGAATACTGTCCAACAATAGATATTTGTCCTTGAGTCGCTGTTTTTATCTTCCCTAATTTTGCTTGAGAATCATTTGCGAATTGTTCTCCTGCAACACGTGCATTTTTTGTGCTTTCCGCAATAAGTTGAGGTTTTATTGAATTTAATTTAGGAAATTTATAATTGGTACTAATATTTGCTGTTAACCCAGATTGTACTAAGTCTAATTTAAGTTTTGAAGATTTTTTTTCTGCATGTTCAACGTCTTGTATTATAATATCAATTCTTTGTCCATAAGTAAATCTATCAGCTTTTACCCTTACTTTTTTTCCATTTTCCCATTCTTCAGTGTAGTAGCTTTCTCTATCAGAGACTGTAGGATCAAATAACACAATTTCATTGTTTTGAAATCCACTTTTTTGTAGGTAATTTAGAATTCCACGTTTTTTTTTCTCTGTTTTTTGAATGACATTATTTAAAATGTCCCCAGAGTGTGAAAAAATTATTTTGATTTGAGCTGACTCAGCAGTCATATACATTTCTGCTAATCCTTTTACTTTTACCACACGGTCTTTGTCGCTAAATGTTTTCAGTCCTTTAAAAATAAAGAATCCCAGTAGAAAGAGTCCAACAATTAGAGAAATTCCAACATATCTTGGTCTAGAGTGGTAGTTCATAATGCTTTTAATTTGGGTTTGTAATTATTCAAATATAGAAAAAAACTCTTCAATGAGATTTTTTATTGAAATCTTTTAAAACTCCGAGGTCAAATGAAATTTAATGGAGGGGTATTTTTGTTCTGTCATTTGTAAAGAGAATTTAGAATCGGCCAAAAATACCAATTGATCTTGTTTATCCTTTGCCAAAAAGCGTTGTTTGACACGTTTAAACTCTTTAAATTCTTCGTTTTTTTCGTCTTGGGGTTCTACCCAGGCGGCTTTGTGGACATTTAGGTTTTCATAGCTACATTTGGCACCATATTCGTGTTCTAAGCGGTACTGTATCACTTCATATTGAAGTGCCCCAACCGTACCAATCACTTTTCGACCATTGAGGTCTAGAGTAAAAAGCTGTGCAACACCTTCATCCATGAGTTGGTCAATGCCTTTAAAAAGTTGTTTCGATTTTAAAGGGTCTGCATTGTTGATGTATCTAAAATGTTCTGGAGAAAAACTAGGAATACCTTTATAATTTAATATTTCACCCTCCGTAAGAGTATCACCAATTTTAAAATTTCCTGTATCGTGTAACCCTACAATATCACCAGGGTAGGAGATGTCCACAATTTCTTTTTTTTCTGCAAAGAACGCATTAGGACTCGAAAATTTTAATTTTTTGTTATGGCGCACATGGAGGTAGGGGGTATTACGTTTAAACTCACCAGATACAATTTTTATAAAAGCCAATCGGTCGCGGTGCTTGGGGTCCATATTGGCATGAATTTTAAAAACAAATCCAGAAAATTTAGATTCATCGGGTTTTACAAGACGTTCTTCACTGGCTTTTGGTCGGGGTGGTGGAGCAATATCTATAAAACAATCTAACAATTCACGTACGCCAAAATTGTTAAGTGCAGAACCAAAAAATACAGGTTGAAGGTTGCCATTCAAATAAGTATTTTTGTCAAATTCAGGATAAATCCCCTGTACTAGTTCTACCTCCTCACGTAGTGTTTCAGCAGCGGTGTCACCAATAATAGCGTTTAATTTTGAATCCGATAAGTCCGAAATTTCTATAGTATCCTCAATATCTTTTTTACTATCGCCTGTAAATAAGTTGACATTTCTTTCCCATAAGTTATAAATACCTTTAAATTCATATCCCATTCCAATAGGAAAACTTAATGGTGTTACGGTTAAGCCAAGTTTTTGTTCTACTTCATCCAAAAGATCAAAGGCGTCTTTTCCTTCTCTGTCGAGTTTATTGATAAAGACAATAATAGGAATGTTGCGCATGCGACACACTTTCACCAGTTTTTCAGTTTGTTCTTCGACGCCTTTAGCCACATCGATCACAACAATAACACTGTCAACAGCGGTGAGTGTTCTAAAGGTATCTTCTGCAAAATCTTTGTGGCCGGGAGTGTCTAGAATATTAATTTTATTGCCTTTATATTCAAAAGCTAAAACAGAGGTTGCTACTGAAATTCCACGCTGGCGTTCAATTTCCATAAAGTCACTTGTAGCTCCTTTTTTTATTTTATTGCTTTTTACGGCTCCAGCTTCTTGAATGGCTCCTCCAAACAGCAAAAGTTTTTCTGTGAGTGTTGTCTTTCCGGCATCGGGGTGAGAGACAATTCCAAAAGTACGGCGGCGCTGAATTTCGCTTTGAAAAGTCATGAAAAAAATAATTTTGGCAAAGATACTATTATTCGCCAAAGCAAACGAATGCTATACGTTTTGATTTAGTTAATTTATTCGACTTTGCTTAGCCATAAACACAATCAAAATAACAAAGTAAATCAAAAAACAAATATTGGAAGTTGCTCTTGCAAAATCATCAAAAAACAATTGATCTAAGTAGGGTGGCTGGCATGGCTCGTCAATAAAATTCCAGCCATTGATAAGCAACAACCGTTCTAAAAAATTAAAACTACCATTGGCGTCACCACAATCACCAAAATTAAAAAGTAGAGCCAATAGTTGTGCTACAATTAAGGGTTTACTAATTATTTTTTGAGAGTTAGGTTTATTTTTATAATATCGGAATGTAAAAATAACACCAATAAAAACAAAAAGTACACCATACCCAAACAAGCGAAATAACCACATGGTCCACCCTGCAGATGTTATAAAAAACAAAAACCAGCTCAAAAGAAGATAAACCCAAAGTAAAAGGATATTATTTTTCATCAATTTAATAGCGAAAAGTCCGAATCAAACGTTTTTATAGTAGTTTCCAAAAGTTCAAAAAACAACTCAGATGTACCGTCTATGGAACGTCTAATCCAAAAACTAGGACAGGAGTATGCTTCATAAACATCATAACCATCATCTTCCATATCGACACTAAAGTGATAAAAACTATCATGCATTTCATAAGTAGGAGATAACCCCTGTTCGCCTAACTTTGGGTTTTTTCTGTAGTATTCAATGTGGTTCAAATAATCAGTTTTGTATTCTGGGTTGTATTTGATAAAATTGTAAGCCTGATAATGTACTCTTAAATAATCTTGAAGTTCTCTATCATAAAAGTCTTGAAATTTTTCAACAAATGTTTTATTTCCATAAAGCGTTTTTAGTTGAGTATTTAACTTTTTCAAAAATTTTGGATTATAATGACCAAATTCTGTAAGACTTTTTAAATTGAGTGTATCTGCATGAGGCCCTTTTATAAAGGCTTTATGACCAACAATTTTTTCGAGCACTTGCCGCCCAAGTTTTGTTTTAAATTGCGCATATCGTCCTCTAATGCCACTTTCTGGCACCCAGCTTAGAATGCTTTCATAACTTAAGTCAACAGCATCGACAATGGCATCCCAATTTTTTTGGAGTTCGTGTGCTTGTTTTTGAAATAGAGTTAAAGAGGGATTATTGTTTGTGGTTTTTTTTGTACCACTACAGCTAAAGATAAAAATTAAAGAAAATGTAAGATAGAGAGAGTGTTTATATTTCATGTTTTTAGATTTAGGTCTAACAAAACTACAAAAAATACATCAAATATATTTTAGCAATTAATTAATAGAATATGTAAAATTTGTTAATAATTTAGCAACATGAATGAAGAACAAGTCATATTGGTTAATGAAAATGATGAACAAATTGGGTTAATGCCCAAAATGGAAGCACACGAAAAAGCCGTATTGCATCGTGCATTTTCGGTGTTTATTTTTAATTCCAAAAATGAACTGATGCTTCAACAAAGAGCAGCACACAAATATCATTCTCCACTACTTTGGACGAATACCTGTTGTAGCCATCAACGCGATGGAGAAACTAATATTGAAGCAGGAACGCGCCGATTACAAGAAGAAATGGGCTTTACAACTTCATTAAAAGAAACCACTTCATTTATTTATAAAGCTCCTTTTGATAATGGTCTTACCGAACATGAATTAGATCATATCATGGTAGGATTTTACGAACAAGCGCCGTTGATAAACCCCGAAGAAGTAGAGGGCTGGAAATGGATGCCGCTAGAAGATGTTAGAGCTGATATTGCAACCCATCCAGAACTTTATACCGCATGGTTTAAAATAATATTTGAAAAATTTTACGAACATATAAATACCACACATGAAAGTAACCGTAAGTAGAAAAGCCCATTTTAATGCAGCACACCGTTTGTATCGATCAGATTGGAGTTTTGAAAAAAATGATGCCATTTTTGGAAAATGTAATAATCCCAATTTTCATGGACATAACTACGAGTTGATTGTAAGTGTTACTGGAGAAATTGACCCAGAAACGGGCTATGTGGTCGATGTGAAAATTTTAAAAGATTTTATAAAGTCAGAAGTCGAAGATGCTTTTGATCACAAAAATCTAAACCTCGATGTCCCTGAATTTAAAGACTTGAATCCGACTGCTGAAAATATTGTTGTGGTTATTTACGATAAACTCAAAGCAGTCTTAGAAGATCATTTGGATTTAGAGGTGATACTCTATGAAACACCCCGTAATTTTGTCTCCTACTCAGGAAAATAACACATGTCAACACTATACCCTCTAAAATTTACACCTATCCTAAAAGACAAAATTTGGGGAGGAAATAAGCTCAATAAATTACTAGGAAAACCAACGTCCTCAGAAAGTATAGGCGAGAGTTGGGAGCTCAGCGATGTTGAAGGCAATACCTCAATTGTCGCAAACGGGACATTAAAAGGGACCTCATTACAAACACTCCTGCAAAATTATAAAGCTGATTTGGTAGGCCAAAAAGTTTTTGATCAATTTGGTGAAAAATTTCCACTTTTGATAAAATATATTGATGCCAAAGAAGATTTATCTGTACAACTACATCCCAATGATAAATTGGCAAAAGAGCGCCACAATAGTTTTGGAAAAACAGAAATGTGGTACGTGATGCAGGCCGATGATAATTCAAATTTAATAATTGACTTTAATCAACCCGTTTCAAAAGAGCTCTATCTGAAACACCTCGAAGAAAAAACCTTAACTTCAATCTTGAATTTTGAAACGGTCACCAAAGGCGACACTTTTTTTATTGAAGTTGGTCGGGTGCATGCTATTGGCGCGGGAATAATGCTAGCAGAAATTCAACAAACAAGTGATATTACCTACCGAGTGTACGATTGGGATCGTGTAGACGATCAGGGCAATTCTAGAGAATTACACAACGATTTGGCTATAGATGCTATTGATTTTAATATGCCTAATAATTTTAAAGTCTCATATAAGACCCAACAAAATAGACCAGAAAATCTGGTTACATGCCCTTATTTTACAACTAATATTGTTGAAATAAATAAAACTATCCATAAGCAAAATTCTCATGATTCCTTTATGATTTACATGGCCGTTGGTGGTGATGCTGTTTTTGAGGTTGATGGAAAAACAACACATTTATTGTTTGGAGAAACCATTTTAATCCCTGCAAGCATCAAAGAATTTAGTATAACTTCGACGAATGCTGAATTGTTGGAGGTTTATATCTAAAAATGATGTAATTTTGTAAAAAATTAAACGCACAAAAAATTATGGCAAACGTTAGAAATCTAAAAAAAGATATTAATTATGTTTTAGGAGATATTATTGAAGCAGTTTATATTTGGGAATCTGCAAACCCGGATAAAGACCGAAAAAAAAGTGAGGCCATAATAGACGAAGCCATTGCCACTTTTGATGATCTTATTGGAAAGGTAAATGCCAAAGGCGTTGAAAACCACAAAGTTCATTTTAAAGGCATTGTAGACGAGCTCGAAACTAAAGGTCGTGCAATGATTGATAAAATCAATGCACTTTAATTATTGGTCTTTAGATTCAATTTTATCTAAGTAATCTTTTAGTAGTATACCATATCGAGATGTTGCAATTCGGGGTGTTAAGCTTTTGTATATAGTGTCTAGAAAAGTAGACTTTGCATCAAAAACATCAGATAAAGCAATATAAGGAGAAACTTCACTGTCATTATTATTGATAGCATAATTTATGCTATATAAATATTGTCTTTTTAAGTTATTATTCATTTTATTTTGTACAACTTCAAATTCTTTTTCATTGCCCTCGCGTTGTGCATTAATTGATGCTTCCAATAAGTCTAAATGTAAGTTCTTAAAACGTTCTAAATTTTTTCGGTAGTCTTCAAGTAGCTTTTGTTGTGTGCTTCCTTCAATTTTTGCATCAAAAACAAATCGTTTTAAATTGGTGTCAATTGTTGTTGTTCCAGCCTCAGCAAAAAACTGAATACGTTCTGCATCTATTGTTTTGGATAAGCTTAAATACAATACTTCTGGTTCTTCAAGCTGACAACCAAGCTGTACTGTTTCTTTTCCTTTGACATCTAAAGAATCTAGTGTGATATATAATGTGTCTTGAAATTTTTGTAAATAAACAGTTCCTTTTTGAAGGCCTTTTATTTTAGCTGAAACTAAACTGTTGTGTTCAGGATTTGAATTACAGGAAATTACAGAAAATATAAGTATAAATTTAAAAAGTTGTTTCATGGGTTATTTAAGTATAAAATTGAATAATTTAAGATGCAGCAAGAGCCATTAAAATTGTACAACCAATTGCTGCAATGGTCCCAATAGCATATCCAAAAACAGCTAATAAAACTCCTACAGTAGCTAATGAAGGATGAAAAGCAGAGGCGACAATGGGAGCAGAGGCGGCTCCACCAACATTGGCTTGACTTCCAACGGCAAGAAAAAAGTATGGTGCTTTGATGAGTTTGGCTACCAAAATTAAAAGAATAGCATGAATACTCATCCAAACGATTCCAATTGCAATAAGTCCTGAGTTGTCAAAAATCATTGTAAGATCCATTTTCATTCCTATACTCGCTACCAAGATATAGATAAAAACACTACCAAATTTACTGGCACCTGCACCTTCGTAATTTTTGGCCTTTGTAAAAGACAATCCAATAGCAATAAGTGTAGAAATACTAATCATCCAAAAGAATGATGATCCCAAAAATGTAAAAATATTTCGTGTGGTTTCGGAGTTCATAGACGCCACAACGTTTTTGAAAAATGGTGCTAATTGTCCAGCACAAAAATGAGCAAAACTTACAGATCCAAAGGCAATCCCAACCAGAATCATCAAGTCGGTAAGACTCGGATTTCTTTTTACACTTTCAGTAAATGAAGAAACTTTTTCTTTTAGCTCCTCTATACCTGTGGTGTCTGCTTTTAGCCATTGATTTATACGTTTGCGCTTTCCTATTCCAATAAGTAAAAGTGCCATCCAAATATTAGCCACAACAATATCTACAAAAACCATCCCACCATAAAGCTTCGGGTTATATCCGTAAATTTCAAGCATTGCAGTTTGATTTGCACCTCCACCTATCCAACTTCCAGCAAGCGTCGACAAACCTCGCCAAACAGCATCTGGTCCAATTCCACCAACCGTTTCTGGAGAGACCATTGCAATGAGTAAAATAGCAATTGGTCCACCAATAATGATTCCTACAGTCCCTGTAAAAAACATAATAAGGGCTTTCCAGCCCAAATTAAATACGGCTTTCAAATCGATACTTAAAGTCATAAGTACTAGTGCAGCAGGTAATAAATATCGGCTTGAAACATAATACAAATTACTGCTTTCAGTTGTTACAGTTCCATCCGTAGAAATGCTTTCCCATTCTGGAGCAATCCAACCCAATGTTGTAAAAACTGCAGGAAGCATGTAGGCCATAAAAAGACCTGGAACTATTTTATAAAATTTAAACCAAAAACCAGAAGTTTTGGATTCGGTATAGAAAATAAAAGCAATGGCCAACATCAGAAGTCCAAAGACTATAGTGTCATTTGTAAAAAGTGGTGTTGTATCGGTCATGTAATTTTATGTTTTAGAATTTATTTTATTGGCCTTAACAAATATATAAATTATAAACACTAAACTACCTATTATTATGATGGGCAAAAACCAACCTCCTAATTCTGTACTTTGTTTTTCATATGGAGATATCATTGTTTTTAGAATGTAAGCCAACAATAATAAGTTTGAAAAATTAACAACCCTCAGAATTCTTGTGCTAAAACGATAATTTTTCAGAGCGTTTTCTTCTGTAATTTTAACGGTGTAATTATGCAGATGAGGATATTTATTTAAAATATAAATTCCAATAAAAATACTACTAAATACACCCATCAAAATCCAAATAGACTGCTTGGAATCAAAAGCATCTGCTTGACCACGACCATTGTAATGTGTTGGAATTTCATCGGGTAGGTTGGGATAATAAACTAACACACTTAACCAAATTAAAAAAAATAATAAAAACGAAATCCGATCAATCCAAAGGTCAGTAGAATTTCGAGGAACAGTAATTTTTGGTCTTTTTTCAAACATTTTTTAATTAAATTAATTTTTTGGCATGGAAGTTGTAATTAAGATAAATATATTATTTAATTTTTTTGTTAGTAATATATTTTGGTTGGTTAGTGGTTAAAGCATCATTCTATAAATGATGCTTTTTCCTTTTGTGAAAGTAATGTTAAACATTGTGTGATTTTAAATTATAGATTATAAATTTGTATCATAAAGATTGTATTTTAGATACACTTTGGTTGGTTAGTAATAAAAGCACTGTTCTTTCAGTGCTTTTTTTATTTTAAATTTCTAATAAAACTAACGATGCTTTTTTCAACGTCTTGAGCAATTTCTAGGCTTGAATCATTATACGATTTCATGTTCTCCAATTCATCTCCTTCAATTTTCACCAAAATATGATTCATATTTTCCACAATTAGTAGCGCTCCATTTTGTGCGGCAGCATAAAGCAAATTCGCCTCATCTACACTCACTTGCAAATCCTTATCTCCATTGATAATTAGCGAAGAAATATTATGATTTTCCATTATTTCAGTAGGACTATATTGTAACCAATTGGACATAAAAGGTTGTATGTCTAATTTAAAAATTGAGGTTAATGCTGCGGGAAAATCTTTTGTAGTTTTTCCCTCTTTCAGAACTGCTAAAACACGTTTGCTGTCCTCCAAAAACATAGGTGCTGTTTTTGAAATTTGTTCAATTAAAATTTGATCGATAGTTTTGCCTGCACCTGCCAACGAAATAAACCCAGAAATACCGTCTTCCAAAGCCAACAACCCTACCAAACTTCCTTGACTATGTCCAGCCACAACAATAGTTTCAAACTTTGGTTTAAAATAGGAAATAACCGATTTTGCATCCGTTACAAAATCATCAAACATGATATTTTTGTCAATCGTTTTGTTGCGAATTTGTTTTACAATTCTTTTGTCATATCGAAATGAAGCAATACCGCTATTTGCTAATGATTCGGCCAATTTCTTTAGCATATTATTTTTCATAAATGATTGATTACCATTGCGATCTGTTGGGCCAGAACCCGCAATTAAAATTACCAATGGTGCATCGTTTATAGCATTTGGGATCAACAAAGTACCATCTACATGGGTGTTTATGCTGAGGTCTTTTGATGAAAAATTTTGTGCAATCAATAAACTTGTTGCAAATAGATAACAGCTTAAAAATTTGAGGAAATGTTTCATAATTATTTATTTTAAAATTCTAAAAGTCAAGTTAATACGTTCTTCAACATGCTTTTTTGTTTTTGGAATTTGATGTAACCAGTAGTGTTGTGTGCTGCCACTCATTACAAGTAAACTACCATGAGTCAAATTTATTTTAATTTTTTGAAATTTATCTGTCCGATGCTTCATATGAAACATTCGCTCTGCACCCAAACTCACAGATGCAATTATAGGATTTTCACCCAATTCTTTTTCGTTATCAGCATGCCAGCCATTACTGTCTTGCCCATGACGATACAAATTTAAAAGGCAGGTTGTAAACTCAAGTTTCAATTGCTGTTCTACTTTTTCTTTAATCTCTAAAAGTGTTGCCGAAAAAGGAGTCGGACGCATTGTGATATTTGAATAACTATAAGTGAGGTTATTGTTAGCATATAAAGCGGTAAGTCGAGGCTGATCATATACCTTTCCAAAGACCTTTATTTGATCCTGTTGCCATGCCGTTTCGTTACGTAAAATTTTAAAATATCTTGATGCTTCTACAGAACTTAAGAAGTTTCTATCATAAGAAATATCCCCATCTTTTAATGGGGTGTTTATGCTATTATCTACGCCAAAAAGCATCTTTTGATTTTTTTTCTAAATTAGCATAAGTTCTGTATTCATGCAACAAAAAAACATCTTCTCAATTTCAGCTCTTTTTGTTATGGCTATTTTTTTTGCTCAAGCACCACTGCCTCAAGGTTTTAGCTATGCAAAAGATAAGATACCCGATTTAGAAATTGATTTACGTTATGCAAAAAAAAATAATTTTATAGGTCAAAAAATTGACGGTTATAATAACGAAAAAGCAATTTTAAGTACAAAAACAGCTGAGGCACTATTTGCTGCACAACAAGAATTTGGGCGTATGGGTTTGGGACTAAAACTATTTGATGGCTACCGTCCACAGCGAGCAGTAGATCATTTTGTGCGATGGGCAAAAATTCCCAGTGATACCCTAATGAAAACACAATTCTATCCGAATATTCCAAAGTCTGAATTATTTAAAAAAAATTACATTTCCACACGTTCTGGGCATAGCCGAGGGAGTTCAATTGATGTAACACTTATAAATTTTAATACTTGTAAGGAGCTAGACATGGGGAGTCCTTATGATTTTTTCGGTAAAATTTCGAATTTAGATTATCAAGATTTAAACGCCAAACAACGCTCCAATCGTGAGTTGATACAGCGTATTATGATTAAATATGGATTCCGACCCTATGCACAAGAGTGGTGGCATTTTACCTTAAACCATGAGCCATTTCCAAAGACCTATTTTGATTTTGTTGTAGAATAAAAAAGGTGATTTTTGTAAAAAATCACCTTATAATAAAAGAAATATTGTGCAACTATTTAATCATCTCATAACTTCGTTTAATAAAGTTGGTTAGGGCTTCTCCTTTAAGAAGTCCTTGCGAGAGTTGTGCCAAATCTAAACTTTGATTAATCAAACGTTCACGTTTTTTTGCGGTTTTTGTATTTAAAATTTCATTGACCAATTCAGAATTTGTATTCACTACAAGGTTGTACATTTCTGGCATATTACCCATGCCAAACATACCGCCTCCTCCAGTTTGTTGCATTTCTTTCATACGACGCATAAACTCTGGTTGCGTAATCATAAATGGAGCTGCATTGCTGTCCATAGCTTCCAATTGAACAATAAATTTTTCAGAGGAGATAACCGCTTTTAGATGTTCGTCTAAAGTTGTTTTTTGTTCTTCGGAGAGTTTCGAAATTACAGTATCTTCTTTTTGAATCAGCTTATCGATATGATCAGCATCTACACGAGCAAAAGAGATATTTTCTTTACTGCCCTCCAATTTTTGAATCAAATGCGATACAATAGGGGAGTCCAACAAAAGTACTTCATAATTTTTTGCTTTTGCAGCCTCAATATAGCTGTGTTGTTCGTCTGCGTTAGAGGCATATAAAATGACAAGTTTATCATCTTTGTTGGTTTGCTTCGCTTTGATTTTATTGTACAATTCATCGTAAGTATAGTAGGTGCCATCTACTGTTGGATACAATGCAAAAGCTTCAGCTTTTTCAAAGAATTTTTCTTCGGAAAGCATTCCGTACTCAATCACAATTTTGATGTCATTCCATTTCGCCTCAAAATCTTCTCTATCATTATTAAATAATGACTTTAATTTATCGGCTACCTTTTTGGTTATATATGATGAAATCTTTTTTACAGCACCATCAGCTTGAAGATAAGAGCGTGATACATTTAAAGGAATATCAGGAGAATCAATCACACCACGAAGCATGGTTAAAAATTCTGGTACAATCCCTTCCACATTATCCGTTACAAAGACTTGATTTTGATACAATTGAATTTTATCCTTTTGGATATTCATATCGTTGGTCATCTTTGGGAAATATAGAATTCCAGTAAGATTAAAAGGATAATCAACATTCAAATGAATGTTAAAAAGCGGTTCTTCAAATTGCATTGGGTACAATTCACGATAAAACCCTTTATAATCTTCTTCTTTCAAATCCGAAGGTGTTTTTGTCCACGCTGGATTTGGATTATTGATGATATTATCGACTGTAATTTTGCGTTGAGGCTCAGTAGTTTCTTTGCCGTCTTTGTCTGTTGTCGTTTTTGGCTCGTGTTCTGGATCGTTGATTTCTTTTGTGCCAAATTTTATAGGGATTGGCATAAATTTGTTGTACTTATTCAACAGTTCTGTAATACGTTGGTCTTCCAAAAATTCTGTAGAATCTTCTGCAATATGCAAAATGATCTCTGTTCCTCTTTCTTTTTTGTCAGCAGTTTCTAAGCTATATTCAGGACTTCCGTCACAAACCCAATGTGCAGCAGGTTCGTCTTTAAACGATTTTGTAATAATTTCTACTTTTTCGGCTACCATAAAAGCAGAGTAAAACCCTAGTCCAAAATGTCCAATTATTCCTGCATCTTCAACTTTATCCTTGTATTTGTCCAAAAACTCTTCGGCACCAGAAAATGCTACTTCATTGATATATTTTTGAACTTCATCGACTGTCATTCCAATGCCTTGGTCAATCAGATGCAGTTTTTTACCCTCTTTGTCAATTTTAACTTCGATGATTGGATTGCCATAGTCTACTTTGGCTTCGCCAATATTAGTTAAATGCTTCAACTTTAGGGTTGCATCGGTAGCATTACTAATTAATTCTCTTAAAAAGATTTCGTGATCGCTGTACAAAAACTTTTTAATCAGTGGGAAAATATTTTCAACGGATACATTAATAGTTCCTTTACTCATAATTTTATGTATTTTAATTTAAACGATTATAATATTGATTAATAGTGTTAAACTTATGTCAAAAAGAATACCATTTTTAAAAATGTGACAAACTGACATTTTATAAAGTTTATATTTGTAAAGAAATCACAACAGAAATAGTTTATGTACAACTCAAAAATAATAGGAATGGGGCATTATGTCCCAGAAAATGTCGTAACAAATGACGATTTGTCGCAACTAATGGATACTAACGATCAGTGGATTCAAGAGCGAACTGGAATTAAACAACGTCGTTGGGCTGTTAAAGGTGATGGAGATACAACTTTTAGCATGGGGTTAAAAGCTGCCCAAAAAGCCATTAAAAATGCAGGAATTGATAAACAAGACATTGATTTTATTGTTTTTGCAACATTAAGTCCAGATTACTATTTTCCTGGCCCAGGAGTTCAAGTACAAGAAGCTTTAGGTATTGATACCGTTGGTGCTTTGGATGTTCGTAACCAATGCTCGGGTTTTGTCTATGCTGTTTCTGTTGCAGATCAATTTATAAAAACTGGTATGTACAAAAATATTTTAGTCATTGGTAGTGAATTGCAATCCCGTGGTATTGATGTATCAACTAGAGGTCGAAGCATTTCTGTGATTTTTGGCGATGGTGCTGGAGCTGCTATTTTGACTCGTGAGGAAGATACCTCTAAAGGTATTTTATCATCACATTTACATTCTCAAGGAGAGCATGCGTTAGAGTTGGCCGCAGAAGCACCAGGTATGGGAAAACGATGGGTGACAGATATAATTGAAGATAATGACCCCGACGATATGAGTTACAGGCCTTATATGAATGGTCAGTTTGTATTTAAAAATGCCATTCGACGATTTAGTGAGGTCATCAATCAAGGTCTTGAAGCTAATGATTTACAAGTTTCGGATATTGATATGTTGATTCCACACCAGGCCAATTTGCGAATTTCTCAATACATTCAAAAGAAGTTTCAACTAACTGACGACCAAGTTTTTAATAATATTCAAAATTATGGTAACACTACTGCAGCCTCAATTCCAATTGCACTTAGTGAGGCTTGTGAGCAAGGAAAAATAAAATCTGGCGATACCGTTGTCCTTGCGGCGTTTG
Source organism: Flavobacteriaceae bacterium (assembly GCA_965662485.1). GTDB lineage: Bacteria > Bacteroidota > Bacteroidia > Flavobacteriales > Flavobacteriaceae > UBA3537. Next base: position 11,716 of record CBFIIL010000015.1, on the reverse strand, counting down.
GAAGTGGTTTTACTTGGGGTAGTGTAATTATCAAATGGTAGAATCTTATAAAACTCTTGTTTTTGGGGCTTCCCTAAATCCAGATCGCTATTCATACAAAGCAATTTTGATGTTAAGAAAAACCAATATTCCCGTAGTGGCTTTTGGTCTAAAATACGGGGTTGTTTGTGATGTTGAAATTGACACCAATTTAGAATTGTACAAATCTATTCATACCGTTACGCTTTATTTAAATCCCAAGCGTCAATTGGATTATATGGAATACATTTTAAATTTAAATCCAAAACGTGTGATTTTTAATCCAGGAACAGAAAATCCTGATTTTTTCAAACTTTTGGAACAGCATAATATTTCATATGAAATGTCTTGCACTTTGGTGCTATTGTCTACGAATCAATACCAATCCTAGAAATGTGAGAAGCCCGTTAAGAGGTAAAAGTTCATAGCCAATAACATAGCCACCGATTTGTTCTGCAGGAATTTGTCCTAAACCATAAGAAATAGAAACAGATAATAACGCTACAAGCCATACAAACTTGTCTTTTACTTTGTAGTTTGTAAAAATTCCAAAGGCAAAAAGGCCAAGTAAAGGTCCATAGGTATATCCAGCAACAGTAAGCAGGCTATCAATAACATTGGAATCTAAGATATGTTTGAAAGCAATGATAACCAAAATTAAAAGCACACTCATCCCTATGTGAGTTTGTTTTCGAATGCGTTTTTTGTCAGTATCTGAACGTTTATTAAGGTCTAAAATATCGACACAGAAAGAAGTTGTAAGTGAAGTCAATGCACTATCGGCACTGCTGTAGGCTGCTGCAATAAGTCCCAAAATAAATACAGAAGCTAAGGTTAATCCTAAGCCAGAATTAAGAGCGATTTCAGGGAATAATAAGTCTGTTTTGGGTTGTCCGTCCATAAGCGGGAGTGCTATACCAAAACGTTCTGCATAGATGAATAATAAAGCTCCTAAAAGTAAAAATAAGAATGTGACTAGTGTAAGTACAATACTAAACCACAACATATTTTTTTGCGCATCTTTTAGTGATTTACAGGTTAGGTTTTTTTGCATCATATCTTGGTCTAATCCTGTCATACAAATAGTGATAAACATGCCTCCTAAAAATGATTTTAGGAAATGGTCTCTTGCCAAAATAGAATCTGTTTTAAAAATGGAGCTGTATTGATTCAGTTCATCGGAAACTAAAAATTCTGAAAAACTCCAACCCAATTGATCTGTGATAAAATAAATTGAAAGCACCACAGCGCACACCATAAAAAGCGTTTGAAGTGTATCGGTCCAAACAATGGTTTTGATGCCCCCTTTGTTAGTATAAATCCAAATTAAAAGTATAGATAAAATAACCGTAGCTTCAAAAGGAATGTTCCATTGTTCAAAAACAAATTGTTGCAACACAATTGCCATCAAATACATTCGAAAAGCAGCCCCCAAAACTCTAGAAACAAAGAAGAAAAACGCACCAGTTTTATGACTGACACGTCCAAATCGCTGTTGTAGGTATTCGTAAATTGAAGTTAGATTTAATTTGTAATATATTGGCAACAGCATAAAGGCAACCACAACATACCCCGCAATATACCCCAAGCACACTTGAAAATAGCTAAACTCTGAACTTTGAACCCATCCTGGTACAGAAATAAAAGTCACACCAGAAAGTGAAGCGCCAATCATTCCAAAGGCTACCAAATACCAAGGCGATTGTTTTCCAGCTTTGAAAAAATCATTATTACTATCATTTTTTCCTGTAATTCTTGCGATAATGACAAGAAATACAAAATAAACTAGAGTGATAAGTAGAATGTGTTGTCCTTTCAACTTAATAAATTTATATTTGTGATGCTCAAATGTACCACGAGTCTGTGTTCAAATGTAAAATATTCTGAAATAATCTTAAGTCAAATTATTGGATTTTTCAATTGTTTTTACTTTAAGTTCTGCTAATGAGGTGTTTAAATCATTTAATGAAAAATAAATAAAATGGAGTTTTCATCAAAATTATTAGAAAATGCAGTGAATGAAGTTTCACAATTGCCGGGCATCGGACGGCGCACTGCGCTTCGTTTGGCACTTCATCTTTTGCGGCAACCAGAAGACCAGACTAATCAGTTATCCAAAGCACTCATAAATATGAGATCTTCAATAAATTTTTGTCAGCAATGTCATAATATTTCTGATCAACTTGTTTGTGAAATCTGTGCAAATCCCAATAGAAATCACAGGACTATTTGTGTGGTTGAAGATATCAGAGATGTTTTAGCCATTGAAAGTACTGCAAGTTATCGTGGAATATATCATGTTCTGGGGGGTAAAATTTCACCTATGGATGGTATTGGTCCAACAGATTTGAATATTCAAAGTTTGGTCAATAAAGTCAATGAAGGCAAAGTAAAAGAACTTATTTTTGCGTTGAGTTCTACAATGGAAGGCGACACCACGAACTTCTATATATATAAGCAAATTCAAGGCGCAGAGATTACACTTTCAACAATTGCAAGAGGGATTTCAGTTGGTGACGAATTGGAATACGCCGACGAAGTTACTTTGGGACGAAGTATTACTAATAGAGTACCATTTGAATCCTCTTTAAAATCATAGATCATTGAAGCTATCGGTAGTTATTCTAAATTATAATGTACGCTACTTTTTGGAGCTATGCTTACAAAGTGTACAAGCAGCACTAAAACACATTCCTTCAGAAATTATTGTCATTGATAATCATTCAATGGATGATAGTTGTACAATGATAAAAGCTAAATTTCCTAAAATTACGCTTATTGAAAACAAAGACAATATTGGATTTTCAAAAGGTAATAACCAGATGTTACAAGTCGCACAAGGGGAGTATGTGTGTATTCTTAATCCTGATATTGTGGTTGCTGAAAATACATTTCAAAATCTACTTCAATTTTCTGAGGCAAAGTCAAAACATTTAGGGATTGTTGGATGTCGGCTAATTGATGGGGCAGGTTGTTTTTTGCCAGAAAGCAAAAGAAATTTTCCTAAAGTTTCTGTGGCTTTTCGAAAGTTAATAGGAAAAAGTAAGTCTTATTATGCCAATCAAGTTGACGAATTTACAAACGCAGAAGTTGAGGTTCTACCTGGTGCTTTGATGTTTTTGAAACGATCACTTTATGAGGATTTGAAAGGGTTTGATGAAAACTTTTTCATGTATGGCGAGGATATAGACTTATCCTACAGAGCAAAGCAATTAGGATATAAAAATTACTATTTAGGAACAAGTACTGTCATTCATTTTAAGGGTGAAAGTACAATTAAAAACAGGACACAATCGAAACGTTTTTATCACGCAATGAAGCTATTTTATAAAAAACATTTCAAATTAAATTTTTTCATAGGGGCTTTAGTAAACACAATAACAAGTTTGGCGCCTTACATTCCAAAATTTAGTTCTCCCACAAAAAGAAATGATAAAAAGATTATATTTTTAAAGCCCTGTTCAAGCCCACAATGGCTTGAAAAGAAGAATTTACCAGCAATCAATTCTATCGAAGAATTGCCAAAAAACATTTACTATGATGTTGTTTTTGATTTGAATTCAACGGATTTTCATTTTGTAATTAATCAAATTAGTTCAATCAAAAATAAATTTATTACCTATAAATTCCTTCCAAAAAAGTGCAATTATTTTGTTGGAAGCGATTTTTCTATGCGTCGTGGAGAAGTGATTCATTTTGATAAATTTGAAAGCAGAGCCTACTTTTAAAAACAATTGATTAAGTCATCAATTTTCAGTAGTTTTGTGCCACAAAACCATACCCAAATAAAACTTAATATATGGCAAAGTTTGAGCTAAAATTACCAAAAATGGGAGAGAGTGTTGCAGAAGCAACAATCAATTCTTGGTTGAAAGACGTTGGCGATCATGTGGAGATAGATGAGTCTATTGTAGAAATTTCTACAGACAAAGTTGATAGTGACGTACCTAGCGAAGTCAGCGGAATTATAGTTGAGAAAAAATTTGAAGTTGATCAAGTTGTTGAGGTTGGACAAACCATTGCCATTATTGAAACAGATGGGGAGTTAAAAGCTGAACCACCAAAAGAGACTCGAAAAGCTATAGAACAACCCGCACCATCACCAGAAATAATTGCTGATGTTCAAGATACAGTTGTTGCTGCAAAAACTGCTGCCACCTCAATCAGTTCAAATGAAACTAGATTTTATTCTCCTTTGGTAAAAAATATGGCCAAAAAAGAAGGGATTGCACAAGTGGAATTAGACCAAATTGAAGGCAGTGGAAAAGGCGGAAGAGTAACTAAAAATGACATGCTTGCATACATCGAAAAACGATCACAAACAAGCGTTTCAGCTCCAATCCAGACGCCTCCGTCAGCTCCAGCATCATTGACAACACCCACAGCTCCAATAGTACGTAATGGAACAGATGAGATTATTGAAATGACTCGAATGGGTAAACTTATTTCAAAACACATGATTAATTCGGTGCAAACTTCGGCTCATGTGCAGTCTTTTATAGAAGTTGATGTCACAAGAATATGGAATTGGCGCGAGAAAATTAAAGCTAAATTTCAAGAAAATACGGGTGAAAAAATCACATTTACTCCCATTTTTATGGAAGCTGTGGCAAAAGCAATAACCATTCATCCAATGCTAAATATCTCGGTTGATGGCGATCATATTATTAAGCACAAATCCATCAACTTGGGAATGGCAACAGCACTAGCTGATGGTAATCTTATTGTGCCAGTTATCAAAAATGCAGACCAACTCAATCTAATGGGAATGACCAAACGTGTTAACGATTTAGCAGTTCGAGCAAGAAATAATCAATTAAATCCAGATGACATTCAAGATGGCACTTATACGGTTACAAATGTTGGTGGATTTGGCAGTATCATGGGTACGCCGATTATCAACCAACCACAAGTTGGAATTTTAGCTCTTGGAGCAATTAGAAAAGTGCCTGCAGTTATTGAAACCAATGAAGGTGATTTTATAGGTATCCGTCAAAAAATGTTTTTGTCCCATTCCTATGATCACAGAGTAGTCAATGGTGCTCTTGGTGGTCAGTTTCTAAAAACAGTAAAAGAATTATTGGAGTCTTGGGACGAAAATAGACAAGTATAAAACAATGCAATTAAACCTAAAAAAGCCCATTTGTTTCTTCGATTTAGAAACAACAGGCGTCAATATTACTACCGACAGGATTGTAGAGATCTCTATTTTAAAAGTTTTTCCAGACGGTAAAGAAGAAAAAAAAACATGGCTCGTCAATCCAGAAATGCCTATTCCTGCTCAAGCCACTGCAGTCCATGGAATTTCAAATGAAAAGGTAGCCAATGCGCCAACTTTTACAATGCTTGCCAGTGAGGTAAATACTTGGGTAAAAGACGCAGATTTGGGTGGATTTAATTCAAACCGTTTTGATATTCCAATTCTTGCTGAAGAAATGCTTAGAGCAGGTATTGATTTTGACATGAAAAATAGAAAGTCTGTTGATGTTCAAACAATTTTTCATAAAATGGAGCAACGTACACTTACTGCAGCCTATAAATTTTATTGCGATAAAAATTTGGAAAATGCACACAGTGCGGAGGCCGATACCATAGCAACATATGAAGTGCTAAAAGCACAACTCGATCGATATAAAGATTTAGAAAACGACACATCATTTTTAGCTGAATTTAGTACACGACAGAAGTTTGCTGATTTTGCTGGATTTATTAGATACGACAAAGACAATAATGAATGTTTCTCATTTGGCAAACATAAGGGCAAGAAAGTTACTGAAATTCTAGAAAAGGAACCCGGTTATTTTGGATGGCTACTTAATGCAGATTTTCCATTGTACACCAAAAAAGTTTTAACAGCCATTAAGCTTCGTGCGTTTAATCAGAAACTCTAATACATGAAACTGATTTGTATTGGTCGAAACTATAGCAATCATATTGCAGAGCTTCAAAATGAAAAACCTACTGAACCTGTTGTTTTTTTAAAGCCTGATACAGCCATATTACTCAAAAAACAACCTTTTTTTGTTCCTGATTTTTCCAAAAATGTACAGCATGAAGTTGAGGTACTTGTAAAAATCAACAGAGTTGGAAAATATATTGCTTCAGAGTTTGCACATAAATATTATGATCAAATAGGTTTAGGTATAGACTTTACAGCCCGAGATTTGCAGCAAACATTGAAACAAAAAGGATTACCATGGGAAAAAGCAAAAGCGTTTGATGGTTCTGCAGTTGTAGGAAAGTGGGTTTCGAAGCGTCAATTTGAAAACCTAAATGATATATCATTTCGCTTGAAGAAAAATGACACTGTCGTTCAGTCTGGAAACACAAAAGATATGCTCTGGAATATTGATGCAATTATTTCATATGTTTCACGATTTTTTACACTTAAAATAGGTGATATTATTTTTACAGGAACACCCTCTGGAGTAGGTCCGGTTCAAGCCAATGATATTCTCTCAGGCTACATCAATAACGAAGAATTTTTCAATATAAAAGTCAAGTAAATGAATGCAGAAATCATTACGATCGGCGATGAAATTCTAATTGGTCAAATTGTAGATACCAATTCAGCCTACATATCAAAAGAATTAAACAAAATTGGGGCTTCTGTTTTTCAAATTACATCTGTTCAAGATGACATAAGCCATATTCTTGAGGCATTAGGAAATGCAGAAAAACATGCTGATTTAGTGATTCTTACAGGGGGGTTAGGTCCAACAAAAGATGACATCACAAAAAAAACTTTAGCTGAGTATTTTGATGATACTTTGGTTCGAAACAAAGAAGTTACAGCACATATCAAACACATTTGGAAAACTATTATCAAACAACCCCTTTTGCAGGTTAATTTGGATCAAGCATTAGTACCTTCAAAAGCTAAAGTTTTGATGAATCAATCGGGTTCTGCACCAGGAATGTGGATTGAAAATAATGCTACAGTTTTTATTTCGCTACCAGGAGTTCCGTTTGAGATGAAAGCGCTCATGCAAAATGAGGTTTTACCTCAACTTTCACAGCAATTTAAATTACCTTTTATTCTACACAAAACAGTGCTTACCTATGGTTTAGGTGAAAGCGTTATTGCTGATCGAATTTGGGATTGGGAAAATAATTTACCTAAAAATATAAAGTTGGCTTATTTGCCAAATCTAGGTCGTGTACGTTTACGATTATCATCAAAAGGATTTGACAAAGCATTGGTTTATGAATCAATCAATACCCAAATTGAAAAATTAGTACCACAAATTAGTGATGTTTTTGTAGGTTTTGAAGAAGATTCTTCAATTGAGCAAATTATTGGCAATCAGTTAATTAAGTCAAATTCAACCCTAGCGGTAGCAGAGAGTTGTACAGGTGGACGAATTGGAGCACAGTTTACAGCAAATGCTGGAGCATCAGCTTATTTTAAAGGCGGAGTTATGGCTTATGATACCACCATTAAAACTCAAGTTTTGGGAGTTGATGATAATTTAATTTCAGAATATTCTGTAGTGAGTGTTGAGGTTGCTGAAGCAATGGCTTTGGGCGTTCAAAAATTATTTAATTCAGATTATGCTGTTGCAACAACAGGCAATGCAGGTCCAACAAAAGGGGATTCTGATGCTGAAGTTGGAACGGTTTGTATTGCTGTAGTAACACCCCAACATGTTTTTTCAAAGCAATTTACCTTTGGTAAACACCGAGAACGTATCACCACAAAAGCAGTGCATATGGCATTAACTTTGTTACAGAAAGAAATTTTTTAAAATTGACTTCATAAAATTTGTGAACTTACAAAGAATTCGTATTTTTGCACCTCGTTTTGAAACAACAAAACAATTAAATTAAAGATCATGTCAAAAATTTGTGAACTTACAGGAAAAAAAGCAATGGTTGGAAATAACGTTTCCTTCTCTTTGAATAGAACAAAACGCAAATTCAATGCAAATTTGGTGAAGAAGCGTTTTTATATCCCTGAAGAAGATAAGTGGGTAACGCTTAAGGTTTCAACATCTGCATTGAAAACGATCAACAAGATTGGGATTAGTGCAGCTATTAAAGAAGCAAAGTCAAAAGGGTTTTTAAAATAATTACACCAAAAAGTAAAGCATAATGGCAAAGAAAGGAAATAGAGTTCAAGTGATTTTGGAGTGTACTGAGCACAAAGCGTCAGGACAACCAGGAACGTCTCGATACATTACAACAAAGAACAAAAAGAACACACCAGACCGCATGGAGATTAAGAAATTTAATCCTATCCTCAAGCGTATGACAGTTCATAAAGAAATTAAATAATTAGGTTTTAAATACAAACCACCAAGAAATACTTGAATCATGGCAAAGAAATCAGTAGCATCACTTCAAACAGGATCTAAACGTTTGACAAAAGCAATCAAAATGGTAAAGTCTCCAAAAACTGGTGCCTATACTTTTGTGGAGTCAATTATGTCCCCTGAGAAAGTAAATGACTTCTTGAATAAGAAGTAATTTTTTAAAAATTTTAGACTCAAAAGCTGCTTTTCTTCAAAGCAGCTTTTATTTTTTTAGTACCTTGCAGAAACACTAAAAAACGATAAATAACAGCCATTATGAGTTTTTTCAAAAAGATATTTTCATCTGAAAAAAAAGCCACTTTAGACAAAGGGCTTGAAAAATCTAAATCTAGTTTTTTTGACAAACTAGGAAAGGCCGTTGCAGGAAAATCCAAAGTTGATGATAGTGTGTTGGACAACCTAGAGGAAGTGTTAGTTACAAGTGATGTTGGAGTCAATACTACCCTAAAAATTATTGAACGGATTGAAAAACGTGTGTCTCGCGATAAATATTTAGGAACTGAAGAGTTGAATGTTATTCTTAGAGAAGAAATTGCAGCATTACTTTCAGAAACAAATTCAGGAGAGGCTTCTGATTTTTCATTGACCAAAACACAAAAACCTTATGTTATAATGGTTGTAGGTGTAAACGGAGCTGGAAAAACAACCACGATTGGAAAACTGGCGCATCAATTTAAAAAACAAGGTTTAAATGTTGTACTTGGCGCTGCTGACACTTTTAGAGCTGCCGCTATTGATCAATTACAAGTTTGGGCCAATCGTGTTGATATACCCATCGTAAAACAATCTATGGGAAGCGATCCTGCATCAGTGGCCTTTGATACGCTGCAAAGTGCTGTAAGTTCCGAAGCCGATGTGGTTATTATAGATACTGCTGGTCGTTTACACAACAAGGTGAATTTGATGAATGAATTGACCAAAATTAAACGTGTTATGCAAAAAGTAGTTCCAAATGCGCCACATGAAATTTTACTGGTTCTTGATGGTTCAACAGGTCAAAATGCTTTTGAACAAGCCAAACAATTTACGGCTGCTACTGAAGTTAATGCATTGGCCGTTACCAAACTAGACGGTACAGCCAAAGGGGGAGTTGTTATTGGAATCAGCGATCAATTTCAAGTGCCTGTAAAGTACATCGGCGTAGGTGAGGGCATAGATGATTTGCAAGTCTTCAATAAATTTGAGTTTGTAGATTCCTTTTTTAAATAATTAGAAACATGAAAAATATTGCATTATTCTTTTTGATTAGTGTTGTTTTTGGATGTAAAAATGACGCTCAAAAAACAGAAAATAATTTAAGTGATATTTCTGAAAAATCTTTCCGTACATTTAAAGTTGAAGATTCAAATTACATAGATTTAGAAGAAGTCTGGGCGCCATTTCAGGATCAACTTTCTAGTTTTTCTAAAGAAAAATATGAAGTCTTGAAACCTTTTATAATGAATCAGGACATTCCAACGTTACAACGTCATATTCAAAACAAAAAACTGAGCTATGAGGCCTTGGTTACATTTTATATATACCGCATCAATTTATTAGATCGAGAAAATAAAAAATCGCTTAATTCTGTAATTTCATTAAACTCATCAATTATTCAAGAAGCACGAGAAAAAGATAGAAAACGCCCAAAGAATTTATCAGTTTATTCTATTTATGGGATGCCTATTCTTTTAAAAGACAATATAAATGCCAAAGGAATGGTAACCACTGCTGGCGCAGTAGCCTTGATGAAAAATACAACGGAAGATTCATTTTTAAGTCAACAATTAAAGTCTTCGGGCGCTCTTATTTTAGGAAAAGCAAACCTGAGTGAATGGGCCTATTTCTTTTGTGGCGATTGCCCAAGTGGTTATAGTGCTGTTGGTGGTCAAACATTTAATCCCTACGGAAGAAAAACATTGGATACTGGAGGTTCAAGCTCTGGAAGTGCTGTAGCGGTAGCGGCCAATTTTTGTGCAGCCGCAATTGGTAGTGAAACATCTGGATCTATTTTGTCGCCTGCAAGTCAAAATGCTGGAGTTGGCCTAAAACCAACTATTGGAACTGTAAGCCGTAGTGGTATTGTTCCCATTTCAAGTACCTTAGATACGGCTGGACCAATAACTAAATCAATTATTGATAATGTCTTGGTTTATAATGCTATTATTGGATACGATGATAAAGATTTTAAATCAATACCAACATCTAAAATTGATTTTAAATCAGTTTTAAATACCTCTTTTAAAGGCAAACGTTTTGGTGCCATCAAAGAATTATTGAAGGATTCTCTTTACTCAAATTCTATAGAATTATTAGAAAAGCATGGTGCTGAAATCGTCACAATTGAGCCAGAAAACATTAATTTACCCGACTTTTTGAGGTTATTAAATCTAGATATGAAAGCCGACTTGCCTTTGTATTTTCAAAATCATGCAAATAAAAAAATGACATTCAATGGTGTGCAATCTATTATCGATTACAATATTTTGGATAGTATCCGTGCGCCATATGGTCAAAAACTGTTTCAAGGTATTGTGGAAGATTCATCAACCCCAGAAGAATTTAGCACTATTAAATCAACCTTGAAAACAAATGGTAAAGCCTATTTCGATACTATGATGACTACACATGAATTAGACGGTGTATTATCTATAAACAATTATCATGCGGGCTATGCTGCCGTGGCAGAATATCCAGCCCTAACTGTTCCAATGGGACTTAATAAAGAAAATGCCCCAATGGGACTTACATTTATTACAAAACCCTTTCAAGAAGCACAACTTTATCAATGGGGATATCACTTTGAAAAAGTTGCTAAAAAACGTCCTTTACCAAACCAGTACAACTAATTACTTTTATGAGAACAAAATCACTTAAAAAAAATAAAATCAATGTTGTGACTTTGGGTTGTAGCAAAAATGTATATGATAGTGAGGTTCTTATGGGGCAACTCAAAGCCAATGGTAAAGCAGTTGCACACGAAGAAGATGGTAATATTGTAGTTATCAATACCTGTGGATTTATTGATAACGCCAAAGAAGAAAGTGTGAATACCATTTTGGATTTTGTTCAAAAAAAAGAAGCTGGTGATGTTGATAAAGTTTTTGTAACGGGCTGTTTAAGTGAACGTTATAAGCCTGATTTAGTTAAAGAAATTTCAGGTGTAGATCAATATTTTGGAACTACAGAATTACCCCAACTTCTAAAAGCATTAGGTGCAGATTATAAGCATGAACTTATTGGTGAGCGATTGACCACCACACCAAAAAATTATGCCTATTTAAAAATTGCTGAAGGCTGCGACCGTCCGTGTAGCTTTTGTGCCATTCCATTAATGCGTGGTAAGCACCGCTCAACGCCAATTGAGGATTTAGTTGTTGAAGCCGAAAAATTAGCAGCAAATG
>CBFIIL010000014.1:0-34975 GCA_965662485.1 Flavobacteriaceae bacterium | reverse complement strand
TACCCTCAAAAACTAATCAGTCTTATAGAACGTTATGAATTGTATCAATATGATATTTTTGACAAAAAAAGACGTTCTCAAAACCAACAACCCTACACCGAAAAGCATATTGTTATAAAGGGGGATACTTTGTATTCAATTTCCAAAAGATATGGGATCTCAGTTGAACGTTTAAAGACATTAAATAAATTAAACTCCAATGCTTTAAGTATTGGTCAAACCCTTATCGTTACATCAAATTAAATCTATGAAATACCAACGCAGTAGTCAATTGTTTAAAGAAGCCAATGCTGTTATACCAGGTGGGGTTAATTCCCCAGTACGTGCATTTAAGGCAGTGGGGGGTACACCAATATTTGTTAAAAAAGCCAAAGGTGCATATTTATATGACGAAGACGAAAACCGGTTAATTGATTATATCAATTCTTGGGGTCCAATGATTTTAGGGCATGCCTACAAGCCTGTTGTGGATGCAGTTGTAGACAAAGCAAAAAAAGGAACTTCATTTGGAATGCCAACTGAAATTGAAACAAAAATTGCAGAACTGGCCGTCTCAATGGTTCCTAATATTGATAAAATTCGTTTTGTGAATTCTGGAACAGAAGCCTGTATGAGCGCTGTTCGATTGGCGCGTGGATTTACAGGAAAAGAGAAGATTATAAAATTTGCAGGATGTTATCATGGACATTCCGATTCATTTTTGATACAAGCGGGTAGCGGTGCCGTAACTTTCGGAAGTCCTAATAGCCCTGGAGTAACCAAAGGGACTGCCAAAGACACATTGCTTGCAGCGTACAATAATTTGGAAGCTGTAAAAAATATATTTGAAGCCAACCCCAATGAAATTGCAGCCATAATTGTTGAACCAGTAGCAGGGAACATGGGATGTATTCCACCTGTTGAAGGTTTTTTAGAAGGTCTTCGTAATTTGTGTGATGCTCACAAAGCCGTTCTTATTTTTGATGAAGTAATGACTGGTTTTCGATTGGCCAAAGGAGGTGTTCAAGAACTTTTTGATGTAAAAGCTGACATTGTTTGTTTTGGAAAAGTCATAGGAGGAGGATTGCCAGTAGGCGCTTTTGCAGCACGAAAAGAAATCATGAGTCATTTGGCTCCAGAAGGACCGGTGTATCAGGCCGGAACATTGAGTGGAAACCCATTGGCAATGGCAGCAGGCTATGCACTTTTGAATAGTTTAAATACAGATGCTGAGTTGTATGAACGCCTCGAAAAGAAAACAGCATACTTGCACGAAGGAATTTCTATAGTATTAACAAACTGCGACATAAAGCACACTATAAACAGAGTAGGCTCAATGATTTCTATACATTTCTCGGAAACTCCAGTTGTTGATTTTAAAACAGCCGCTGATGGAAATAACGACCGTTTTAAATCCTTTTTTCATGGCATGCTAGATGCGGGAGTTTATATTGCTCCTAGTGCTTTCGAGAGTTGGTTTATAACAGATGCCTTAACTTATGACGATTTGGATTTTACTATAGCCGCTGTAGAAACTGTGGTGAGTGGTTGGTAGTGAATATTTCAAAAACTAAAAAATATGTTTTCTTAGTTTTGATTTTTTAACATTAAATAGTTAGTTCCATTAACTTCTTTGAGTGTGATTATCATTTCATAAAAACCTTTGTAAACGGTATTTTTTTGAGTTCCACACCAGTATAATTTATTAAAACTTTCTATAGCTTCATTATTAATTAATCCAATGCAACTTTCATCAGGTAACCCAGAGTCAAATCCAAATTTTTCAAAATCAATGTATTGTGTACTTTGATATGAGTTTAGAGTACCTATTGTTTTATCGCTGATTTTTAAGTTTTCGATGTCAAAATCTGTTGTGTTTTTAAATCTTACTTGTAAATCACTTATTTCTTCTCTTTCTGTGCATCCAACTGTTATCAACAACCAACAAAGTAATATGGGTTTTAAAAATCTCATAGTTGTTTAATAAAAATTACTGTAACATCTCTCTTTCCAAAGCCAGAAAGTGTGTGGTTTTATTTGCTTTATTGTAAAGCGGAAAAATATACACTTCACAGGTATAGATAGATTTGTTTTTTCGATAATTAATGAGTGTTGTTTTGAAGGGTCTGTTTTCTTTTAGCTTAAATTCAATTTCTGCTTTCTTTTTTTTTGAGGTCTTGGGGCCTTGCAAAAACCCTGCTGTTTTTTCTAACGCTTCTTTTTTGGAGTAACCTGTCATATTGGTAAAACCATCATTAACCCACTTGATATTTTTATTCTTGTCTGTAAGAATAACTGCACTAAAATCAAACGATTTGAATAGTGTTTCAATATTATTTTCCCAACCATGTATTTTAGCAAAGCTTTTTATTTTTTTTAAATCCATACATTTTTTAGATGCATTTAATTTTTTGAAATAATGGTCACTAAACATGTCCCAGCTAATAAGCGGCATCAGCTTAAAGCAGTCGTCTTCCATTGTGTTACTGCTGATTTTATGATCAAAATTTTTGGAGTCTTTGCCAGAGAGATAAATATCTAGGCACATCATTTTATTGAGGTCTTGTTTCATAGCGTTTAGGTTAAGTTTAAAATAATATTAGAGTTAGATTGCATCAAATAGCATGCCTTTAATTAAAAATCTAATCTCAATTTTAAAATTTCAAATTACTTTTTTCATGTTTTTGCAATAGAATTTGGGGTTAATTCTGTGCCAATTTACAAAAAAAAAAATAAAAAAAGCGACTTCATTTAGAAGCCGCTTTTGTAAATTGAAAGTTTCAATTCCTAATTCAAATTATACATCTGCAGATTTTACAGTTTTGATGATTCGTGCTGCAATTTTGTATGGATCTCCGTTAGACGCAGGTCTTCTGTCTTCTAACCAGCCTTTCCATCCTTTTTCTACGGTAATGATTGGGATTCTTATTGACGCTCCACGATCCGATATTCCAAAACTGAATTGATCGATAGATTGTGTTTCGTGATCTCCGGTAAGACGTTGGTCGTTAAACTCTCCATAAACAGCTATGTGCTCTTTAACTACTGGTCTAAATGCTTCACATATTTTCTCATATGTTTCTTGAGAGCCACAAGTTCTAAGAGTAGTGTTTGAGAAGTTGGCATGCATTCCAGATCCATTCCAATCCATATCTTTTCCAAGAGGTTTTGGGTGATAGTCAATGTAGTATCCATATTTCTCTGTTAAACGATCTAATAAATAACGTGAAATCCAAATTTCATCTCCAGCTTTTTGAGCGCCTTTTGCAAACAATTGAAATTCCCATTGTCCTGAAGCAACTTCTTGGTTGATACCTTCAAAGTTAAGACCAGCATCAATACACAAATTGGCATGCTCTTCAACAAGATCACGACCGTGAGTATTTTTTCCACCAACAGAACAGTAGTACATTCCTTGAGGTGCAGGATATCCACCAACTGGAAATCCAAGAGGAAGCTGTGTTTTGGTATCCATTATAAAATATTCTTGTTCAAATCCAAACCAGAAATCATCATCTTCATCATCAATTGTTGCTCTTCCATTTGATTCATGTGGCGTACCATCAGCGTTTAATACTTCAGTCATTACCAAGTATCCATCTCTTCTTGCAGGGTCTGGATAAATAGCAACAGGTTTAAGTAGACAGTCCGAAGAACCGCCTTCCGCTTGCCTCGTAGATGATCCATCAAAAGACCAAATAGGACAATCTTCTAGTTTTCCACTAAAATTTTCTTCAACTTTGGTTTTGCTTCTCATGTTTTGAGTTGGAAAGTATCCATCTAACCAAATGTATTCTAACTTAGATTTTGCCATAATTATATAATTTGTATTCTATAAATGTTTTGAATGCAAATATAATAATAAGCATGTGTGCGCTAATAATTTGAGGGTTAAAATTATTAACATTGCCCTTTTTTTTGCATTACCCCTATTTTTTTGTGGGTTTAATCAAAATATATTTAATTTTTAGTATCATAATTTTTTAAATTGTTAATAAAAATTGTGCACGACTCAGTTTTTTGCTTACAAGAATCTTAATTTTGTCAAAGAATTAAAAACCTATAATTATGTCAACACTACGTTTTCATGCACTTAAATCATCAATGAATAGAGCTTCAATTTCTGTTCAGGAAGATTCCAAACGATCTATAGATTATGGTTCAAATGTTTTTGGAAATGCTGCCATGCGCAGTTCTTTACCAAAAGCAACATATAAAAACCTAGCAACAGCCATTGAAAAAAATCAAACGATAAGTCGTGATATTGCCGACCAAATTGCAACTGCTATGAAAGAATGGGCAATGGCCAAAGGGGTAACACACTACACCCATTGGTTTCAACCTCTTACTGGTGCAACTGCCGAAAAACATGATGCTTTTTTTGAAACTGTTGGGCCTGGAGAAGCAATAGAACAATTTGAAGGCAACCAGCTAGTGCAGCAAGAACCCGATGCATCTTCGTTCCCAAACGGTGGAATTCGCAATACATTTGAAGCTCGTGGATATACAGCATGGGACCCAACTTCACCAGCTTTTATTTTTGGAACAACGCTTTGTATTCCGACAGTTTTTGTAGCATACACAGGCGAAGCCCTTGATTATAAAACTCCTCTTCTTCGTGCTCTACACGCTGTTGATGATGCAGCTACTTCAGTGGCTCGCTATTTTGATAAAAATGTTAAGAAAGTTTCGGCCTCATTGGGTTGGGAACAAGAATATTTTTTAATTGACAAATCCCTTGCCGTTTCTAGACCAGATTTGGAACTTACCGGAAGAACCCTTTTAGGACATTCCTCGGCAAAAGGACAGCAATTAGATGATCACTATTTTGGAACTATTCCAACACGTGCTTTAAATTTTATGCGGGATTTAGAAAAAGAATCTATTCTTTTGGGAATACCTGTAAAAACACGTCATAACGAAGTTGCTCCAAACCAATTTGAATTGGCACCAATCTATGAAGAAGCAAATCTTGCTGTTGATCATAATTCTTTAGTGATGGATTTGATGAAAAAAGTAGCTGAACGTCATCATTTTAAAGTTTTATTTCATGAAAAACCATTTGCAGGAGTCAATGGTTCAGGAAAGCATAACAATTGGAGTTTGAGCACAGATACAGGAGTAAATCTTTTGGCTCCAGGAAAAACACCAATGAGTAATTTACAATTTCTTACCTTTTTTATCAATACAATTAAAGCAGTTTGTGATAATGAAGAATTATTGCGTGCATCTATTGCCTCAGCGAGTAACGACCATCGACTTGGAGCAAATGAAGCTCCCCCTGCTATTATGTCTGTATTTATTGGGGCACAACTCACAAAAGTTTTAAGTGAACTTGAGGGTGTTACAAAAGGTAAATTATCACCAAAAGAAAAAACAGATTTAAAACTGAATGTTGTCGGAAAAATTCCTGAAATTCTTTTAGATAATACAGATCGAAATCGCACATCACCTTTTGCCTTCACTGGAAATAAATTTGAATTCCGTGCGGTGGGGTCTACGGCCAATTGTGCCAATCCAATGACAGTACTTAATACTATTGTTGCCAAACAACTTATAGATTTTAAAGCAGAAGCAGATGTTTTAATAGACAAAAAAGGTCTTAAAAAAGATGAGGCTATTTTTAATGTTTTGAGAGAGTATATTAAAACTTCAAAATCGATTTTATTTGAAGGAAATGGGTATGGAGATGCTTGGCAAAAAGAAGCTAAAAAACGTGGCTTAAGCAACAATAAAAATACACCCGAAGCTCTAAAAATAAAAATTGCACCATCAACAATAGCACTTTATGAAGGGTTAGGAGTGATGAATAAAACCGAAATTGAGGCACGCTACGAAATTGAGGTTGAAGATTATATCAACCGAATTCAAATTGAAGGACGTGTTCTTGGCGATATTGCACGAAATCATATCATACCCACAGCGGTAAAATATCAAAATATCCTTATCAATAATGTTCGAGGATTAAAAGATATTTATGGAAATGATTTTAAGAAATATGCTAGCGAGCAATTGGTTCTAATCAAGGACATATCAACCAATATTGAGTCCATTAATTCTGGAGTTACAAAAATGATCAATGAACGTAAAAAAGCAAATATCATTGAAGAGTCCATCAATAAAGCTGAGTCTTATTGTAATAAGGTAAAACCATTTTTTGATGAAATTCGTTACAATTGTGATAAACTAGAATTATTGATAGACGACGAACTTTGGCCACTACCAAAATACAGGGAGTTACTCTTTACAAGATAAGAGTTGAAAATTTTTAAACGTTTTTTATTCCAAAACATCAAATACTGTATTAAATTTGTAATTCATAAAAATTTATGGGAAACGAGGAAAGTCAAAGGTATGCACAACGCGGTGTTTCATCGTCCAAAGAAGATGTGCATCATGCAATAAAAAATATAGATAAAGGATTGTTTCCCAAAGCGTTCTGTAAAATTGTCCCAGACCATCTAACGCGTGATGACAACTATTGCCTTGTGATGCATGCAGACGGTGCTGGCACAAAAAGTTCCTTGGCTTACGCCTATTGGAAAGAAACAGGTGATCTTTCCGTTTGGAAAGGCATTGCACAAGATGCACTCATTATGAATATTGATGATTTATTGTGTGTTGGAGCAACAGAAGATATCATGCTATCATCTACCATAGGAAGGAATAAAAATTTGATTCCCGGCGAAGTGATTTCTGCAATTATTAATGGTACAGAGGAACTTATTTCAGATTTAAAAAAGCACGGTGTTACTATTCATTCAACAGGTGGGGAAACTGCTGATGTTGGAGATTTAGTGCGCACCATTATTGTAGATTCTACAGTAACCGCACGCATGAAACGGAGCGCAGTCATAGACAATGCCAATATTCGCCCTGGCGATGTTATTGTTGGATTGGCCTCTTTTGGAAAAGCCACTTACGAACATCAGTACAATGGAGGCATGGGAAGTAATGGATTGACTTCGGCAAGGCACGATGTTTTTCATAAAAATGTTGCCAAAAAATATCCAGAAACTTTTGATGCTGCTGTTCCCGAAGAATTGGTCTATTCAGGTCAAATTCAACTTACAGATGCTGTGGGAAATTCTCCAATAAATGCTGGTAAACTTGTACTTTCTCCAACACGTACCTATGCGCCAATAATCAAAGCAATTTTAAAAGCTTGCTCCACAGAAAATATTCATGGAATGGTGCATTGTAGCGGAGGAGCACAAACTAAAATTCTACATTTTATTGACGAACATCACATTATAAAAGACAATATGTTCCCCATTCCACCTTTGTTCAAATTGATTCAAGAACAATCCAAAACAGACTGGAAAGAGATGTATCAGGTGTTCAATTGTGGTCATAGAATGGAGCTTTATGTTCAGCCAGAAATTGCAAAAGACATTATTGAAATTGCCTCAAAATTTGATGTTGATGCACAAATAATTGGTCGAGTAGAAGCTTCACCAACAAAAAAATTGACCATCAAAAGTGATTTTGGAACATTTGAATATTAGTTTTTAAGTTAAATTTCATCTTAAAGCACTATTTTTGCTCACAATATTTATAATTGATGTTAGAAAGAATTCAAATTATACAACAACGTTTCGATGAGGTAAGCGACCTTATTATTCAACCAGATATTATTTCTGACCAAAAACGTTATGTTCAAATTAACAAGGAATATAAAGATTTAAAGAAGATTTTAGATCGAGGAGAAATCTATAAATCGCTAATGTCAAATATAGATGAAGCGCAAGAAATTATTTCAGATGGAACTGACGCAGAAATGGTAGAAATGGCCAAAATGCAACTCGATGAAGCCAAATCAAAACTCCCTGAAATTGAAGAAGAAATTAAATTTCTATTGATTCCAAAAGATCCAGAAGATACCAAAAATGTTGTTGTTGAGGTTCGTGCAGGAACCGGAGGAGATGAGGCTAGTATTTTTGCAGGTGATTTACATAGAATGTATACAAAATATTGTGAATCAAAAGGTTGGAAAGTAGATGTTGTAGATTTTAATGAAGGCACTTCGGGAGGATACAAAGAAATTATTTTTGAAGTATCAGGAGAAGATGTTTATGGAACCATGAAATTTGAAGCTGGCGTACATCGAGTTCAACGGGTCCCACAAACAGAAACTCAAGGTAGAGTACATACAAGTGCGGCTTCCGTTATTGTTTTGCCTGAAGCAGAAGAATTTGATATTGAACTCGATATGACTGAAGTTAGAATTGAAAGAACAACATCAACAGGGCCCGGCGGTCAGTCTGTTAATACAACTTACTCTGCGATTAAACTTCATCACGAGCCAACAGGAATGATTGTAAGTTGTCAAGATCAAAAATCTTCGCACAAAAATCTTGAAAAAGCACTAAAAGTTTTACGCTCTCGTTTATACGAAATGGAACTAGCCAAAAAGCAAGCAGCCGATTCCGAAAAACGAAAAAGTATGGTGTCTTCTGGAGATCGAAGTGCAAAAATTAGAACCTACAACTATCCACAAGGCCGTGTTACTGACCACAGAATTGGATTGACCTTATACGATTTATCCAATATCATAAATGGAGACGTACAAAAAATAATAGACGAGCTAATGCTTGCCGAAAATACAGAAAAACTAAAAGCTGATTCAGACTTAATTTAAGCCTATGAATACAGAAAAATTGGTATCGGAAATAAAAAGAAAACAATCGTTTCTTTGCATTGGGTTAGATGTTGATTTATCTAAAATTCCAGAACATCTTCTCAAACTATCCTCACCAATTTTTGAATTCAACAAGGCCATAATAGACGCAACGCATCATTTGTGTGTGGCCTATAAACCCAATATTGCTTTTTATGAGGCTAATGGTCTAGAGGGGTGGAAAGCCCTAAAGCAGACCATTAATTATTTGAATGCAAATTATCCCGAAATTTTCACTATTGCTGATGCAAAACGTGGTGATATTGGAAATACAAGCAGTATGTATGCCAAAGCATTTTTTGAAGATTTAGGTTTTGATAGCATAACTACCGCTCCATATATGGGTAAAGATTCTATTGAACCTTTTTTAGATTTTGAAAATAAACATACCATTTTATTGGCGCTAACGTCAAACTCTGGAGCTTTTGATTTTCAGACTTTAGAGTCCGGTTCAAAACCCTTTTACCAATCGGTTTTGGAAACCTCAAAAACATGGAACAATTCCAATAATTTGATGTATGTTGTTGGTGCTACAAAAGCTGAATTTTTTAAGTCCATTAGAGAGATTATTCCAGATCACTTTTTGTTGGTGCCAGGTGTAGGTGCACAAGGAGGAAGTTTGGAAGATGTTTGTAAATATGGTTTAAATTCAAATGTAGGCCTACTGATTAACTCATCGAGAGGAATTATATATGCCTCCAAAACCAAAGATTTTGCTGCACATGCAGCACAAAAAGCCAAAGATTTACAACAGCAAATGAAATCAATTTTGCTGGGTAATTAAAACCTAGATTTAACTTAGCACGATATTTGTTACATTTTTTAATAACAAATTAATTATGATGCGTTTTAAATTTATCAAATCTCCCCTTGTTTTGGGTATTTTCTTTATTTCAAGTCAGAGTTTTTCACAAGTAAAAATTTCTGAACTTCTTCAAAAATCAGATTACCACTCTGAAACTTCAAAACAAAAATTGTTTATGATAGAGTTTTGGGCCACTTGGTGCGGACCATGTATCACAGTTTCCGACTATTTGGATGTGCTTCAAGAGCAATACATTAAAGATTTATACATTCTTTCTATTTCTGAGGAAACGCCAGAAACTGTAAAAAAGTTTTTAAGCAAACGCCCAACACGTTTTGCAACTGCAATTGATTATGATGGAGAAACTTTTAAGAAATATAGAGTCAAAGATTTACCTTATGCGGTACTTCTAGACGCTGATGCAAGCATTGTTTGGAAAGGTAATCCTGCGAATTTAAACAACTATGATTTGAATCGGTTTATACGACAATCATCAAATCGTTTTGATGCAAAACAATTAATTGAGTTGACAGCTTACGAATTAGAGAGCGACACTTTACAAACGCTAGATGGAACATATAAAATTTCAGAATCTTCATCTGATTTTAGTCCAGGAATTATAATTTTTAGAAACTCAAATTACATGAAAATTGAGGGGAGTCTAAAATATATTCTAGGGTTTTTATTAAAATCTTCTCCAAAACAAATTCAGCTTAGTAGCCCAGACAATAAGATGTATGTTTTGGAAGTACAATTTCAAAAAAATCTGGAATCAGTTTCAAAAAAGATTTTAAAAGTTTTAGGATTAAAACTTAAAAAAACTACAAAAAAAGCAAACGCATTGGAACTGAGTTGCTCTGGCTGTAAAGATCAATTTTGGGCTAAAAATCAAATTGATTGGGGTACAGATAGTCCTCAGTTTTTGGTAGATGATATTCAATTTTCTGCAGACAATAGTACGTTAGATGATTTTGTATTTAAGCTTTCGACACTCACAGGAATACCAGTGGTAGCCAATAGTGATCTTGAGGACGAATTTCAGCAATTTGATTGGCAGTTGCATTACAAATTTTATGATTTGATGGTAGACGATCTTTTGCATAATTATGGTATTGCTGTAGAGAAAGTTCAACGAGAAGTTCCTTTTTATTCTGTTATTAAAAAATAAAAGAGCGCCGCAAGGCGCTCTTTTAACAGGGGAATTAGAGGTGAGTGATTTGTGGGGTTTTTCTATTCAATATATTAGTTGTTGATAACTCTAAATTCTGTTCTTCTATTACGCTTGTGATCCGCTTCTGAACATTTTACGCCATTTGAACAACGATTTACCAAACGTGTTTCACCAAAACCTCTAGCTGATAATCTACTTCTAGAAATTCCTTTAGAAACTAAGTAATTTACAACAGCATTTGCACGTTGTTGAGACAAAGACATATTATAAGCATCATCTCCCCTTGAATCCGTATGAGACATGATTTCAATGTTTACATTTTTACCGCTAAGAATTGGCATCAATGTATTGTCTATAATTCTCTTAGATTCAGAAGTTAAACGTGCACTAGCAAGTTCGTAAAAAATTGGTAGTACATTAGGGTCAAGTAATTTACAGTCAACTTCTTCCCATGTAGTAATACCACCTTTAGATTTTAAGATAGTTCTTGTAACTGTCTGTGTTTTTGCAGGAACTGTTTGACTAACTGTTCTTGCAGGTTGGTCTATAACTTGACGTGTAATAGTTTTGTAAACTGCAGGAATAACTTCTTCTGTTACACGCGCAGGAGTTTTAAGTACTTGCTTTGTATAAGTTCTTGTTTGTGCTGATGCTGCAGGACCTTTTGTAGTAGTAGCTTCTCTAGTTACTGTCGTTACTGTAACATCGCGGTATTGTGCTGGGCGTTCTACATAACAAGCTACTACACAGTCTTCTTTATTTACAGATTGACAATTCTCTAGTTGCTTGTACTCCCAACCAGAAGTTTTTGGGTAGACTTCAAAAGATTGTGTTCTTGTGCCAAACTGTGCTGGAACAACGTTTAACTCAGAAGCACCTCCACCAGTGGTGTATGTTGCACTAACAGTTTCATACACAGCTGGTATTACAACCAAACGCTTAGAGGCCTCTTTTACAAGAACTCGTTCTTCAACTGTTTTGTAAGTTGCAGGTACAACAGAAAGTGTCTGATAAGACGGCTGAACTTGAATGCTTTCTGTTACAGTATCAAATACATCTTTGGTAATACATTTTACATAACATTTACCTGGAGCTGGATTTGTAGGTAAATTTTGTGCTGTAATAAGTGTTGTGCTAAACAACGTTAAAAAAGTGATTAGTAATAATTCTTTCATCATGATAAAATTTTGTAGGTTTTTAATTAAATTTAATTGTTTTGAAGTCTAAATAGAACTCCCCTATCGTTTTAGACACAACATTTTTAAAAAAGTCACATTTTTTTACAACTTTTTTTCAAAAAAAATAAGCTGTTGTTTGAAGAAAAAATAAATTACCAATAACTCATTGATTATGAGTTAAATAAAAAGAATAAAACTACAGTGTTAGCATCCACTGTTTTTGTAGTTTTTTAAATTTTTTGATTTCTTTTTTTAAAATCAATAAAAAATCTCGACCATTACTACTGCAATGTTCTAGGCGTTTACAATTTTGATACAGACGATAGGTAAGCCACTTTAAAGTGTGGGCATGAAAATATTTTTTTTCAGAAAAAGAAGATGCTTCTGCTTTTAAAAGTTCAGTTGACAACGAAATGGAGTGTTGTACAATGTCACCAGAAAAATATATATTCGGATTTTCTTGTCCATCCTCAGAAAGAGGAGCAAGATCAGTATTTAAATAATCGCAGATGTGTTTAGAGAGAATACCAATTTCCTGCGCTTTTTTATAAATCGCTGAATTAAAATAGGATTTTCTTTTTTGGTACATCTCAAATAATAAAATTGTAATGTAAAATTACAAATGATCAAACCTATTTTTATTTAAATATTAATGTATTAATAAATTTTATATTAATATATTTATTATTTTTAACTAAATATCTTTAAAAAATGAAATTAGATGCTATTCATTCCAAGATTTTAAATTTTTTACAAAAAAATTCTCGTACTTCAAGCACTGAAATTGCAAAGCAAGTCGGAATTTCTTCTCCAGCAGTTTCAGAACGCATAAAAAAAATGGAAGATTTTGGAGTTATTTCAGGGTATTATGCAAAAGTAGACCACAATAAGCTCGGTTATGGTCTACGAGCACTAATTACTGTTCGTGCCTTTATGGGGCGACTAAAGCCTTTTTTACATCATGTAAAGTCTTACAAAGAAGTTATAAATTGTTACAGAATCACTGGTAATGAAAATATTGTGATGGAAGTTGTTTTTGAAAACCAACACCATTTAGAGAAATTTATAGACGAACTCATTACTTATGGTGAAACAAAAACACAAATTATTCTTTCTAATGTTGTTGCACACAACCCAATTGATAAAGTTTAGTTTTATGAATTTTAGGTTTAAAATAGTTTTATTTGTTATTGCTTTAGTTTTATTCAATGTTTCTTGTATGGAACAAAAAGTTCGAATGTCATACAACTCAGCATTTCAAAAAAAAATGAATGAAATGTTCAAGGATGCTTCAAAATCACCACTAAAACCTAATGATTTAAAAACGTTTTCATCACTTTCATTTTTTCCAATTGATTCTAGTTTTGTAGTCAAAGCAAAATTGACACCAACTCCAACCTCTGAATATTTTGATATTAAAACAACTACAGAACGGATAGCAAAAGAACGTGTCTATGGTGTATTATCTTTTAAATTGCTAAAACAAACTTTTGAGCTGAATGTCTATCAAGGAAAAGATTCTACTGAAGTAAAATCCAATTATCTTTTTCTTCCTTTTTTGGATGACACCAATGGCATTTCTACATATGGTGGAGGTCGCTATATGGATTTGAAAGTGCCTCAATCAGATAGTATTTGGCTTGATTTTAATACTGCTTACAATCCTTATTGTGTGTATAACGAGCGTTATTCTTGTCCTATTGTTCCACGTCAAAATTACATTCCTTTACAGATAAAAGCTGGAGTAAAACGTTTCAAGTAATTTAAAAGTTTTTTGATAAAATTAAACCCAAAATGACTGCAGCAATTCCCAAAATTAATGACCCCAAAGCATAGCTGATAAATTGAACATAATCTCCAGATTTTAAAAATACTTGATTCTCCATAGCAAAGGCCGAAAATGTAGTGAACCCGCCACAAAATCCTGTGACCAATAGTAAGGTTTGTGTTTCTGAGAGCCCTCCATTTTTTAGATTGACACCCAGGAAAAATCCAATCAATAAACTTCCAGCAACATTAACGATCATTGTTCCAATTGGAAATGCACCTAGTGAATTCTGAAATAGCTTTCCAATCAAGTATCTTAAAACACTTCCAAATCCACCGCCTAAAAATACTAATAATGCATATTTCATATTATTTTTTATTTTTTAATTAATTTAAAATAGGGATAAGAAGTTCTGTAATCCAATCTGCTGGGTTGAGTATTTCCTGAGGAGTGGTCAGATAAACCTCAAAAGGTTTAAGTTTTGAGGGTCTTAGGTTCATTTTAGTCATGTTTTGATAACCAATTGTCCAAGCTTCTTCTAAGTTGTTATAGTTCCCTTTAAGCGTTGTTTTAAGCGCTTTAGTTCTTGGCATATAGCCACATAAAATTCCACTCGCATCTTTTATTCTATAATTTTGTCGTACGGGAATTGCGCAGCTCATAATCATTGATCCATCTTCTAGATTTCTAAATTGATAAATACTCATTGGGTTGCCGTTACTTTCTATGTTGTTGACACTCATATAGTCATAAAGAGCAGCGTAGTTTTTCTCCATCGTCATGCTGATATTTTCTGGAGTTGCACTTGAAGTGATATACAAATAAAATCCACCACCATAATCAATAATTCCATCGTCTTCAATGCTGTAAATAGCCATTTGTTTTTGCAAATGTGTATCTAAATTTTCTAAGCCTCTTTCGTAGTCTGGACCAATCATTTTGTCCATTCCTCCACGGATTAATGCAAAAAATTTGAGCATAAAAGGAACATCGTCACTTTTCATACCCCAAGTTACTTCTGTGCTGTTTGGGCTTTTGTATTCAAAATTCCAGTACACTTGTGATGCTGGAAATTGTTCAAACTTGAGTTCTTGTAGTAATGAATCATTTGGAATAGCAACAAGGGTTTTCATTGTGCCTTTTCCATCTTTTCCAGTCCAAGAATAAGCGCCTCCAACTCCTGATGTTTTTTCTGGATATTCAATAGATAGTGTAGGTTCTTTTTCTTTCCATGGCGACCATGGTTCCCATTGGCGAAAATCTTCAACAGTATTATAAATAACACTTACTGGTGCAGAAATAGTACGTGTACGATAAAGGTCATAACTATTGGGCTGAACAGCTACATAGCTGCTTGCGGCCAGTAATAAAAATAAAAGTAGGAATAAAATAAATTTGAGTGCTTTCATGAGGTTTGATAAATTTTAGTTTCTACTAAATTATAAATTTCTTTGAACACCGAGTCAAAGAAATTAATTTTTTATGTTTTTCAAAATAAACTATATTCGTAGACTTTTGAATATTAAATCACAAATCAAAACAAATACAATTATACTATGAAATTCAGCTACAAATTAATGCTTGTTGTTTTTGCATGTACACAATTATTTTTTTCATGTAAAAATGACAACTCTACTTCCAAAAATGACAATTTATTCGTTACTTTAGATACAGAGAGTTTTCCATACATGGTGGAACAATTTGCCGACCTCAAAATCTTACGTTATCAATTACCAGGATGGGAAAATCTGACCTTAAAAGAACAAAAACTCGTGTATTACCTTACACAAGCAGGTCTTTCTGGCCGAGATATTATGTGGGATCAAAACTATCGCCACAACTTGACCATTCGTGAAGCTTTGGAGACTATTTACACAACTTTTAACGGCGATAAATCAACAGAAGACTGGATTGCTTTTGAAACGTACTTAAAACGTGTTTGGTTTAGTAACGGTATTCATCACCACTATAGTAACGCAAAATTAAAACCAGACTTTTCTGCAGAGTATTTAAAATCTTTAATTGATGCAACAACTGCAACTTTGGAGGGCGAAGCCTTTGAGGTGCTTTTTAATGATAAGGATTCAAAAAAAGTAAATCAAGCCAAAAATGCGGATAATGTTTTGGAATCTGCGGTTAACTTTTATGGACCCAATGTTACGAACAAAGATGTTGAAACATTTTATGCCGCTAAATCTTCACCAAATCCTGACAAGCCTTTG
The DNA here is from genome assembly GCA_965662485.1 of Flavobacteriaceae bacterium. GTDB lineage: Bacteria > Bacteroidota > Bacteroidia > Flavobacteriales > Flavobacteriaceae > UBA3537. The sequence continues at coordinate 19,172 of CBFIIL010000014.1, read as the reverse complement.
TCTTTTGGTCTAAATTCGCAGCTTGTAAAAGAAAATGGCGAACTTAAAGAACGTGTCTACAAATCAGGAGGGCTTTATGGAACAGCGATTGATGAAATTGTAAAATGGTTAGAATTGGCCAAAAGCGTTGCAGAAAATAAAGCTCAAGGCGATGCCCTAGGTTTGCTTATTCAATATTACAAAACAGGGGACTTGCAAACTTGGGACGATTATAATGTGGCTTGGACTGCTGCTACTGAGGGTAATATTGATTACATCAACAGTTTTATTGAAGTCTACAACGACCCATTGGGCTACAGGGGTTCCTATGAAACCATCGTTCAAATAAAGGATTTTGATATGTCTGCAAAAATGGCTGTATTGTCTGAAAATGCACAATGGTTTGAAGACAATTCTCCCCTAATGCCAGAGCATAAAAAGAAAAATGTAGTTGGTGTAAGTTATAAAACTGTAAACGTTGCAGGTGAAGCAGGAGACGCATCGCCATCAACACCAATTGGCGTTAATTTACCAAATGCAAACTGGATTCGTGCCGAAGTTGGTAGCAAGTCTGTTTCATTAGGAAATATTATCAATGCATACAATAACTCTGGAAGCTCAGGGCGATTAAAAGAATTTGTTCATGATGATCAAGAATATGAACTTGAGAAAAAACATGGTCAGCTAGCCGATAAACTTCATACTGCTCTTCACGAGGTTGTTGGGCATGCTTCTGGGCAATTGAATCCAGGTGTTGGCGAAACTAAAGAAACTTTAAAAAATTATGCATCAACACTAGAAGAGGGGCGCGCCGACTTGGTGGGCTTGTACTACCTGTATGATTCAAAATTGCAAGAATTGGGCTTAGTCGAAGATTGGAAAGCGGTTGGAATGGCTGCTTTTGACGGTTACATTAGAAATGGCCTAATGACACAGCTTATTCGCTTAGAACTTGGTGATGATGTTGAAGAAGCGCATATGCGAAATAGGCAATGGGTAAGTGCTTGGGCTTTTGAAAAAGGACAAAAAGACAATGTTATTGAAAAAGTCACTAGAGATGGTAAAACCTATTTTAATATCAACGATTATGATAAACTTCACGAGCTTTTTGGACAACTATTAAGAGAAACACAGCGTATTAAATCAGAAGGTGATTTTAAAGCTGTTCAAGCATTGGTAGAGGGCTACGGCGTAAAAGTTGACCAAGCGATTCATGCGGAGGTTTTAGAAAGAAACAAACAATTTAAATCTGCACCTTATGGTGGGTTTGTCAATCCTGTACTGGAGCCCGTAACAGATGAAAATGGCGCTATTTCTGAGATTAAAGTGAATTATGCAAAAGACTTTGAAAGTCAAATGCTATATTATTCAAAACGCTATAACTTTTTACCAAACGTAAATTAAAAGGATAATCTTTGTGATTAAAAAAATTAAAGCCACTTGTAAGTAATTATGAGTGGTTTTTTAGTACCCCAAAAGAAATTTAATAGCGGCAATACCTAAAATAAAACTGATAAAAATCAAAAGAATCCAAAGACTTCCTTTATAATATTTTTTGTTTAAAGCAGCATCCTTTCTGTACGATATAAAAATTATCATAGCAAAAACAATGGCAAAAAGAATTCCGAAAATTAGTTGTCCTTGACTGAACATAAATGTTTATTTTTAAATTTGAATTCTCACACAAAATTACAAAAAATTAATATATGAAAAACAAAATAGAAGCGGTACAACGTTTTCACGAAGCATTTAAAATAGGCTATAGAACATCTCCAAAAGCGGACTTAGGTGCATCCAAAAATCAACTTCGTTTTGATTTAATGAAAGAAGAAAATGAAGAATATTTAGAAGCGGCACAAAACAATGATCTTGTGGAGGTTGCAGATGCCCTTGGCGATATGCTTTACATTCTTTGTGGTACCATTATCGAACATGGCTTGCAACATAAAATAGAAGCTGTTTTCGAGGAAATTCAACGCAGTAATATGAGTAAACTTGGAGAAGATGGCCAGCCCATATACAGAGAGGATGGAAAAGTCCTAAAAGGGCCAAAATATTTTAAACCAAATATAGAATCGATACTAAATTCGTAAAGAGTTTAGACCTTAAAACGCCATCCAAATGGATCTTCTGCACTATTGGTTTGGATGGATGTTATTTTTTCCTTTAAAAAACTAGCATAAGATTTTTCTAGTTCTGGAAGATCATAATCTTGATCTCTATGGCCAAATGATGAAATAGGAGAGATGACTGCTGCTGTACCTGCCCCAAACATCTCTTTAAGCCTTCCATTTTTTGAAGCTTCAATAACTTCTGAAACAGTGAATTTTCTGACTTCAACTGTAATACCTTCAGCGTTGGCAATATCAATAATACTTTTCCGCGTTACACCATCTAAAATACGATCACTTGTGGGGCCAGTAATAAGTGTATCATCAATTCGGATAAAGATGTTCATCGCCCCAGCTTCTTCAATATATTCGTGTGTATTATCATCCGTCCAAATCACTTGATTATAGCCTTTTTCGATAGCAAGTTGCGTTGGGTAAAACTGTCCGGCATAATTTCCACCTGCTTTGGCGTAACCCACACCGCCATTGGCCGATCTTGAATATTTTTCTTCAATAAGGACACTAACTTTTCCAGAAAAATAAGGACCAGAAGGCGCTGTAGCAATCAAAAAGCGATAACCATCTGCGGGTGAAGCATGAAAACCTTCGCCAGTTGCAAAAATAATTGGCCTGATATATAATGAACTTCCTTTAACGGAGGTAATCCAATCATTATCCACTTTTAGTAATGCTTTAAGTCCTTCAAAAAACACTTCTTTGGGAAGCTCAGGAATAGCCAAACGTTTGGCCGATTTGTTTAAACGGTTAAAATTTTCTTCAGGACGAAAAAGCCATGTAATAGAATCCTTGTCTTTGTATGCTTTCATACCTTCAAATATGGACTGTCCATAATGAAAAATTTTGGCAGAAGGCATAAGTGACATAGGCTGAAATGGAATAATTTCAGGTTCTCCCCAAGCCCCATTTTTATAATCACAAATAAGCATATGATCGGAAAATACACTTCCGAATCCAAGATTGTTGAAATCAATTTCACTAAGTTTTGATTGCGCTACTTTTGTTGTTTTTATTTGGATCATAGTTAAAATTTTCTGGTTCAAATTTAAAACAAAATTATTAAAATTTGTATTGAACAAACATAACATTCGTAAAAGTTATTATCTTTAGATTTTAAAAATTAGACAACCAATGAAAAACCAGCTTCTTGTTCTTATAACCTTTATGTTTATCTTTTCTTGTAAAGAAAAACAATCGAGTCGAATACCTGTTCAGGTCCAATCAACAACCTATAATTTGTATGGTGATGCGTTTGAGACGGATTCCATTATTTCGCTTGATGAACTATCTCAGAAAATTGAAAAAATTGGAGATACACTCCAACTCACCCTAAAAGGTACAATTAAAGAAGTTTGTACCAAAAAAGGATGTTGGATGACACTTTCCATGGAAAATGACTCAGAAATGATGGTTCGTTTTAAAGATTATGGATTTTTTGTTCCACTTGATGCAAGTGGCGAAGTTTTAATTCATGGGAAAGCATTTATGTCTGAAACTTCTGTTGATGATTTACGTCACTATGCAGAAGATGCAGGTGCATCTGATGAAGAAATTGCAGCCATAACGACACCAAAGACAAGCTATAATTTTGAAGCTGATGGTGTTTTAATTTCACAATAATTCACACTTGAAACGCTCCATAATCACTACCGCAGATGGAAGTAAAACCATTCAAATTGAAGAATGGAACGAACAATATCATTCTATTCATGGTGCAATTCAAGAAGCAAAACATGTTTATATTGAATATGGTTTGCGCGAATTTTTACAACGACAGCCAAATCAAAAGCATATCAATATTTTAGAAATTGGTTTTGGTACTGGACTTAATGCATTACTTACCGCTACAGATGAACTGGCATTACAAAAATCAATTTTATACCATGGCATAGAGGCCTATCCTGTTTCAAGCGATGAACTTCGAGCCCTAAATTATTCGGATATATTGGTATCAAAATTAGATATTTTTGATCATCTTCATCAAGCGTCATGGCATAAAGAAATCCAAATTACAAAGCACTTTGTTTTAAAAAAACGTCAGGAGTTTTTTACAGAGATAAAAGATGTAAACGTTTTTGATATTGTTTATTTTGATGCATTTGGCCCACGAGTACAACCAGACCTTTGGACACCGTCAATTTTTAAAATGATGTATACTGCTATGCGTTTGGGTAGTGTTTTAGTGACTTACTCAGCAAAAGGCAGTGTTAGACGTGCCATGCAAGAGGTTGGTTTTGAGGTGGAACGCTTGTCGGGACCTCCAGGTAAACGAGAAATGCTTCGCGCTACAAAAATTAGCTAGATTTCCACTGATTCTTTTCTTTTCTTAGTATAATAAGCATAAATAATTGTTAAACCATCCAATTTTAACATGAGACTGCAACAGTATTCAATAATTTTGCAATATGGCAGCTACAGTTTTGATAACAGGAGCAACAGGTTTAGTGGGAAAAAAACTCACAGCTCACCTTTTGAATAAAGGGTACAAGGTTCATATCCTAACCACTCAAAAGGCGCTATCTTCTACTGAAACCAATATTCAGTATTTTTATTGGAATCCTCAAAATAACACAATAGATCTGTCTTGTTTTGAAGGTGCTGAAGCTGTAGTTAACCTTGCTGGAAGCCCAATAGCACAGCGCTGGACGAAATCAGCTAAAGCGTCTATTTTGAATAGCCGTGTACAAGCATTAAATGTTTTGGCTGATGCCATTAAAGAAAATAATTTTCCAATTAAACATTTGATCTCTGCAAGCGCCATTGGAATTTATCCGGACTCTAAAACCAATTATTATCAAGAGGACGATGTTGTTTCAGAAAACTGTTCGTTTTTAAGAACAGTAGTTCAGAAATGGGAAGCTGCAGCAAATCAATTTGAGTCCTTAAATATTAAATCAACAATACTTCGTATTGGAATTGTTTTGGATAATAATGGAGGTGCACTTCCAAAAATAATGACACCAATTCAAAACTATTTTGGTGCCGTTTTGGCATCCGGTGAGCAATGGCAATCATGGATTCATAGCGATGATCTAGTGGCTATGTTTATTTATGTTTTGGAATCCAAACGCTATGGAGTTTTCAATGCTGTAGCACCAAATCCTGTACGCCAATCAGAATTGACCAAAACAATAGGTCATGTTATAAAAAAGCCTATTTTTCTACCCAATATTCCAGAGTTCATGCTTAAACTGATACTTGGAGGCATGAGTGCCGTTGTCCTTGAAAGTCAGCGTGTTTGTTCAAAAAAAATTCAATCCATAGGGTTCAAATTTGACTATCATGAGCTTTCAGCGGCACTAAATGATCTTCTAAAAAAGTAATTTAAAACCTCAAACGTCATTTTTTTAAATTTTTTTTCGTGACATTTTGACATTTTATCTAGAATGGCAGTACTTTTGCCATCAATTAATTCAAATAGTTAATTTCTTTTAAGATGACCAAAAAGGCAACAAAACAAAAAGCGAAAGAAGAAGAATCAAAGGCGCCAGAAGTTGAAATATCTGTTGAGGAACAACTCCAATCAGAACTAGCGCAAGAAAAAGATAAATTTTTACGCCTTTTCGCAGAATTTGAAAACTACAAACGTCGCACCTCAAAAGAGCGTATAGAATTGTTTTCAACAGCTAGTCAAGATGTGATTCAGGCATTATTACCAGTTTTGGATGATTTTGATCGTGCAATGGTAGAACTATCAAAACACGAAGAATCGGAGCTTTCTAAAGGGGTTGAGCTGATAAAAAATAAACTTAATAATACTCTACAACAAAAAGGATTGAGTCTTGTTGAGGTCAATAAAGGTGATGATTTTAATGCTGATAATCATGAGGCAGTAACACAAATTCCTGCACCGACCGATGATTTGAAAGGAAAAATTATAGATGTTATAGAGCAAGGGTATAAACTTGGGGAAAAAGTGATTCGTTTCCCAAAAGTAGTCATAGGACAATAAAAATATAAATCCATTCATTACATGGCAAAACAGGATTATTACGAAGTATTGGGGTTAAGCAAAAGTGCTTCTGCAGCAGAAATTAAAAAAGCATACAGAAAAATGGCTATAAAATATCATCCGGATAAAAATCCTGATGATAAAACTGCTGAAGAGAAGTTTAAAGTTGCTGCTGAAGCTTACGAAGTTTTGAGCGACCCAGATAAAAAGGCACGATACGATCAATTTGGACACCAGGCATTTGAAGGTACTGGTGGATTTGGTGGTGGTTCCATGAACATGGATGATATTTTTAGTCAATTTGGCGACATATTTGGTGGTGCTTTTGGCGGTGGTGGTTTTGGTGGACAGCGTAGACAACGTACTGCTAGAGGGACAAATCTTAGAATTCGTGTCAAACTTACGCTTGAAGAAATTGCTAATGGTGTTGAGAAAAAAATAAAAGTAAAACGAAAAAAACAAGCCAAAGGCGTTACTTATAAAACTTGTGGTACTTGTAACGGAACAGGCCAGGTGACACGTATAACAAACACTATTTTGGGACGTATGCAGACGGCTTCGCCATGTAATACTTGTGGTGGCTCTGGTCAAATTATCGATCATCGTCCAGCCAATGCTGATGTCAATGGTTTTGTGATTGAAGAAGAAACAGTTTCTATCAAAATTCCTGCTGGTGTTGAAGATGGTATGCAACTCAAAGTTTCAGGAAAAGGTAATGCTGCTCCAGGAAATGGTATTTCAGGGGATTTATTGGTTGCTATTACAGAAGAATCTCATTCAAAATTACAACGTGAGGGCGATAATTTACATTATGACTTATACGTTAGCCTTCCTGATGCCATACTCGGATCATCAGTAGAAATCGATACTGTAACAGGAAAAGTTAGACTTAAAATTGAAGCTGGTGTTCAGTCTGGTAAAATACTACGCTTACGTGGCAAAGGAATTCCAAACATCAATGGATATAACAAAGGAGATTTACTAGTACATATCAATGTTTGGACACCAAAAACTCTGAACAAAGAACAAAAATCATTCTTTGAAAAAATGCGTAACAATGAGCATTTTGAACCTAAACCAGAACAATCCGATAAATCCTTTTTTGAAAAGGTAAAAGATATGTTTTCATAACACAGATTTTATTTTCCTTGTTGTTAGGGTTGATTTCAAAAAAAATCTTTTAGATTTACATTGTAACGAAAAGCTCCATTGCACGTCCTACAGAAAATCTAAAAACAAATATGAGTACTCTCCTTGAAGCAACTAATATTTCCAAAAACTTCGGCGAATTTCAAGCACTCTCCGATGTTTCAATTCAAGTTCCAAAACATAGTATTTTTGGACTTTTGGGCCCAAATGGGGCTGGAAAAACAACCCTTATTCGTATTATCAATCAAATAACCATGCCAGATGTTGGTCATGTGATTTTAGATGGTGAGCCACTAAAACCAGAGCATGTCCAATATATTGGATATTTGCCAGAAGAGCGAGGGCTCTACAAATCAATGAAAGTTGGTGAGCAGGCCTTGTACTTGGCACAACTCAAAGGGTTAAGTTATAGACAAGCAAAAAAGAGACTTAACTATTGGTTTGAAAAATTTGAAATTAGTCATTGGTGGGATAAAAAAATTGAAGAACTTTCTAAAGGAATGGCGCAAAAAATACAATTTATTGTAACTGTTTTGCATCAACCAAAACTTTTAATTTTTGACGAACCATTCTCTGGTTTTGATCCTATAAATGCTAATCTTATTAAAGATGAAATTTTACAACTTAGAGATGAGGGTGCAACGGTTATTTTCTCTACACACCGTATGGAATCCGTTGAAGAATTATGTGATCATATAGCACTAATTCATCAATCTAAAAAAATATTAGATGGAAACCTTATCGACATAAAACGCAAACACAAAACAAACACATTTGAAGTCGGCTTATCTTCGAGTAATTTAAGAGATTTAGAAAGCCAAATTTCAGAACGTTTTGACACAAGTCCTGCGGAATTCAAATCTCTTGAAGATGATTTAAAATTAAATATAAAATTGGGAGCATCCGATACCTCAAACGATTTGTTAACTTTTTTAAATGCTAATGCATATATAAATCATTTTGTAGAAGTGATTCCAAATGCCAATGATATTTTCATTCAAACTGTAAAAAACAACTCATTATGAACCACTTACCTTTAATCATAAAAAGAGAATATTTGGCTAAAGTGAAGAACAAGTCGTTTATTTTGATGACATTTTTGAGTCCGCTTATTTTGGTAGGACTGCTGTCACTGGTCGCCTATTTAACAAGCGTTAATAATGAAAAAGTCCGTACAATTGCTGTATTGGATGAATCTGGATTTTTAAGCGAAACACTTGTTTCTACTGATCAAATGATTTATGAAAACCTTAGTGATATTAGCTTGGAAGCGGCTAAAAAATTATCAAATAAAAATAATTCTTATGGGTTGTTACACGTACCCGATTTAGCCATTGAGGATGTTTCAAGTCAAATTAAATTTTATTCAGATGAATCACCATCATTAAGTTTGATTTCAAATTTGGAATCAAAAATTGAAAAACGCCTTGGTGAACTTAAACTAAAGAAATTGGGAGTTGATTTGAGTAAAATTAAAGCCGCAAAAACCTACATTGATATCAATCAGGAAAATTTTGAAGGGGTAAAAACCTCAAAAACTGGAAGTTTTTTGAAGTTGATTTTTGGAGGTGCTGCTGGATATTTATTGTTTATGTTTATAATAATTTACGGAAATCTTATAATGCGTAGCGTTATTGAAGAAAAAACAAGCCGAATTATTGAAGTGATAATTTCTTCTGTAAAACCTATAAAGTTGATGTTAGGTAAAATTTTTGGAACTTCATTAGCAGGTATTACTCAATTTGCCATTTGGATTATTTTGATAGCAGTATTTTCTGTTGCAATTTCTTTTATTTTTGGTATAGATTTTTCTGCAACACCACAACAAGAAATGATGGCTAATGCGGTTTCCGAAAACAGTGCCAATTCTGAAATTCAGGTAATTATCTCAGAATTTAACTCTTTGCCATTATTGAATTTAGTCATCGCTTTTGTTTTATTTTTTACTGGAGGGTATTTATTATATAGTTCGCTTTATGCAGCCATAGGTGCAGCTGTAGACAACGAAACAGATACTCAACAATTTGTAATGCCCATAGTGATGCTTTTGGTTGTAGGGTTTTATGTCGGTTTTTTCACCTCCCTAGAAGACCCTCATGGTACAATTTCCACAGTTTTTTCTTATATTCCATTCACATCACCAATTGTAATGCTTATTCGTATTCCTTTTGGTGTCCCAATTTGGGAGCAAGTTTTATCCTTGGCAATTTTGATATTTACGTTTGTGATCACAGTTTGGATTGCGGCTAAAATTTATCGTGTTGGAATTTTGATGTATGGAAAAAAACCAAGTTATAAAGAACTTATTAAGTGGATGAAATATTAATATATTAGCGTTAAAACCCAATAAAATGTCAAAAATATTAATCATTGAAGACGAAGAAGCGATTCGACGTGTTTTGGTAAAAATATTAACTGAAGAAAATAAGGATTACCAAGTTTCTGAAACTAAAGATGGACTTGCTGGAATTGAAGCTATAAAAAAATCAGATTATGACTTAATATTATGTGATATTAAAATGCCAAAGATGGACGGTGTTGAAGTTTTAGAGGCGGTCAAAAAGATAAAACCAGAAATTCCAATTGTAATGATATCCGGTCATGGTGATTTGGATACTGCAGTTAATACCATGCGTTTGGGTGCTTATGACTATATTTCAAAACCACCAGACTTAAATCGACTTTTGAATACTATTAGAAATGCACTCGACAGGAAAGAATTGGTTGTAGAAAACAAACGCCTGAAACGAAAAATAAGCCAGAAGTATGAAATGATTGGCGAAAGTTCACCGATATCAAACATAAAGTCAATCATTGAAAAAGTAGCGCCAACGGAAGCTCGTGTACTTATAACAGGACCAAATGGAACAGGAAAAGAGCTGGTTGCACATTGGCTGCATCAAAAAAGTGAACGTTCTAGAGGACCTATGGTAGAAGTCAATTGTGCTGCTATTCCAGCAGAACTTATTGAAAGTGAGCTTTTTGGACATATCAAAGGGGCTTTTACAAGTGCTCATAAAGATCGTGCTGGAAAATTTGAGGCTGCAAATAAAGGCACTTTATTTTTGGATGAAATTGGAGATATGAGCTTGTCTGCTCAAGCCAAAGTGTTGCGTGCACTTCAAGAAAATAAAATTCAGCGTGTAGGAAACGACAAAGACATAAAAGTTGATGTAAGAGTTATTGCAGCGACCAACAAAGATTTAAAAAAGGAAATTGCTGAAGGCCGTTTTAGAGAAGATTTATACCATAGGCTTGCTGTAATTCTTATAAAAGTACCAGCTTTAAATGACAGACGAGATGATATTCCGCTATTGGTTGACTTTTTTAGCACCAAAATTGCATCTGAACAAGGTACTTCAAAAAAACAATTTTCAGAAGCTGCTCTAGAACTTTTAAAGAGTTACAATTGGACGGGTAATATCAGAGAATTGCGCAATGTAGTTGAGCGTCTAATTATACTTGGATCTGATGAAATCTCAGAAAATGATGTAATTTCTTTTGCTAGTAAGTCTTAAATATTTTATGATATTATTATAAAATAAAAAACTTAGTAATTTTATTTTTACATCCAAATTCTCTAATATGAAATTTAAAATTTTAGCTGCACTTGTAAGCCTGAGCTTCTTTGCTTTTTCACAAGACGACTCAAAACAACTTGAAAAAATTTATAAAACATCACTTACCAATGGCAAAAGTTATGAGTGGTTATCCTATCTATCAAATGAAATAGGAGGGCGTTTGTCGGGTTCATTAAATGCCGAACTTGCCGTAGAATACACCAAAAAGGAATTAGAATCACTTGGTTTAGATAAAGTTTGGCTTCAACCTGTAATGGTGCCAAAGTGGGTGCGTGGTAATCCTGAATTTGCATATATAGAAACCGCTCCTAGAAAAACAATTCCAGTAAATCTTTGTGCTTTAGGAGGCTCAGTATCTACACCACTTCAAGGCATTAAATCTCAAGTGGTTGAAGTTCAGGGTATTGAGGACTTAAAGCTGATGAATCGTACAGAGATTGAAGGAAAAATAGTATTTTTCAACCGTCCCATGCAAGCCGATTTAATACAAACCTTTGAAGCTTATGGAGGGTGTGTAGACCAACGTTATGATGGAGCTAAAGAAGCTGGCAAACTTGGTGCTTTGGGTACCATAGTCCGATCGATGAATTTGCGCTTGGATGATTTGCCTCACACTGGAGCAATGTCATATGGAGATACACCAATAAAGCAACGTATTCCATCGGCAGCCATCAGTACAAATGATGCAGAACGCTTAAGTGGAATGTTAAAAATTGACCCAAATATTAATTTTTATTTCAAGCAAAACTGCAAACAACTCAAAGACGTTCAATCTTATAATGTTATAGGCGAAATTAAAGGCAGTCAATTTCCTAATGAAATTATTGTAGTTGGTGGTCATTTAGACTCATGGGATTTGGGCGATGGCTCACATGACGATGGCGCAGGATGTGTACAGTCTATGGATGTATTACGTCTTTTGAAAGAAACTGGAATTCGTCCAAAACGCACCATACGAGTAGTACTATTTATGAATGAAGAAAATGGATTACGAGGAGGTCGAAAATACGCCGAAGTTGCCAAGAAAAAAGGTGAAAAACATGTTTTTGCTTTAGAAAGTGACTCTGGGGGATTTACGCCTAGAGGGTTTTCATTTAGCGGACCAGATTATAAAATTAATCAAATTTTAAAATGGAAACCTCTTTTTGAACCCTATTTAATTCATTATTTCAGAAAAGGAGGAAGTGGAGCGGATATTGGACCGCTTAAAAATGATGCTATTGTTTTAGCAGGATTACGTCCAGATTCTCAACGCTATTTCGATCATCACCATGCTGCGAATGATACTTTCGATGCCGTAAATAAACGCGAATTGGAATTGGGTGCAGCAACCATGACTTCGCTAATTTATCTTATCGATAAATATGGATTCAATGCGATTCAAAGTCAAAATCAATTGAAAGATTAAAAATATTTTAGTTTAATTTTATAAACTATTTATAGTTTTTCTAATCGCTGAAAGATTAGTTAGAAGTTTTTCTAAGTAATTTAAATCCAGCATATTAGCGCCGTCACTTTTGGCATTTGCAGGATCAAAGTGAGTTTCAATAAATAAGCCATCAACATGATTGACAACACCCGCTCTAGCAATGGTTTCTATCATTTCTGGGCGACCACCTGTTACACCACTATTTTGATTTGGTTGTTGCAAAGAATGTGTAACATCCAAGACTGTTAGTGCAAACTGTTTCATAGTTGGAATCCCTCTAAAATCTACAATCATATCTTGGTATCCAAACATTGTTCCGCGATCTGTGATCCAAACTTTTTCATTGCCAGAGTCTTTCACTTTTTGTACTGCATGTTTCATAGCTTCAGGACTCATAAATTGTCCTTTTTTAAGATTAACCACTTTTCCAGTTTTTGCAGCCGCTACTACCAAGTCCGTTTGACGTACAAGAAATGCTGGGATTTGCAACACATCAACATATTGTGCCGCCAAAACGGCATCGCTTACTTCATGAATATCTGTTATGGTTGGAATATCAAATGTTTTTGAAACTTTTTGGAGAATTTTTAATGCTTTTTCATCACCAATTCCTGTAAAACTATCAATTCGACTGCGGTTTGCTTTCTTAAAACTTCCTTTAAAAACAAAAGGAATTTCCAGTTTATTAGTAATTTCACAAATGCGTTCTGCAATTTGAAGTGCCATTTTTTCACCTTCTATGGCACACGGACCTGCAAGTAAAAAAAACTGATTTGAACTGCTGTGTTTTAACTTTGGTATGGACTGAAGTTGCATTGATTTTTATTTATGCTGCAAATATAAACAATTTTATAGGGTTACTATACATTAATAAATCTCGATAATCCTAAAATTAAGTGTACCTTTGCACGCTCAAAAGGGTTATATATGGACCAAGTAAAAAATATTGCAATTATTGCCCATGTCGATCATGGTAAAACAACGTTAGTTGATAAAATTTTATATCACTGTCAATTATTTCGTGAAAACGAAAATACAGGAGATTTAATTTTAGATAATAATGATTTGGAGCGTGAGCGTGGAATTACCATCACTTCCAAGAATGTTTCTGTCGTTTATAAAAACACAAAAATCAATATTATTGACACTCCTGGTCACGCCGATTTTGGTGGTGAAGTCGAGCGTGTACTTAATATGGCAGACGGCGTTTTACTTCTTGTTGATGCTTTTGAAGGTCCAATGCCACAGACCCGTTTTGTTCTTCAAAAAGCCATTCAAATGGGACTAAAACCATGTGTGGTAATTAATAAAGTTGATAAAGAAAATTGTACGCCCGATGAGGTTCATGAAGCTGTTTTTGATTTGATGTTTGAATTGGAAGCCGAAGAATGGCAATTGGATTTCCCGACCGTATATGGCTCTGCCAAAAACAATTGGATGAGTGAAGATTGGAAATTAGAAACAGATTCCATTGCACCACTTTTGGATATGGTTATAGAACATATTCCTACGCCAAAGTTTGATGAAGGAACAACTCAAATGCTGATTACGTCTTTAGATTATTCTTCATTTACAGGTAGAATTGCGATTGGTCGTCTTCAGCGAGGTACTCTAAATACAAACCAAACGGTATCTCTTGTAAAAAGAGACGGTTCAATAACAAAATCAAAAATAAAAGAACTTCAAATTTTTGAAGGTTTAGGAAGAAAAAAAGTAGATACCATTTCTGCTGGAGAAATATGTGCGCTTGTGGGGCTTGACGGCTTTGAGATTGGTGATACAATTGCCGATGTAGAAAATCCTGAAGCACTAGAAACTATTGCGATTGACGAGCCTACAATGAGTATGCTTTTTACAATAAATGATTCACCATTTTTTGGAAAAGATGGTAAGTTTGTAACCTCCAGACACATAAAAGAACGTTTAGGAAAAGAGCTTGAAAAAAACTTAGCACTTCGTGTGGAAGACACCAATAGTGCCGATAAATTTATGGTTTTTGGTCGTGGGGTTTTGCATTTATCAGTTTTGATTGAAACCATGCGTAGAGAAGGGTATGAGCTGCAAATTGGTCAGCCTCAGGTTATTATTAAAGAAATAGATGGTGTAAAATGTGAACCTGTAGAAGAAATGACTATTGATTTACCAGAACATATTTCAGGCAAAGCAGTAGAGATGGTTACCATGCGAAAAGGAGAGCTTTTAAGTATGGAAATCAAAGGGCAGCGTATGGTTTGTCAATTTATGATACCGTCTCGTGGTATTATAGGATTGAGAAATCAATTACTTACCGCAACAGCAGGAGAAGCCATTATGGCACACCGATTTAAGGAATATCAACCACTTAAAGGGGGTATTCCAGAACGTCAGAATGGTTCATTAGTATCTATGGAAAATGGAACTGCAATTCCATATTCAATTGATAAACTTCAGGATCGTGGAAAGTTTTTTGTTGACCCAGGAGAGTCCATTTATGAAGGTCAAGTTATTGGAGAAAATTCTCGTGGTGATGACATGGTCGTAAATGTCACCAAAACAAAAAAACTAAGTAATGTTCGTAGTTCTGGGGCAGATGATAAGGCGAAGATTGTTCCAGCGATTAAATTCTCTTTGGAAGAAGCTTTAGAATATATTCAAAAAGACGAATATGTAGAAGTTACGCCGAGTCACCTTAGGCTCAGAAAAATTTACCTCAAAGAAGTTGATCGTAAACGAAACAAAGCATTGTAAATGGAATTTTTGGGAATTGAAATAGCAGAATGGATAGGCTATATCGCTACTTTGATTTTACTAATTTCTTTTACAATGAAAAATTTAAGATCGTTAAGAGTTATTAATTCTATTGCATGTTTACTTTTTGTTGTGTATGGAGTTATGTTATCCAATGCATGGCCTATTATTATTTCCAATGCAGCCATTTTTACAATAAATTTCTATTATTTATTTCTAAAGAAAAATTAGTAACTTGGTATCCAATTTTTAACAATATTAATGTAAATTACTATGCAATTTTTATATTTCGATCCAGGCTTGGGGGCCATGATTGTCCAAGCTATAGTTGCAGCTGTGGCAGGTGTTTTGCTTTTTACTAAGAATATAGTTTACAAAATAAAGATAATTTTTGGCATAAAAGCTAAAGAAGATGTTACTGACTCGATAGATATTGATGACAACACTAGTACATCAAATGATGATTAAAAATAATACTCATGAGGCTTCCTTTAGGGACCCATCGGGTTCTTTGTTTTACGATCAAGATGTTTTACGTAGATCAATACAACCAATTTATTTTTCTCAATATGTAGCATTAAAAGAAAGAGGTTTCTTTGATAGTTTAATCCAAAAAAAATTATTAATTCCCCACACTGAAACTTCAGTTTCATATGAAGAAATAATTATCACTCCAGAAAAGATTCCTTTTGTGACAAACCCATATGAATGGAGCTTTGAGCAATATAAGCAAGCTGCTCTTTTAACTCTAAAGATTCAAAAATATGCTCTATCCAAAGGTTTTATTTTAAAAGATGCATCTGCATATAATATAACTTTTCACAAAGGAAAACCTATACTTATAGATACATTATCTTTTGATTTCTACAAAGAGAACACTCCATGGCGAGCTTACAAACAATTTATCACTCATTTTTTAGGCCCTTTAGTTTTATCAAAATATCATGGTGCTGAAATGTTAAAAATGATGCAAACTTATATTGATGGATTACCTGTACAATTAATATCATCTTTGTTGCCTTCAAAAACTCGACTTAGTTCAATACTTTATCCAAATATTCATCTTCTAGCAAAGTTAGAACACAAGTATAATAATGATTACAAAAATGAGGCTAAATCGGGTAATTTATCAAAAAAAGCACACGAAAATATCTTAACTAGTTTATATGACTATATTTCAAAATTAAAGCAGAAGAAACAATCAGAATGGGTTGATTATTATTCTAAAACCAATTACAATTCAGAGGCTTTTTTAAATAAGAAAAAGTTAGTAAAAGATTGGATATTGCAATTGGAAACAAATTCTTTAATAGATTTATGTGGGAATGATGGAACTTTTGCAAGAACAGTCATTGAACATGTTTCAAATATTTTAGTTACAGATATTGATAGTAATGCAATAGATTTAAATTATAAGCAAGTTAGAGAAAACAAAGAACTAAATTTACTTCCTTTTGTTTGTGACATCTTGCAACCTTCTGCAGGAATTGGTTTTTGTAATACAGAGCGAGAGTCCTTAATTAAAAGATTAATTAACTTTTCGCCTGATGTGACTCTTGCCTTGGCGCTTATCCACCATTTAACATTGTCTGGTAATGTTCCTTTTGAAAAGTCTGCTGCATTTTTTGCCTTATTTTCTAAAAATTTAATTATTGAATTTCCAAAAAGAGAGGACTCATGGGTTGAGTCTCTATTGATTAGAAAGCGAGAGTTTATAAATCATTTTGATTTTTATGATCAAGATAATTTTGAAACTAAATTTGGGATTTATTTTATTTTAATTCATAAGGTAAGAATTGAAGGGACGCACCGAATTTTGTATCTTTATAAGAAAAAATAAGTTTTGACAGTTTATTTTAAAATTTTTTTTCAAAAATTCATATCAAATCAAAAGCATTATCCAATTTTAACGGCTGTTGCATCTGGTCTGTATCCTTTGTTGTTTTATATTACAAACAACTACACCATAGCTAATTCTATTGGACATTTAAAATATTTTCTGTTTAATTTTATAATTCTTCCTGTTATATTATTTACAGCTATATATTATATTTTTAAACTTCAAGGTTTAAGGAGATATAAAAAGTATCCTCTTCCATTCTTAAACATATTTTTTTTCATTTTTTATATGACAATATGTTACTATGCAGGAATTCATAAAAAATGGCTTTTATTGGGAATTTTTTTAGCTATTTTATTTTCAATATTTTTAAATAAATATTTAAATAAAGTTGTAGTTATTCAATTTATTTTGGCCATTATTAGTTTATTGTCTTTTGCACAAAATAACTACGCTATCTCTAATAAATGGAAAAATTTACCAGATGATATTTTAAATATTAATTTCAAAAAAAAACCAAATATTTATTTTATTCAACCAGACGGTTATGTGAATTTTTCAGAATTGAAAGGTGAAAATTATAATACAGATTTTACTGATTTTGAAAACTATTTAGCTGACAATGGATTTACATATTATTATGATTTTAGGAGTAATTACTACTCTACTTTGTCATCAAATAGCGCGACTTTCAATATGAAACATCATTATTATAATGATAAGCCTCAATTATCCGAAGTGTTGAATGCACGTAACAATATTGTAAGTGAAAATGCAGTACTAAGTATTTTTAAACAAAATGGATATTCAACACATTTTATTTCAGAACTCCCATATTTATTGCTTAATAAAACCAAATTGGGTTTTGATACAAGTAATTTTATAGATGATGAAATTTCATATATTAGTAAAGGTCTTGGAAAACCTGTGGATATTTTAAATCCATTAAAAAAAGAGTTTTTCAATAAATCAGATTTATCAAAATTCTTTTTTATAGAATTTTTTAATCCAGGTCATATAACTGCCAACAAAAGATACTCAAAAGGGAAAGAACTTGAAAAAAAAGAATGGTTAGAGAGTCTTAAAATTGCAAATTTCAAACTCAAAAACTTAATTGATTTTATTATTGAGATGGATGCATCTGCCTTAATCATTATCATGGCAGATCATGGTGGATTTGTTGGATTAAATTCTACTTCTCAATCCTTTGAAAAATTGGACAATAGAGATTTAATTTATTCTATTTTTAGTACTAAATTAGCTATAAAATGGCCAAAGGGTACAAATTATAAATATATTAATGAGCTAAAATCTAATGTAAATTTATTTAGGATTATTTTTTCCTACTTAAGTGGAAATCAAAAATATTTAAATTCAATGGAGAAGGATGAAAGTTACATGATAATTAAAAAAGGTGCTCCAAAAGGAATTTATAAGTATATTGATAATCAAGGGAAAATTACTTTTGAAAAGCGTTAGCTTACATAAATTTAATTGCATTTAAATATTATTACAATAAAAAAATATAGCTCAAATTTTAAATCATCATGGGACGATTTTATAGACGCTTCCAAAAACGCTACATTTCTTCTTAAAAGAGATTTTATAGAATATCACAAAAAAAGATTTCAGGACTATTCGTTATTGTTTTTTAATGAGAAAGAGCTTGTTGGTTTATTGCCTGCCAATATTGTTGCAGATAAAATATTCTCACACCAAGGTTTGAGTTATGGAGGACTTGTTTTAAGTCCAAAGGTAAAATTTAATGATGTGTTTCAAATTTATAATTCACTTTTAAAATTTTTAGAAGAAAATCATATAAAAAAAATTCATTTAAAATTACTGCCAGAAATTTATGCTTTGGTACCTAATAAAGAAATCTCATATCTTTTGTTTAAATCCAATGCATCCCTAGTACGTAAAGATATTTCTTCAGTAATCGATTATTCGTATCCGCTAAAAATTGATTCTTCAAATCGAAAAAGAGGGATTAAAAAAGGGATAAAAAACAATCTGACTATTAAACAAGAAACTGATTTATCTGCTTTTTGGAACGAGATATTGATTCCAAACCTAAATGAGAGTCATAATGTTTTGCCGGTACATACAGTTTCGGAAATTAGTAAGCTCAGAAATAAATTTCCAAATCATATTAAACAGTATAGTGTTTTTCATGAAAAAAAAATTGTAGCCGGGGCTACTATTTTTGAAACTGCTACTGTAGCGCATGTGCAATATATATCTGCAAATAAAGATGATCGCCAACAATTCGGGAGTTTAGATTTTTTGTTTAATTATTTAATTAATGAAAAGTACAGCCACAAGAAATATTTTGATTTCGGTATTTCAACAGAAAACCAAGGTCAACAAATTAACGAAGGTTTAT
>CBFIIL010000013.1:0-37616 GCA_965662485.1 Flavobacteriaceae bacterium | reverse complement strand
AATGAAAATACATCGCTTTTAATAGCGTCAATTGGCATTTCAAACTCTGATGCTGTTTGTTCTATAAATTTTACACAACGAAATTCTTTGTCTACTGCGACTATGTTTTTTGCACCTCTAGAACTAAATTCATAAGCAATATTTCCAGTTCCTGAGCATAAGTCCAAGACAGAAAGGTCATTAAAATCAAAGCGATGAATAAGAATATTGAAAAGTGCCTCTTTAGCCATGTCCGTTGTAGGACGTACAGGTAATTTTTTTGGAACATTCAGCCGTCTCCCTTTATATTTTCCAGAAATTATTCGCATTAAAAGCTATTTAAGATGGTAAAATTTTTGGTAGAATTGTTGTAACTATATAGCATTTTGTCTTCAGGCAATAGAGATACATGTCTAATGTATTTATAGACGATAGAGTAGAGATCATCGTCTTTTTTTATTGCGCCCATAAGCACGCACTCAAATTCCTCTGTATTAAGCCCTAACTGTTCCGATACAAACAATACATAATAAATAAAATCTTCTTTTGTTTGATATTCAAACCTATTGTATATCTGTAGTGCATTGTTTTTTGTAACCACTAAATCGAAGTAGGTTTCAGCGATATTGATATACATGGATTCTTTGGTGTTATTTTTTTGAATTTCTAAAATTCTATCCAACGCAACTGTAGTACTGTGCTTATATTCAAAACTTCCAAAGCGCTCAAAAATGTAATTATTTATATTTACAAAAGGCACATATACAATCATGATATCATCATTTTTAATAACATCATAAGTGATAAAATCTGTTTTAAAGATTTTTGTGTTGTATTTCAAATAATCTGATAAATATTCTTCTTCAAATAATGGCGATGGTACGAGTGTTACCATTTCATTATCATGAATAAGAATTGTTTTAGAAAAGGGTTGTTGTAGCGCTTTATGTGTATTGAAATGATGTGTCAGCTGATCTAAAAGTTCTTGGGGTGTCAGCGTTTTTTCAAATGGTGTATGAATCAAATCTATAATTTGATCCTTGTCGTTGTCTAAAACAAAAAAAGAAAGTCCACTCAAGCTTACTTGAATGGACAATACAATTCCTTTTTTAGGATTTTTATTGTTCTTTTGAATAATTTTTTGGCCAGTTACCATTTGTATTTACTTCTTCCAGGGAGCCAACTTTTAGTGTTGGTCCGTTTACGCCTTCAACAGAAACAACTTCTTCTTCTTTTTTAACTAAGTTTTTGTCTTGGTCAAAAAGAATGATACTTTTTGCAACTGAAGCCTCAAAAACAGGAATATTGATTTTATTTTGTTCAACCATTCCAGTTTCTAACTTAAATTTTTCATCCTCTTTTCCAACAGGTACATTCATCATAGTCTTATAACGTGGGTCTACGCCAAAAAGCGAATCTTTTACAGGCACGTATCCAAGGGTGTCAATAATAACAATATCCTTGGTTGTATCAACACCATAACGTCTTGTGAGGACTTTATCAATGACAGTAGAATCTCTGCGTTGTGTGATGGTGAATTTTTCATTCTCTATAAATGTTACAAGCTTGTCCCAATCGTCTTGAAATTGTCCTGTAACAGTTTTGTGAGCCAATTGGGCATCTCTTATGTCTTTTAAGTTTTCAATAACTACTTTGTAGCGTTTTTCTTTCAATTGATTAAATTGAATTTCACCATAGACTGACATGAATGTAATATAGCCTAAAAAGATGATGATGGCCCAAAGACCAAGTAGAATAAGGGATTTAAATTTTTTGGGAATAAATTTGTCGATTGCCCAAACAATCAAAATTGTCAAAAGGATGACTGCAACAATTGAAATGATAACCATGGTTTATGTTAATTAAATTCAGAATAAGCAAATCTACAATTTTTTTTTATTCAATAAAGTGAAAGCGCGCAAAAATCATTCTTATATTTGGACAAAACTATGTTGACCCGATTTTTATGACTGCTTTAGAATTTTATAAACTACTTAAATTAGGGTTTCCTTTTGAACCAACGCTAAAGCAAGATACTGGTTTACAACAACTTGCAAGTTTTATCACTTCTCCATCAAAACAAAATGTTTTTTTACTAAAAGGATATGCAGGTACTGGAAAAACAACAATTATTGGTACGGTTGTAAAAAATATTTGGAAAGCTAAAAAAAGTGCCATACTTCTTGCTCCAACAGGAAGAGCAGCAAAAGTCATCACGGGTTATGCCTCAACACAGGCCTATACAATTCATAAAAAAATATACATGCCTCGAACAGCAAAAAATGGTAAAATATCTTTTGTTTTGGCACCCAATAAACACAAAAACACGCTATTCATTGTTGATGAAGCCTCAATGATTTCTGACCATTCCAACCAAGGCGGCCTATTTGGAAGTGGAGCATTACTAGACGATTTGATTCAATTTGTATACTCAGGCCATCAATGCAAACTTCTTTTGATGGGAGATACTGCTCAGTTGCCCCCTGTAAGTCTAGATGTTAGTCCAGCTTTAGATGCAACTAAGCTAGAACTTAATTATGATAAACTTACACAAGAAATTGAACTTGATGAAGTGGTCCGACAAGCCCAAGACTCAGGTATACTGTTTAATGCTACAATGCTTCGTGATTCCATATCAAATCAATTTTTTGAATATTTCAGGTTTAAAATAGATGGTTTTAAGGATATTATTCGTCTTCAAGATGGCAATGATATTCAAAATGCGTTGGGTGAATCTTACGCTTCTAGAGGGACAGAAGAAACTGCATTTATTGTCCGCTCGAATAAGCGTGCAAATGCTTACAACCAACAGATAAGATCTAGGATTCTTTTTAATGAACATGAACTCACTGCTGGAGATTTTTTAATGATTGTTCGTAACAATTATTTTTGGCTAAAGCCTACAAGCGAAGCGGGATTTATTGCCAATGGTGATATTATTGAAGTATTAGAATTATTTAGCATTAAAGAATTATATGGATTTAGATTTGCTGATGTTAAAATACGACTCGTAGATTATCCAAATATGAAACCATTTGAAACGGTTCTTCTTTTGGACACCATTAATTTAGAAACTCCATCGTTATCCTACGAACGAGCTAATGATTTATATCAAGAAGTGCTCAAAGACTATGAAAATGAATCCTCGGGTTACAAAAAGTTTTTGGCAGTAAAAAAGAATAAATATCTCAATGCACTTCAAGTAAAATTCTCCTATGCTATTACTTGTCATAAATCTCAAGGTGGGCAGTGGAATACTGTTTTCGTTGAGCAGCCTTACTTGCCCAATGGTATAGATATGGACTATTTACGTTGGTTGTATACTGCACTTACAAGAGCCAAAGAAACTTTATATTTAATAGGATTTAAAGATGACTTTTTTGAATCTTAAACTATTAACTATTCTTTAAATATTTCTATTAAAAAAAACTGTAATTTTACGTTTCATTTATATGACAAAGATGAAAATTATTGCAATGATTCCCGCACGCTATAGTGCAAGTCGTTTTCCTGCTAAGCTTATGCAAAATTTAGGCGGAGAAACTGTGATTTATAGAACTTACCAAGCTACTGTAAATACCGGTCTTTTTGATAGCGTTTTTGTGGTAACTGACAGTCAAATTATTTTTGATGAAATTAAAGGCAAGGGTGGGGAAGTATTGATGAGTGTTAATGCACATGAATCAGGAAGTGACCGTATTGCAGAGGCAGTGGCTTCAATTGATTGTGATATTGTTGTTAATGTTCAGGGCGATGAGCCTTTTACAGAAAAAGACAGTTTATCAAAATTATTGACTGTTTTTAAGGACGATATCAACAAAGAAATTGACCTTGCTTCATTGATGGTTAGCATTAAAGATCAAAATGAAATAAATAACCCAAATTGTGTCAAAGTTATTACGGATAAGGATAATTTTGCACTATACTTTTCAAGAAGCCCAATTCCTTTTCACAGGGATTCTGAAGTTGAAACACAATACTTTAAACACAAAGGAGTTTATGCTTTTCGAAAGCCTCCACTATTAGAATTTACAAAACTATCTACTGAACAGCTTGAAGCATCAGAAAAAATTGAATGTATTCGCTTTTTGGAACATGGTAAAAAAATTAAAATGGTGGAAACAACAATACAAGGTATAGAAATTGATACTCCAGAAGACCTAGCTAAAGCCCAAAAGTTATGGCTTAATAATAATTCACCCAAATCTAATTAATATGAGTTTTAAAAATTTTCCTATGGTATCTAAAGTGGTATTCGGCCGTGGCAGTTTCAATCAATTAAATGAAATTATTGAGCCAAAACGTCAAAACGAACGTGCACCCTTTATTTATTTTATAGATGATGTTTTTGAAAATAATTCTAATCTTATTTCAAGAATTTCGTTACTATATGACGACTATATTATTTTTATTTCATCAGCAGAAGAGCCAAAAACAACGCAAGTTGATGCGCTAGTTGAAGATATTATTTTAAAAACAAAAGCACTTCCATCTGGTATTATAGGAATAGGTGGCGGAAGTGTTATGGATTTAGCAAAGGCTGTTTCAGTAATGCTTACCAACAATGGTATGAGTGAGGAATATCAAGGTTGGGATCTATTAAAAACACCTGGTGTATATCATGTTGGAATACCAACGATATCAGGAACAGGGGCAGAAGTATCAAGAACAGCAATTTTATGTGGGTCAAAATTAAAATTAGGATTAAATAGTGATTTTACTCCTTTTGATCAAGTAATTTTAGATCCTGAATTAACAGATGGCGTAGATAAGAATCAATGGTTTTATACAGGAATGGATTGTTTTATTCATTGTGTAGAATCTCTTAATGGAAATTTCATTAATACATTTAGTAAATCCTATGGAGAAATGGCATACGAATTGTGTCATGAGGTCTTTTTGGGAGATTATAACTTTGAAGAAATGCAAGATAAACTCATGATGGCTTCTTGGCATGGTGGAATGAGTATTGCTTATTCACAAGTTGGCGTTGCTCATGCTATGAGTTATGGATTATCTTTTGTTTTAGGAATTAAACATGGCGTTGGGAATTGTATAGTTTTTAATCAATTAGAAGAGTTTTATCCAAAGGATGTTGCAATTTTTAAGACCATGATGAAAAAACATAATATTTCACTACCAACAGATGTTTGTAAATCTTTGACTCAAAAACAAATGGATGCTATGATCGATGTTGCACTAAGTCTTACTCCACTCTGGGAAAATGCAATAGGCAATCATTGGAAATCAGTAATAACTAGGTCTAAACTTGAAAGGCTCTACTCAAAAATGTAATGATTAAATATATTTCTAAATTTATATATTACAAATTATTAGGTTGGAAAGCAACAGGATTTAACGACTTTGATCATGTAAAAAAAGCGGTTATAATTGCCGTACCACATACCAGTTGGCATGATTTTTATATTGGGGTTTTACTGCGATCAGTGCTAGGTATACAATCAAATTTCGTAGGTAAGAAAGCATTATTTAATCCTTTAACAGGTTGGATTTTTAAAAGTCTTGGCGGTGCTCCTGTGGTTAGAAAAGCAAATGAAAACCAAGTTGATGCTATAGCACGACTTTTTAATGAAAAGAAAGAATTTCGAATTGCTATTGCACCAGAAGGCACACGTAAAAAAGTAGACACATGGAAAACAGGGTTTTATTATATTGCCAAAAAAGCGAATGTTCCAATTTTAATGTTTACTCTAGATTTTAAAAATAAAGTAAATAAGTTTTCTGAACCGTTTTATCCAACTGATGATATAGAAGCAGATTTTAAGTTTATGCGCGCTTTTTTTGATGGGGTAGAAGGAAAAATTCCGGAATATTCCTAAGACATCTCCATTGTATGATATACATTTTGTACATCATCATCTTCTTCAAGTTTTTCTAATAATTTTTCAACATCAGTAATTTGATCTGCATTTAGTGGTTTTGTAATTTGTGGAATACGTTCAAATCCTGAAGAAAGGATTTCAATATTTCTAGATTCTAATTCAGATTGAATAGCCCCAAAACATTCAAAAGGAGCATATATTAAAATACCATCTTCATCTGAAAAAACCTCTTCTGCACCATGATCAATAAATTCAAGTTCAATTTCTTCAGCATCCAAACCTTCTGCATTAATTCTAAAATTACATGTATGGTCGAACATAAATACAACAGAACCTGAGGTTCCTAAGCTGCCATCGCATTTGTTAAAATAACTTCTTACATTGGCCACCGTTCGTGTGTTATTATCTGTTGCAGTTTCTACTAAAATTGCAATACCATGTGGTGCATAGCCCTCAAATAATACTTCTTTATAATCTCCTTGATTTTTATCACTAGCACGTTTTATGGCACGTTCAATATTGTCTTTTGGCATATTGACCGATTTTGCATTTTGAATCACTGCTCGTAATCTAGAATTACTATCAGGATCTGAACCGCCCTCTTTGACTGCCATTACAATATCCTTACCAATGCGTGTAAAGGCCTTGCTCATCGCAGACCAACGCTTCATTTTTCTAGCTTTACGAAATTCAAACGCTCTTCCCATAAATATTAAAATTTAATTCTATAGCAAAAATATGAATGCTTATCATATATACAAATAATGTGTGTCTAAAACGTTTTAATAATATCTAAAAACACTGATGAACTTTCAAACAGAAGATGCTTTGGAAGTCTGTTGTACTTTGGCAAAACCGCCAAATAGCGTTCTTCATTAGTGGTATACACATATTTAAATTTAGGTTGATTAAGCCCTAATTGGCGGACTAAATCTTTGATAAAATCATCGTGATGTACTAAATCATTGCTGCCACAATGAAACACACCATTTTTGTTACGATTAATGATATAATGTATTTGTTGCACTACTCTTTTATCTGTGCTTATATTCATGACTAAATTTGGAAATAGTTCTATAGGTTCATTGACTTTGTGAAGTAATTTAATTTCGTTCACCCTAGGAGATTGTGTCCCAAAAACCATTGGCAATCTAATAATTGCTACCTGACGTTTTGGTAGGGTTAAAAGCTGTTGTTCTACACGAATTTTAAAATGGCCATAAATACTATTGCTTAGGGTAGTATCGGTTTCATAACTAGGATATTTGCTGTATGCATCAAAAACATTGGCAGACGATAGAAATATAATTTTACTTTTTTCTTGTAGTTTTAAATACTGATATATATGCCTATGAGCCATTAATTGTGCCGGAAATGTTCCTCTTAATGCCGATATAATAATTGTAGGTTTTAAAGCAGATAGCAACTCAACAATATCATCTTCTTCAAAGTTATATTCAAAAAAATGATTGTTGTTTTCAAATTCAGTTTTTGGAGTGTGATATGTTCCAAAAGTTTTGTAGAAAGAAGATAATTCTTTATAAATGGAATTTCCCAAAAAGCCACTCGCACCTAAAATCAATATGCGATGCTTTTGTTGTTTCATTTTAAAATATTAAGAAATTAGCCTTTATAAAAAGGAAGTTTTACCACTGTAGCAGGAATGGTTTTTTTTCTAATTTGAATAAAAATTTCACTTCCAACTTTTGAACATACAATAGAAACATATCCCATTCCAATTCCTTTTCCGACTGAGGGCGCCATTGTTCCAGAAGTTACAGCTCCAATAGTATTTCCTTTTGCGTCTACAATCGGATAATCCTTTCGAGGAATCCCACGTTCGTTGAGCTCAAAACCAACCAATTTTCTTTCCACACCATGTTCTTTTTGTTTTAGAAGTGCTTCATGGTTTGTGAATGATTTCGTAAATTTTGTAATCCAACCCAATCCTGCTTCAATAGGCGAGGTTGTATCATCAATATCATTGCCATATAAGCAATACCCCATTTCTAAGCGGAGTGTGTCTCTTGCCGCTAATCCTATGGGTTTAATTTCAAAATCTTTACCCGCTTCAAAAACTTTATTCCAAATATGTTCGACTTCAGAATTTTTGCAATAAATTTCAAATCCTCCACTACCTGTATATCCTGTTGCAGAGATAATGACATGGTCGATACCTGCAAAATCTGCAATCTCAAAATTGTAAAATTTAATCATTGATAAATCTACGCTAGTTAATGACTGCATAGCTTCTACTGCTTTTGGGCCCTGAATTGCCAAAAGCGAATAATCATCACTAATGTTTTTCATTGTAGCGCCCATATGATTTTTGGAACTGATCCAGTTCCAGTCTTTTTCTATGTTGCTGGCATTTACCACCAAAAGATAAGTTTCTTTCTTTACACGATAAATAATGAGGTCGTCTACAATACCGCCTGTTGCGTTTGGTAAACAACTGTATTGTGCTTTTCCAACATTTAAAATAGAGGCATCATTTGAACATACAGATTGAATTAAATCCAAAGCATTTGGTCCTTCTATTAAAAATTCTCCCATATGTGAAACATCAAAGACTCCAACATGGTTTCGAACAGTTTCATGCTCTATATTTACGCCTTCGTATTGTACAGGCATATTATATCCTGCAAAAGGTATCATTTTTGCTCCCAAAGCTTGGTGAATGTGTGAAAGGGCAACTTGTTTCATGGTCTATATCATTATGACCACAAATTTACACAAATTTTGTACTTAATTCGTATTAAAATTTCAACATAAAAGATTTAAATTCCTCATAATCTTTGACAAAAGTTGCTTGCTTTTTTTGGTCAATTACAGCTTTAATTTGTGGAGGAAGTTCTATTTTTTTAGAAACCACATCTTCAACAACGTCCAAAAACTTTGTTGGATGTGCAGTTTCTAAGAAGATGACTTGAGTGTTTGGATGATTTGATAAATAGGCTTTTGCACCTAAATATCCAACTGCACCATGTGGGTCTGCAATATATCCAGAATTTGAATAAATTTTATCTAAAGCAGTTTTAGTTTCATCATCAGAAAAGCTATAAGATGATAAATTGGATTTCAATGTATTAATATCATTATTGTGTAGAGCTTGAATTCGAATAAAATTACTTGGATTCCCAACATCCATAGCATTACTAATCGTTTGTATTGATGGTTGAGGATCATATGTATCTGTCTCTAAAAACCTAGTTACAACATTATTGGTGTTATTTGAAGCAATAAAATGTTCAATCGGAAATCCAAGTTTTTGTGCAATCATTCCAGCACAAATATTTCCAAAATTACCACTTGGAACAGAAAATACAATAGGTTTATTTAATGCTTTTAATTGCTTGTAAGCAAACATAAAATAAAACATTTGGGGCAACCATCGCGCTACATTAATTGAATTGGCTGAAGTCAACTCTAATTTTGAGGTCAAATCGATATCTAGAAAGGCCTTTTTTACCATATCTTGGCAATCATCAAAAGTACCATCAACCTCAAGGGCAGTAATGTTTTGTCCTAATGTTGTCAGTTGCTTTTCTTGAACATCACTCACTTTCCCACTAGGGTAAAGGATAACTACGCGAACTCCTTTGACACCAAGAAAACCACTAGCAACAGCACCTCCAGTATCACCAGAAGTAGCTACTAAAACAGTAACTTCGGCATCACTATTTCTATTAAAATATCCTAAACAACGCGCCATAAAACGTGCTCCAACATCTTTAAATGCCATTGTTGGTCCATGAAACAGTTCGAGGGTTGAAATACCTTCTTCTAAATCTACAATAGGGAAATCGAAATTTAATGTTTCTTCTACAATTTGCTCTAAATCGCCTTTTGGAATTTCTTCTCCAACAAATTGTTGAATCGCTTTAAAAGCGATTTCTGAATTAGATAATTCGTCAAGTTTTTCAAAGAAATTTTCATTTAAAGGCGTTATTTGTTCAGGAAAATAAAGCCCTCTGTCTGGTGCCAATCCTTTTCGCACAGCATTTTCAAAACTTGAATCGGGTGCTTGCTTATTTAAACTATAATATTTCATAGATTATTGGGTTAAAATTCTAATACCTTGGGTGTTTATTTTTGAAACATAAATTTCAAATGGAATTTGTGTAGATTCTAATAATTTCTTTTGTGCATTTTTAACCTGAAGGGCTACATTTTCTCCTTTACATAAACTGAATACCGAAGGGCCTGAACCTGAAATCGATGTTCCCAATGCATTGGCGTCTAGTGCAACGTTTTTTAGCTCCTTAAAATTTGGAATTAATTTGCTTCTGTATGGCTCAACCACAACATCTTTTAAAGAACTTCCAATAAGTGTATAATCGTTTGTATGCAATGCATGAATCATACTTCCTAAATTTGACCATTGTGCTATGGCATCTGAAAGTGGGATTTCTTTTGGTAAAATAGATCTAGCTTCAGAAGTTTTAATTTCTATTTGTTGATGTGCAATAACGGCATATAATTCTTTAGGAGTAGGGATTTGCAATACTTCTAATGGCTGATTACTTTTTACAAGGGTAAAACCTCCAAAAAGGGCAGGAGCGATGTTATCGGCATGCTCGGATTTACTAGCAATGGCTTCTCCTTTCATTGCAAAAGTTGTAAGTTCTTCGTTAGTGTATGGATTTCCTAGAAGATTGTTTATTCCAAAAACACTTCCTGCAGCACTTGCAGCACTACTTCCAATCCCACTACCAGGTTTTATGTTTTTATAAATTTCAATTTCAAATCCAAAGTCCGGTTGAGCATCTTGATAAAGCGCAAGTGCCGAAACACCTGCCACGTTTTCTTTTACATTGAAAGGAAGCTCAAAACCACCTTCAATTTTTATTATATGAATACCTTTTTTTGGCGTTTTTCTAATAATCATTTCATCACCAATTGTATCTAAACAAAAACCTAAAACATCAAAGCCGCAGCCTACATTGGCGACTGTTCCTGGCGAGAATATTTTTACTTCTTCCATAGCTTTAAATATTTGATGCACGTATGATATCGGCAAATAGTCCCGAGGCTGTTACTTCAGATCCTGCTCCAGCACCTTTTATAATGAGTGGCTGATCAGTGTAACGGTCGGTGTAAAACATCACAATATTATCCTTTCCTTCCAAATTATAAAATGGATGACCTGCTTGAACTTCTTGGAGACCAACATTTGCTTTTCCATCTATAAATGAGGCAACATATTTCAATTTTGCGTCGTTATTATTTGCCGAATTTAGCAGTGTTTTAAATTCTTCATCTTTAGATTTTATTAATGTATAAAAATCATCAACAGATGAAGATTCTAATGCGCCCTCCGGTAAAAATCCATCATTTAAAATATCAGACATTCCCAATTTATAACCTGATTCCCTTGCTAATATAAGAAGTTTTCGAGCTACATCTTTCCCACTCAAATCAATTCTAGGATCAGGTTCTGTATAGCCTTCTTTTTGTGCTTGCTTTACAACTTCATAAAATGTTGTTGATTCGTTGAAGTTGTTGAAAATAAAATTTAAACTTCCAGACAAAACAGCGTGAATAGAGCGAATACGATCTCCAGAAGCAATTAAATGGTTTAGAGTATCAATCACAGGAAGACCTGCACCAACATTGGTTTCAAAAAGGAATGGCGCTTTATATTTGCGCGACAAATTTTTAAGATTTTGATATTGTTCGTAGTTTGAGGAACATGCAATTTTATTACACGCTATCACTGCAATACTCTGCTTCAAATAATATTCATATGTGCCTGCAACAGCTGCATTTGCAGTAATATCAACAAACATTGAGTTCCTTAAATTAAGAGCTTTTGCTTTTTCAAAAAATTCTATTAGATCTGTTTTCTCTCCATTTGCTAGAGTTTCTTGCCATTGACTTAAATCAATTCCTGAGTCATCAAAAGCCATAAGTTTGGAATTTGAAAGCCCAACGATATTAATCTTTAATTTTAATGTATTTTGAATGTAAGACGCTTGTTTTTCGATTTGACTTAAAAGTGTACTGCCTACATTTCCTACACCCATTACAAATAAATTGAGTTGTTTTGTTTCGACCTCAAAAAAGGATTCATGTAAACAATTGAGTGCTTTTTTTACGTCTTTATCTGCGATGACAGCAGTGATGTTTCTTTCTGAAGCACCTTGTGCAATAGCACGAATATTGACATTGTTTTTACCCAATGTACTAAACATATTTCCACTAATGCCTTGATGATTTTTCATCCGATCTCCAATGACCGCAACAATCGATAGATGTTGTTCAAGAACTAAAGGATCAATTTTTAAAAGTGAAATTTCATTTTCAAATTCTTTATCTAAAACCAATTTGGCAAGTTTAGCGTCCCTATCTGCAACACCAACACAAATAGAGTGCTCAGATGAAGCCTGAGTTGTTATAATGACATTTATTTTTTCATGCGCTAAAGTTTCAAACAATCGTTTAGAAAAACCAGGAATTCCAACCATACCGTTACCTTGTAGTGTTAATAAAGAAATTCCATTAACATTACTAATACCCTTAATAGGGTTAGAACTACCATTTTCTACATCTTTAGTAATAAGAGTGCCATCCTCTTCTGGTGCCATTGTGTTTTTGATGAGAATTGGAATATTTTTGGAAAGTACAGGCAATACCGTTGGAGGATATAATACTTTTGCCCCAAAGTGTGATAGCTCTATGGCTTCAAAGTAAGATAATTTGCGAATAGGTTTTGCTTGTTTAACAAGTTTTGGATTGGTGGTATACATACCGCTTACGTCGGTCCAAATTTCTAAAAATTTGGCATCCAATGCAGAAGCAACAATTGCAGCTGTATAATCTGATCCGCCACGCCCCAAAGTTGTAATTTCACCGTCTTCAGATTTTGAAATAAAACCTGGTAAAATCGTTATTAATTTGTCATTATGCTCAAAATAAGTAGTAATATTCGCATTGGTTTCCTCAAATTGAACGGCTGCGTTTGTGAAATTTGAATCTGTAACAATTAAATTTTGACTATTTTTCAATTGAACATTTAACCCTTTTTGCTGCATAGCTTCAAAAATGATAAGAGAAGAAATTAACTCTCCAAAACTTAACAACTTATCTGTTGTTTGAGGCGATAATTCATTGATTAAATAAATTCCATCCAGAAGTTTTTCTAGTTCTAATAACTTCTCTAAAATGATATCTTTGGTGCTTTCCAAAGAATCTCCACTCAAAAGCCCCTCTATAACGTCAATATGTTGTTTTTTGAGTTTATTAAAATCGCTTTTGTAATCCAAATCTTTTGAAATGGCTTTGCTTGATGCATTCATCAACTTGTCTGTAATTCCACCAACTGCAGAAACCACAACCACAACAGATTCGTTCTCAGATGCATGGCTGACAATTTGAATAACTTTATTGATATTTTCTGAAGAACCTACTGAAGTTCCTCCAAATTTTAAAACTTTCATTTAGTGTTTGATTTAATTGAAATTGATGTTGTAAAAACAACTTGAAACATGACGAATATTTATATAAAAACGTACCCCAAAGGGGTAATAATCGCCAAAGCAATAATAGAAGTAAAGGGGCAAAATGCCCAAACAGCTAATGAATCATTTTTGAAAGTAATGTTTTGAAATGAATACATATTGTCTCAATTACAATTCAAAATTATTGTTTTTAGATTACTTAAAAAACTTATGCTTAAGTTTTATGAATTATTGATTTTCAGGGCGTTAATTTTTTCATTTAAACAAAAAAAACATTGAATACTGAGATATATTCAATGGTTTTTAAAATACTAAAAAAATGATTTAAACTGAGGGCAGTAACTTTGTTTTAACTTCTCCAAATCCAATTCGCAAACCATTTTTTTCTGAATGTCCTCTAAGTATTACAGTATCATTATCATTAATAAATTTTCGTTCCGAACCATCAGATAAAAGGAGTGGTTTTTCGCCTTTCCACGATAACTCCAACATTGATCCATAGGAATCTGGGGTTGGGCCAGAAATCGTACCGCTTCCCATCATATCTCCAGCATTAACAGGACAACCGTTTACAGTATGATGTGCCAGTTGTTGAGCCATATTCCAGTACATGTATTTAAAATTTGAACGTGAAACTACCGTTTCTTTATTATTTTCTGGTTTTATAGCCACCTCTAAGTTTATATCAAAACTTTTTTTACCTTGATATTGCAAATAATCAAGTGGAGTAGGGTTTTGTGCTGGAGATTCCACTCGAAAAGGTTCAAGCGCATCTAATGTAACTATCCATGGCGATATTGAAGAGGCGAAATTCTTGCCTAAAAATGGCCCTAATGGCACGTATTCCCAGCGTTGAATATCACGAGCACTCCAATCATTAAATAAAACAAGTCCAAAAATATAATCTTCTGCATCTTCAATTGGAATAGTGTCGCCTAAATCATTGGCATCAGTCGTAATAAAAGCCATTTCTAACTCAAAATCAACGGCTTTACTTGCTCCAAAAACAGGTGATTCTGTACCTGCAGGAAGGGTTTGTCCTTTTGGACGTCGTACAGGAATATCTGTAGTTATAATTGATGAGCTACGCCCGTGATACCCCACTGGTAGGTGTAACCAATTAGGCATTAGTGCGTTTTCTTTACCACGAAACATGATACCTACATTTGTAGCATGCTCTTTGCTGGCATAAAAATCAGTGTAATCACCAACTTGAACTGGTAATTGCATTTCAATTTCATCGAGTCTAAAAAGTACAATTTCCTTGTGTTTTACATTGCTTTTTAAAGTTGGATTGTTGTCATCAAATAATTCTGCAATTCGATTTCTAACAGCTCGCCAAGTTTTTCGTCCATCGGCTATAAAATCATTAAGATTATCTTGTAAAAACATATCATCTGTTAGTGGAATTCCATCAAAATAACCTAACTGATGAAGCGCTCCTAAGTCAATCGCAGTATCTCCAATACGTGTACCAATTGTAATTATATCATTTCTTGTAAGAAACACACCAAAAGGGATATTCTGGATTGGAAAATCTGAGTGTATATCTACGTGTAGCCAAGATGATCGATCTGGGTTGTTTGCAAAATTTGGCATATTCAAAAAATGTTAATTAATTTTTAATAAATTTTATATCAAATATATGTTTTTTAACGGATATAATTAATGTTATTCTTACTTTTGCATTTTTAAACGTTTATACACCAAAAATATGCAACGAGACGCACAAATTTTCGAACTTATTGAAGCTGAAAAACAACGCCAATTAAATGGTATAGAACTAATTGCTTCTGAGAACTTTACGAGTAATCAAGTCATGGAAGCCACAGGATCTGTATTAACAAATAAATACGCCGAAGGATACCCAGGCAAGCGTTATTATGGTGGATGTGAAGTAGTAGATGAAGTTGAGCAAATTGCTATTGACCGTGCCAAAACACTTTTTGGTGCAGAGTGGGCCAATGTTCAACCACACTCAGGAAGTCAAGCCAATACTGCTGTTTTTCATGCCTGCTTGAAAGTTGGCGATAAAATTTTAGGTTTTGATCTTGCTCATGGAGGACATTTGACTCATGGATCGCCAGTAAATTTTTCTGGACGTCTTTACAATCCTGTTTTTTATGGTGTTGAAAAAGAAATAGGAACACTTAATTATGATAAAATTCAGGAAATTGCAACCAAAGAACAACCAAAACTTATTATTGCAGGAGCATCCGCATATTCTAGAGATATAGATTATAAACGCTTCAGAGAAATTGCTGACAGCGTTGGTGCTATTTTACTTGGAGATATTTCGCACCCATCAGGGTTAATTGCTAAAGGTGTTCTAACCGATCCGCTACCACATTGTCATATTGTGACAACAACAACACATAAAACCCTTCGTGGACCACGTGGTGGTTTGATTATGATGGGAAAAGATTTTGAAAATCCATTTGGTTTGACCTTCAAATCTGGTAAGACAAAAATGATGTCATCGCTTTTGGATTCAGCTATTTTTCCTGGAAATCAAGGAGGGCCTCTAGAACATGTTATTGCAGGAAAAGCTATCGCTTTTGGTGAAGCACTATCAGACGAATTTATGCACTATATTTTGCAAGTAAAAAAGAATGCTGATGCTATGGCAAAAGCATTTGTTAAGCGTGGATATGACTTAATTTCTGGCGGTACCGATAACCACATGATGTTGATTGATTTAAGAAACAAAAACATTACTGGAAAAGACGCTGAAAATGCGCTTGTTAAAGCGGATATTACAGTGAATAAAAATATGGTGCCTTTTGATACACAAAGTCCGTTTGTAACCTCAGGAATTAGAGTTGGCACACCAGCCATCACAACTAGAGGACTTGTTGAAAGTGATATGGAAGCAGTCGTTGCGTTTATTGATGAAGTGATTAACAATTATGAAGACGAAGCCGTTTTAGAATCAGTTGCAAACCGCGTTAATGCAATGATGAGTCATCGACCACTTTTCGTATAAAAAACAAATTCATTTAAAATAAAAAGTCAGCGTTTTGTGCTGACTTTTTTAATTCTCAAAATCTGTAGTATTATAGGCCCCCAAATCACTAGGTGATGAGCGTGGTGCTCCGGTAATGTCAGTATTTAATTCTCCAGCAAATATTCCTTTAGAAGCTGCTGGAGAACTTAAAGGAATTTGAAGTTTATTTTGTTGAGGATCCAAAAATTCAGGGTTCATATTGAAAAATAAATTTTCATAAAAATTTAAATCCTCAAAATTATAATATGGTCCTGAAAAGTTGTTGTTGGGATCATTAAAATATATCAAACAGTTTTTAAATTTAAAGTCAAAACCAGCATCTGGAATAGGATCTAAAAGCAACTCAGGATTGTCGTTACCATAAATAATACAATTTGTGAAATTTGCTGAAATTAAGGCATTAGGAATAATATTTAGGTCCGAATCAACACTAAAATTATTGAGCAAAAGCGCAGGGAACTGACGGAAACTATTCGTCCAATAATTTGCTATGGTCGAATGAACAACATTATAATTTCCTCCAAATGTTGCAGCAAATGACGATTGTCCGCTTTTATTAATGACTAAATTTTCGGCGCTAATACTAGTTGCGCGCCCCAATACACCAAAATTACTTGAATTGTATATCTGTGTATTTGTAATTTCTAGTTTTGAGGAATCATCTTGATTTCCATCCACTAAAAGACCAACAGTACTATTTTTAATTGTGGTATGATTAAATATATTATTTGTACTTCCGTTAAATAGCCATATAGTTTGCCATTGCCCAGGCACTTCAGCAAAACCTGGTTCAAGTCGATCGCCTTCAAAAATAATTTCATTTTCCATAAGTTCTGAATCTAAACTTACAGTTCCATTGGCATGAATAGATGCATTATTAGTTACCAATAGACCAGAATTGGCATGAAAATGAACACGTGCGCCAGCTTCAATAGTTAGGTTTTTACTCTCGTCAACGGCAGCATAACCATAAATCACATAAGGTTTTTCGTTGGTAAACGTCAATTCATTATCATCTAAAAAACGACCTTGTATATTTGTTTCATCATAGGTACCATCACCATCAACATCAAAACTTAGAGTTTCTATTACTGTTGAACCGTCGGGGTTTGTTAATTGTTGTGGATAAATAAATACAGCGTCTTTAACAAGTGTAACAAGCTCTACTTTTTGAACGTTCATTGCACCAAATTCTATGGCGTCTGTGTATAAAAACTGTGTTTCATTTGTCACTAACGATTGAATATCAATCGTTGTTTCAATGAAAATATACATGCTGTCTTTGGCTAATAGTTCTACATTTGAAAACTCTTTTCCAGAAAGTGGAAGATCTCCAGTCATACCGTCAACATTAAGACGATAATTGGAATTTAGTCCATTTTTAAGTTTTATTTTTGGAATAGAAATATTTTCATCTGATGTATTATATACCTTTAAAGTATATGTGCTTGAACCAATATTACTAAAAACAGTATCAAGATAAACAGTGTCTTTTGAAAACCTCAAATTGCCATCGGTAGGATTGAAGTTAAAATCCTTTCGACAAGAACTCCAAAGCAGTAAAAAACAAAATGAGACTAGAAAATAAAAATAACGCTTCATACAAATTATGACTGATTTGTAAAAATATAACTTTTAAAGGAAATTACAGCTATTCATCAAAAATGGTTTGAATTGCTTCTGAAATTCGTTTTGGACGTTGAGTTTTAGGGTCAGTCATGCACCATTTTGTTTTACTTTTTACTAAAAGTTTTTCTGTTTTAGCATTATAAATTTCAACCACACGCACGCTTATAACACCCTCACATTCAGTTACATAAGTTTTTAAATGTAATTGATCTCCTAAAAAAGCTGAAGCTTTGTAATCAATTTCATGGCGTAAAACAACCCAAACATTTTCTTGACGTTGTTGTTTGGTAGTTAAAGAAGTCCAATGTGCGCGTGCCAATGCTTGAATCCATTCCAAATAACGGATGTTGTTGACATGATTCAAATGGTCAATATCATCTGAAATAACGGTTCGGAATTGCTCAAACACTTGTATTATTGGGCAGGAATTATTTTGACTTCAAAAATTTTATCCCAACGTTTTCCTGTTACAAACAATGTTTTTGTCTCAGGATTAAAAGCCATACCATTTAGTACATCTAATCCTGGGTGATTTGTTACTTTCTTTTTTAAATCTTTAAAATCGAGGACAGCCTCAATAGCTCCATTTTCTGGATTGATAATAGCTACACCATTTTTTTGATAACGGTTGGCATAAATTTTCCCATCGACCCATTCGAGTTCATTCAAATTTGCTAATTTTCCTTTGTTGGTGTATGCCTGAACAAAGCGTTCTTCCTCAAGTGTTTCGGGATTTAATATCCAAATATTTTCTGTACCGTCTGTTTTGTACAATTTTTCACCATCATTACACAAACCCCAACCTTCTTTGCTTTGGCCATAATTGAAGCTGCCAATGGCTTCAAACTTATTAACATCGTATATCAATCCACGACCTTCTCGCCATGTTAATTGATAAATTTTATCATTCAAAACCGTCAAACCTTCACCAAAGTATGATGGCGATAAATTAATATTCTTTAGAACTTTACCTTTTTTATAGTCTAAAGCTCTAAGTTTTGACTCTCCATATTGTCCAGTGCTCTCATACAATATTCCATTGTGAAACTCCAAGCCTTGAGTGTATGAAGTAATATCGTGCGGATAGGTGTTTATCAATTCATAAGAATAGAGTTTTGGGGACTCACTACTGACTATAATCACTTTCTTTAATGAAACTTCTTTTTTACCTTCAAAAAAGACAGTGGCCTTTATCATTTTTTCACCTAAACTGATAGTTTTTAAATTCAATTGGTTTGAAATTAAAGTATTATTAAGAGTGAATTGAACAGAATCAATAACCTTGTTATTTGAGTTTGATATATCTAATTCTAACACTTCAGCGTTAGAAATAATGTTCTTCTTTGCATTGGATTGAATCGTAAAGTTGGATTTAATTGTTTTTGAAGAATTTCCACAAGACGATATAATAGATGTAACAACTATGATTTTCAATACTTTAGATAGGCGCATGGTTTCAAATTTTTTTTGGCAATTTATTTATTTATATTCAGTAAAAAAAATATTAAAACATCGTATATTTGCCATGGGCAAGTCCTACACAACCAGCTCCTGTAGAATCCTCCAGGGCGGGAACGCAGCAAAGGTATACGGTTGTAGCGGTGTGATGTAGGTCGCTTGCCTTTTTTTGTACTCTATATTATCTTAAATATTTCTATATTTAACATATGAATTACTAGAAAAGTATGTCAAAAACAGTTCTTATTACTGGCGGATCTTCAGGAATTGGAAAATCCATTGGTGAATATCTTACAGAAAAAGGATATTTAGTGTATGGGACTAGTCGTTTTCCTGAGAAATACAAAAACTCAAAATTTCCGATTTTAAAATTAGACGTTACAAATCCCGATTCTATTTTGAGTTGTATCAAAGAACTATTGAAAAAAGTCAATAAAATTGATGTACTCATTAATAACGCAGGAGTAGGAATTACTGGCCCAATGGAAGAAATTCCGGTGGCCGAAATGAAAAACAATTTTGAAACTAATTTATTTGGCCCAATTGGAATGATTAATGCAGTTTTACCAAATATGCGTTCTAATAAATCAGGACTAATTATTAATATTACATCTATTGCAGGTTACATGGGGTTGCCTTTTCGGGGAGTGTATAGTGCAAGTAAAGGTGCTCTTGAACTTATTGCTGAGGCCTATCGAATGGAATTAAAAGCATTTGGTGTTCAAATGACAAACGTAGCACCAGGTGATTTTTCAACTAATATTGCCGCTGGTCGATACCATGCTCCATTGCTTGAAAATTCTCCTTACAATGAAACTTATGGTAAAACTTTAGAATTACTTAATGATCATGTAGACGATGGAGAAGATCCTAAAATATTAGCAAAAGTTGTACATAATATTATAGAAACAAAACATCCAAAAATTCATTACAAAGTAGGCGCCTCTTTACAAAAATTTTCTATTATTTTGAAGCGCATCCTGCCAGACAAAGTTTTTGAACAGCTCTTGATGTCGTTTTATAAACTTTAATGTTTAAAACTCTTAAAACTTGTTAATATATTTTTACCTATCATCTTTGGTGTAGAAAGCTATTATTTTACTTTTACAGCTAAACTATAATTTAATAACTATATGAAATTTTTTATCGATACCGCAAATTTAAATCAAATTAAAGACGCTCAAAATCTTGGAGTTCTTGATGGCGTAACCACCAATCCATCACTGATGGCTAAAGAAGGAATTACAGGTGCCGATAATATTTTAAACCACTATAAAGCCATTTGCGAGATTGTTGATGGTGATGTTTCTGCAGAAGTTATCGCTACTGATTTTGAGGGAATGGTTAAAGAAGGGGAGGCTCTTGCAGCACTACACCCACAGATTGTTGTCAAACTCCCCATGATAAAAGCAGGGATAAAGGCTTGTAAATATTTTAGTGACAAAGGTATAAAGACTAATGTGACATTGGTATTTTCACCTGGGCAAGCCATTTTGGCCGCCAAAGCAGGGGCTACCTACGTTTCTCCATTTATTGGGCGATTGGATGATATTTCTACTGATGGCCTTAATTTGATTGCCGAAATTCGTCACATCTATGACAACTACGGATTTGAAACTGAAATCTTAGCTGCATCAGTACGCCATACCATGCACGTTATTGACTGTGCAAAAATTGGAGCAGACGTTATGACAGGTCCATTGAGTTCGATTGAAGGATTACTCAAGCATCCGCTTACTGATATTGGATTGGCGAAATTTTTAGCTGATTACAAAAAAGGAAATTAGAATGAAAAAAGCGATGTTCTTTTTTAAATAGAGGAATTGAACATA
This sequence comes from Flavobacteriaceae bacterium, assembly GCA_965662485.1. Classification (GTDB taxonomy): domain Bacteria; phylum Bacteroidota; class Bacteroidia; order Flavobacteriales; family Flavobacteriaceae; genus UBA3537. The sequence continues at coordinate 16,405 of CBFIIL010000013.1, read as the reverse complement.
AAAAAGGAATCCCTATCTTTGAGCCATATTTAAAACCAACACAAAGCAAATGAAATTATTAGATGGAAAAACAGCGATTGTTACAGGTGCCAGCAGAGGTATAGGGAAGGGCATCGCTACCGTTTTTGCACAACATGGTGCCAATGTAGCATTTACATATAGTTCGTCTTCAGAAGCGGCTATTGTTCTCGAAAATGAACTTAACGCCCATGGGGTAAAAGTTAAAGCTTACCAAAGTAACGCAGCCAATTTTGAAGCAGCACAACAACTTGTGGCAAACGTTCTTGAAGATTTTGGAGCCATAGACGTCTTAGTGAATAATGCTGGAATTACAAAGGACAACCTTTTGATGCGAATGAATGAAGAAGATTTTGATAAAGTAATTGAAGTTAATCTTAAATCTGTCTTTAACATGACCAAAGCCGTACAACGTACAATGCTTAAACAACGTCAGGGGTCAATCATCAATATGAGTTCTGTTGTCGGAGTAAAGGGAAATGCTGGACAAACCAATTATGCAGCGTCAAAAGCAGGGATTATTGGATTTTCAAAATCGGTTGCACTAGAATTGGGTTCTCGAAACATTCGAAGCAATGTGATTGCACCAGGATTTATTGAAACTGAAATGACCGCAAAACTAGATGAAGCCACAGTAGAACAATGGCGTGCTGGAATTCCACTAAAGCGTGGGGGCTCTCCAGATGATATTGCCAATGCTTGTGTGTTCTTAGCTAGCGATCTTTCAGCATATATTACAGGGCAAACCCTTCATGTTGATGGTGGTATGCTCACCTAATTTTTCAAGGTTGCCATATGACAACAACAATAGTTTTATTTGGCATTTTGGCAATCGTTATAGCGTTTATATTAGCGCTTTTTCAATATAAACCTTGGACTTCAGAAAAAGTCTTTTGGGCACTCACTTTAGCAAGAACGCTTACGTTAAGTGCCCTTTTTTTATTGCTAATTAACCCAGAAACCGTAATAAAATCTGCAGAATTTATTAAACCTAAACTAGCTGTTTTAGTCGATAATTCGCAATCGGTTAAATTTTTAAAAAAAGACAGTATTGCTCGAGAGCTTTTGAGTCAAATAAAAACAAATAATTCATTATCTGAAAAATTTGACCTTCACTATTTCACCTTTGATAACGAGCTTTCTGGCGGTGATTCTCTAAACTTTAATGAACCACAAACCAACATTGGGAAATCCCTTATACAGGCCCATGAGGTTTTTAAAGATGATGTGTCGCCTATACTACTTTTAAGTGATGGAAATCAAACGTTTGGCACTTCGTACGGATATATTGCTAAACAATTTTCTGATCCTATTTACCCTTTGGTTTTGGGGGATACAATGCAGTATATTGATTTAAAAATCAAACAATTAAACGTCAATAGCTATACATTTTTGGATAACACTTTTCCTGTTGAAATTTTTGTCAATTACAATGGAAGTGATACTAAAAGTTCAGTTTTAGAAATATTTCAAGATAAAACATTAGTATACAAAGAAGAATTACAATTCTCAGGTTTAAACAATTCAAAAGTAATCACACCAAGACTCAAAGCATCCAAAGTAGGACTTCAACGTTACAGCGTAAGGTTACGTCCTTTATCATCGGAAAAAGTGGTTTCCAATAACAATAAAACATTTGCCATTGAAGTTATCGACCAGAAACTAAATATTGCATTGATTTCAAAAAATACGCATCCAGATATTGGGGTATTTAACTCTGTTATTTCTAGTCAAAAGAATTATACATTTATTCGTTATACTCCAGAAGAGTTTTTGGAAATTTCTGAGGAATTTGCATTTATCATTTTGTATCAACCAGATTATAATTTTGGATCTATTCTAGAACAAATAAAAACAAAAAAATTAAATACGTTTATTGTTGGAGGAACATCTACAGAATGGTCATTTTTGAATGCCACTCAACCTTATTTTAAGCAAGAAATTACAAAGCAAAAAGAAGCCTATCAAGCCGCGTTCAATACCGATTTTGATGCTTTTTCAATTATTCCATTATCATTTGAAGATTACCCCCCTTTAAAAACTGAATTTGGAACTACTGAAATAAGCGTCCCTCATCAAATTTTGTTGTATAAATCTATTAATGGGCGACCTACTAAAATGCCATTGATGTTCTCTTACACTGATGAGGGAGTTAGAAATATTACGTTAGTAGCTGAAGATATATGGAAATGGCGTTTAAAATCATTTCAATTAGATGATAATTTTGAAAAATTTAATGCTTTTTTTAATGTCATTTTTCAATATTTAAGTACACAAAAAACATCAAAACGACTTGTGGCTAATCACAGTCCAGTTTTTGACGGTTCTGTTGCTGCAGAGATTTTTGCTCAGTTTTATGATGAAAATTTTCAATTTAATCCTAATGCAAGTTTAGATATTGAAATCAGTTCACCTCAAATTAAAACTTCTATAAACTATCCACTTGTACTAGTTGGTGACATGTACAAAGTTGATTTAAGTGATTTAAAACCAGGTAATTATACATACAAGATAAATACTAAGGGTCAACAGTTTTCAACTTCGGGCCAGTTTGAAATTTTAGAATTTAATGTTGAAGCACAGTTTTTTAATTCTGATTATCAACAGCTCTTTCAATTGGCCACAAAAACTAAAGGACATGTATTTTTAGAAAATGAATTTGATAATTTATTGGATGAATTATTAAATAATCCTAAGTATAAATCAGTTCAAAGAATCAACAAAAAAACTGTACCTTTGATAAATTATAAATTATTGCTCTTACTAATTGTATTGAGCCTAGCATTGGAATGGTTTATAAGAAAATACAAAGGATTAATTTAATAACTAAATTTATACAAAATGCAAAATTTACCCAAAATAGGCCTGCCTATAATTTTTACAATAGCCGTACTAGTCATTCTTATTTCAAAAGCCGCTGTAACCATTGGACCTGGAGAAGGTGGTGTTTTGTTTGAGCGTTTTGGCGATGGAATAAATACAGAAAAAACCTATGGAGAAGGTTTTCATATTGTTGCCCCATGGAATACAATGTTGATTTTTAAAGTACGTCAGCAGTCAATTTCAGATGAAATGAATGTACTTTCTGTAAACGGATTGGAAGTTCGCGTCAATGGAACAATTTGGTATGAGCCTGAGTATGAAAACTTAGGAAAACTCATCAAAACAAAAGGTCAAGATTACGTTATGGAACTTCTTAACCCTGCTGTAAACGCTGCCGCAAGAAGTGTTGTTGGACGTTATACCCCCGAACAATTATATTCAAGTAAACGTGATGTTATTGAACAAGAAATACTTGACGAAGTTGTTAATCTTATGAAAGGACAATACTTAAATGTAAAACGTGTATTAGTAGAAGATGTAAAACTACCTGAAACGATTAAAAATGCGATCGAAGGAAAACTAAAACAAGAACAACAATCATTAGAATATGAATTTAGGTTGGTTACCGCTGATAAAGAAGCGCAAAAACAACGTATTGAGGCACAAGGTAAAGCCGACGCTAACCGCATTTTAAGTGCTTCGTTGAATGATAAAATTTTACAAGATAAAGGAATTGAAGCTACAGTTAAATTGGCTGAATCTCCAAACAGTAAAGTTATTGTTATTGGTTCTGGTGATTCTGGAATGCCAATTATTTTGGGTAACCAATAAAATTTTAAAAAAAAGTTAGGAAATAAAAAAATATTTTTTGAATATTTGCTATAATAAATTAAAACATTGAAAAACAACAATTTACACCATCACCATTTTCATACTTGCACACAGGCGAGTTTTATGTTTATGGAGTAAATTTATTTTATAAAATGACATTAACCCGCTTGAGTTTCAAGCGGGTTTTTTTATTCAAAATTTCTAAAAATGAAAACACTGAAGGTAGCTGTTCAAAAATCAGGACGATTAAAAGACGATTCTTTAAAATTATTAAAGGATATTGGAATTTCTGTAGATAATGGAAAAGAACAACTTAAAGCACGTGCAACCAACTTTCCTATCGAGGTTTTTTATCTGCGTAATGGGGATATTCCTCAATATCTTAAAGATGGTGTTGTGGATATTGCTATTATTGGTAGTAATATATTAGTTGAAAAAGGAGAGGGGATAACAACAGCGTTAGAGTTAGGTTTTTCGCATTGCCGTGTATCTTTAGCAGTACCTAAATCAATGGATTATAACAATTTAAATGATTTGAATGGAAAAAAGATTGCAACCTCTTATCCCAATACTGTTGAAGCATTTTTAAAGGAAAAAGGTGTCGATGCCGAATTGCACATTATTAATGGATCTGTAGAGATTGCACCTAATATTGGTCTCGCAGATGCTATTGTAGATATCGTTTCGACAGGGGGCACATTGTTTAAAAATAATCTTGAAGAAAAAGAAGTTTTGCTTACTTCTGAAGCAGTACTTGCTGTGTCACCTAAAATTGAAACTGCACAAACTGAGTTGCTAGAAAAAATAAAATTTAGAATACAATCTGTACTTAAGGGAAGGTCATCAAAATATGTTTTACTAAACGCACCAAATGATAGTTTAGAAAATATCATAAAGATTCTTCCAGGCATGAAAAGCCCTACAGTTTTGCCGTTAGCAAAATCAGGGTGGAGTTCTGTACATAGTGTTATAAGTCAGCACCTATTTTGGGATATCATTGATGATTTAAAACGCAATGGTGCAGAAGGTATTCTTATTTGTCCAATTGAAAAAATGGTACTCTAATGGCAATCATAAAAAATCCAAAACCTATAGAATGGGATGCAATTTTAAGGCGTCCAACACAAAATAGCGATGTTCTTAATGAAATTGTCAATGATGTTTTTGAGGCTGTTCAAATCCAAGGTGATAATGCTCTAAAACAATACACAAAAACGTTTGATAACGTAGATATTGATGATCTAAAAGTTTCAAAACTTGAAATTGAAGCGGCAGAAAAAGTCATTTCACCAGAACTCAAAAAGGCGATCATAAAAGCAAAGTCAAACATTGAAACTTTTCATAAAGCTCAAAAAACCAGTCGTGTTGATGTTCAAACTCAAATAGGAGTCCGTTGTTGGCAAGAAAAACGTCCAATTGAATCTGTTGGATTGTATATTCCTGGTGGAACAGCACCATTGTTTTCAACTGTTTTAATGTTGGCCATTCCAGCTCAAATTGCAGAATGTAGCTCTATTGTCTTATGCACTCCTCCAAATGCTTCTGGAGGTGTTGCCAATGAAGTACTATTTACCGCTGCACTTTGTGGAATAGAAAAAATATATAAAGTTGGTGGCATACAAGCTATTGCAGGAATGACCTTCGGAACAGATACAATTCCCAAGGTGAATAAATTATTTGGACCTGGAAATCAATATGTTACTGCTGCAAAACAAGCTGCCACCAAATTTGGTATAGCCATTGATATGCCAGCTGGCCCAAGTGAATTGTTGGTAATGGCCGATGCATCTGCAACACCATCTTTTGTAGCATCAGATTTGTTAAGTCAAGCGGAGCATGGTATTGATAGTCAAGTGGTTTTAGTGTCAACAGATCTTGACCTTTTGGAGGCTGTTTCATTTGAAGTTCAAAAGCAAAAACAATCATTGAGTAGAAAAGCTATTATTAAAAAGGCTCTCGAAAATATGAAGCTAATTCATTGTTCAAATAAAGAAACAGCAGCAGATCTCATTAATTTTTATGGCCCAGAACACTATATCATTTCAACTTCCGATAATGCGTTTTATATCAATAAAGTAAAAAATGCAGGGTCTGTATTTATTGGCGATTATACTCCAGAAAGCGCTGGAGATTATGCCTCTGGCACCAATCATACGTTGCCAACAAATGGATATGCAAAAGCATATTCTGGAGTAAATCTTGATAGTTATATGAAAAGCATCACCTTTCAAGAAATTACAAAAGAAGGACTTTTGAATTTGGGACCAACAATTGAGTTGATGGCTGAAGCTGAGGGTCTTTCGGCACATAAAAATGCAGTTTCTATTCGTTTAAAAACACTTAAAAATGAATCTTAAAGCGTTAATTAGACCAAGTATAGCGGCGATGAAGCCCTATTCATCAGCACGTGACGAGTTTCAAAATCAAGACAGCCACCTTGTATTTTTGGATGCCAATGAAAGTCCATTTCAAAATGATTTAAATCGCTATCCAGATCCACAGCAAATCCTTTTAAAAACTAAACTAGCAACATTAAAAGAAGTATTACCAAATCAAATTTTGTTGGGTAATGGAAGTGACGAAGTCTTGGATTTATTATTTAGAGCTTTTTGCGAACCAAACCAAGATGCAGTGTTGACGCTTACACCAACTTATGGAATGTATGGGGTTTTAGCAAACTTAAACGCAATTGAAAATCAGCAAGTTACACTAAATTCTAAATTTCAAATCGAAATAGATGATATTCTAAAAGCAATTCAACCAAATACGAAGATGATTTTTATTTGTTCACCAAACAACCCTTCGGGAAATCTTCTGGATACAAAAGCCATAGAGGGTGTTTTAAAAGCTTTTGGTGGTTTGGTCGTAATTGATGAGGCCTATATTGATTTTACAGATTCTAAGAGCTGGATTGAGCGTTTATCGGAATTTCCTAATTTAGTGGTGACTCAAACTTTGTCAAAAGCATATGGTCTTGCGGGTATTCGTCTTGGAATTTGTTATGCTTCTACAGAAATTATTTCTGTTTTAAATAAAATTAAACCGCCTTATAATATCAATTTATTAACTCAAAATGCAGCTTTTGAAGGGATTTCAAAACAAGAAAATACAAAAAAGAAAATTGATATTATATTATCTGAACGTGAAAAATTGATTCAAAATCTTAACAGTTTATCTTTTGTAAAAACAATTTTCCCATCAGATGCAAATTTCATTTTAATACGTGTTGATGATGCCAATATGAGATATACCCAATTAATAGCAAAAGGTATAATTGTCAGAAATCGACATGGGCAACCATTGTGTGATCATTGTATAAGAATTACAATAGGAACACCAGATGAAAATTTAAAATTATTCCAAGCCTTACAAACCATTTAATTATGAAAAAAGTACTTTTTATAGATAGAGATGGCACCTTAATCAAAGAACCAGAAGATTATCAAATTGATGCTTTTGAAAAGCTAGAGTTTTATCCTGATGTATTTTATTATTTAAAAAAAATTGCTGTTGAATTAGATTTTGAATTGGTAATGGTAACGAATCAAGATGGTTTGGGGACTGCTTCATTTCCAGAAAATACGTTTTGGCCAGTGCATAATTTCATGGTGCAATGTTTTGAAAATGAAGGTATTGTGTTTAAAAATCAACATATAGACCGCACCTTTACAAAAGATAATGCGCCAACACGAAAGCCACGAACAGGCTTGCTTACCGCATATTTCAATGAGGATTATGATTTGACAAACTCCTTTGTAATTGGTGATCGATTAACAGATATAGAATTAGCAAAAAACTTAAATTCAAAAGGAATTTTAATCAATGATGGCGGAAATTTAGATACAACCGAATTGAGTGTTTCCAATAGTGAGCTTTCACCGTTTATAGCTTTAGAAACAAACCAATGGCGTATGATTTATGAATTTTTAAAATTGGAATCTCGCACCGGAAAAATCAGTAGAAAAACCCATGAAACTGATATAGAAATTTCTTTAAATTTAGACGGTACTGGACAAAGTAATATAGATACTGGAATTGCTTTTTTTGATCATATGCTAGACCAAATTGCACGTCATGGTCAGATGGATTTAGATATAAAAATCAATGGTGACTTAGAAGTTGATGAGCATCACACTATTGAAGATACCGCTATTGCTCTTGGAGAGCTTTTTAATCAAACCTTAGGTAATAAATTAGGTATTGAACGCTACGGATTTTGCTTACCAATGGACGATTGTTTAGCTCAAGTGGCTATTGATTTTGGTGGTAGAAACTGGTTGGTTTGGGATGCAGATTTTAAGCGTGAATATATTGGGAAAATGCCCACAGAAATGTTTATACATTTTTTCAAATCTTTTACTGATGGTGCAAAATGCAACCTAAATATTAAAGCAGAAGGAACAAACGAACACCATAAAATTGAAGCTATTTTTAAAGCCTTTGCAAAATCCATAAAAATAGCGGTTAACAGAAACCCCAATAAAATGATTCTTCCATCAACAAAAGGAATGCTATAATGAAAGTTACACTTTTAGATTATGGAGCTGGCAATATTCAAAGTGTTCAATTTGCTTTAGAACGACTTGGGGTTAATGCCATAATTTCTAATAATAAAGAAGACATCTTATCTTCAGATAAAGTGATTTTTCCTGGAGTTGGACAGGCAAGTCAAGCCATGAAACAATTAAAAGCAACAGGCTTAGAAATCTTAATTCCAGGGCTAAAACAAGACGTTCTGGGAATTTGTTTGGGAATGCAATTGCTTTGCAAAACAACCGAAGAGGGGAGCACCAAAGGATTGGGCGTATTTGATGTTGATGTCAAACGATTTGAAGCCAATGTAAAAGTTCCACACATGGGCTGGAACTTGATTGAAAATTTAAAATCAGGACTATTTATAGGATTGGAAACACCTACCTACATGTATGCAGTACACAGTTATTATGCGCCAAAATGTGATTTTACGATTGCAACTTCAAATTATGATATTGATTTTTCATCGGCATTGCAAAACAACAACTTTTATGGCGTACAATTTCACCCAGAGAAAAGTAGTCAAGAAGGATCTTTAATTTTAGAAAACTTTTTAAAATTGTAATTTATGAGACTTATACCAGCTATAGATATCATTGACGGTCAATGTGTTAGACTTACTAAAGGGGATTATTCAACTAAAAAAGTGTATAACGAGAATCCATTGGAAGTCGCAAAAATGTTTCAAGATTCAGGAATTGAATATTTGCATTTAGTAGACCTTGATGGTGCAAAAGCAAAACATATTGTAAATTATAAGATATTAGAAACATTAGCGACTCAGACAAGTTTAAAAATAGATTTTGGTGGTGGACTAAAATCGGACGATGATTTAAGAATTGCTTTTGAATCTGGTGCTCAACAGATTACAGGCGGAAGTATAGCAGTAAAAAATCCAAATTTGTTTGAATCTTGGATATACCATTATGGTTTCGAAAAAATAATCCTTGGTGCAGATTGTATTCATGGAAAAATCGCTATTCAAGGTTGGCAAGAAGAAAGTTCACTAGAAGTTCTTTCATTTATTGATGCTTACACAAAAAAAGGAATTAAAAATGTCATTTGTACTGATATTTCAAAAGATGGTATGTTGCAAGGCCCTGCGTTTGCATTATACAAAACTATATTGAATAAAAATCCAGACCTCAATCTGATTGCATCTGGCGGCGTGTCTGACTTTGAAGAACTTCCAAAATTAAAAGCATTAGGCTGCGAAGGTGTTATCATTGGCAAAGCAATATATGAAGGGAAAATTACCTTAAAAGCACTAGAGCAATTTCAAATTAATTCGAATTAGTATGTTGACAAAAAGAATAATTCCTTGCTTAGATATAAAAAATGGAAGAACAGTAAAAGGTGTAAACTTTGTAAATCTTCGTGACGCTGGAGACCCTGTGGTATTGGCACAACAATACGCTATTCAAGGTGCAGATGAGTTGGTATTTTTAGATATTTCGGCGACATTAGAGTCAAGAGGAACTACACGTGATATGGTTAAAAAAGTAGCGCAAGAAATTGATATTCCTTTCACTGTTGGAGGTGGTGTTGCAAGCATTGAAGATGCCTCACTATTGCTCAAATCAGGTGCCGATAAAGTAGCTGTAAATTCTGCAGCAATAAAACGCCCAGAACTTATACATGAATTGTCACAAAATTTTGGAAACCAATGTGTTGTCGTTGCTATTGACGCAAAAAAGATAGATGATCGCTGGAAAGTACATTTGGCGGGAGGAACAATACCTACAGATTTGGATTTGTTTGAATGGGCAAAAAAAGTTGAATCATTAGGGGCAGGAGAGATTTTATTTACTTCAATGAATCACGATGGAGTAAAAACAGGTTTTGCTAACGATGCATTAGCCCAATTATCAGAAACCGTAAATATTCCTATCATTGCTTCTGGCGGAGCTGGGTCTATTCAACATTTTGAAAGTGTGTTTAAAAAAGGAAAAGTTGATGCTGCATTGGCTGCCAGTGTATTTCATTTCGGAGAAATTTCAATCCCAGAACTTAAAAAAGAATTACAACAAAATCATATAAATATTAGACTATAATGATTGTAAACTATAATACCAATGGCCTTGTACCGGCCATTATTCAAGATGCTGAAACAAAAAGTGTTTTGATGCTTGGATATATGAATAAAGAAGCGCTAGAAATAACGCAAAAAAGCAAGCGTGTTACGTTCTTTAGTAGAAGTAAAAATCGACTTTGGACAAAAGGGGAGAAGAGTGGTAATTTTCTGAATTTCAAATCTTTAAAGGTTGATTGCGATGGAGACACCCTTTTGATAAAAGCAAGTCCTGATGGTCCAACATGCCACAAAGGGACAGATACTTGTTGGGACGAGGTCAATGCTCAGGATTTTGGGTTTTTATCCGATTTAGAGCAAGTCATTTCAAATCGAAAACATAATCCAAATGACACGTCTTATGTCTCTAGTTTATTTGAAAAAGGCATCAATAAAATCGCACAAAAGGTAGGAGAAGAGGCCGTTGAAACGGTCATTGAAGCCAAAGACCAAAATGATGAATTGTTTTTAGAAGAAAGCGCAGATTTATTATTTCATTATTTAATTTTACTTCAAGCTAAGGGCTATCGTCTTTCAGACATCGTTAATGTATTAAAATCAAGACATTAATTTTTATTTGTAGTTAGAAACCCCGACCTTGAGCAGATGTTTCAAAAGCGTTTTTATTATTTGGTTAAATTTCAATTTTTGGGCTACCGATTTCATGGATGGCAAAAACAACCAAATACCAAAACACTGCATCTAATGATTGATAAAACCCTGCGATATATTCTTCAAAATCAATCATTTAAAACATTAGCTGCCAGTAGAACCGATGCTAAAGTTTCCGCTCAAGAAGCTGCATTTGAGTTATTTTTAAAAGATGAACCTATAAAAGATTTAACCTTATTCTTGGAGGATTTTAATACTAATTTACCTCAAGATATTCGTGCATTATCAATTGATGAAGTGACCTCAGATTTTAATATTATTCAAGATTCTAAATACAAAGAATATCATTATATTTTTACGCAAGGGGAGAAGTGCCACCCTTTTTGTGCCCCCATCATGACAACCATTTTAGAACCACTAGATATAGAATTAATAAAAAAGGGAGCTCAACTTTTTCAAGGACTACATAATTTTAAATCGTATTGTTATAAAGGGACTGACAATGGGCTATACCAACGTGAATTGCAAACTTGTGAATTAATTGAAAACTCCTTGTATACAGCCAATTTTTTTCCAAAAAAGAGCTACATATTACGTGTAATAGGAAAGGGATTTGGACGCCATCAAATACGTTTGATGATGGGCGCATTAATCAAACTGGGGAGAGGAGAAGTAGATTTGAATTTTATTGAGAAAAGTTTAAAAAAAGACACTACAATTACCATCGACTACATTGCTCCAGCTTCTGGTTTGATATTACATAAAATAGATTTTTAAAGCTTATTCCCATTGATCTGACAAACGTTCCTTTAGCATAGAAAAGATACGTTTATTTATTTTTGATGTATTGGTAGTGTAAAACTTAAATTCTTCAGTAGTTAGTAGTCCAATCACACAGCCCAAAAGCATCTGTTTTAGAGTTGTATTCGTTTTAAATTGAGTTATTATAATCTCTTGTTTTTCAAGAAAACTTAAGGCACTTAGGTCTCGATTTTTTGTCTTAATTCTAGATAAGAAAACTTCAATTAATAAGTCATTTTGAAATTTTAAAATAGGCCGTAAAACCTGATTCTGAAATGTTTCAAAGCTTGATGACGCTTCAAAAATTTTAGCAGAAGAAATTTCTGGACGTTGACTTATAAGTTGTTGATCTCTAGAATTTACGCTCATAAATTTCAAGGTCAAAAGTAGAGGATGAAGCAATGATATGATCAAATATATCAGCAATAATGTATTCGTAATTTTGCCAACGTTTATCATTGCAAAAGGCATAAATCTCTATGGGTAGGCCATTTTCATTGGGTTGAAGTTGGCGTGCCATGATCATCAAATCTTTGTTGATAGCCGAATGTTTTTCTACATAGGACTCAATGTATTTTCTAAAAACACCAATATTTGTTAGGTTTCTACCATTAATAAGTAGTGTTTTATCAATCTCATTTTTAGTGTTGTGAGAAGAAATATCAGATGATTTATTAGAAATATAGTCACTTATTAATTCAATTTTTGATAGATTATTTAAATCCTCTGAGTTTAAATAACGAATACTTGCCATTCTAATACTAAGTGATCTTTTGATGCGCCTTCCATTAGATTCTGTCATTCCTCTCCAATTCTTAAATGAATCTGAAATAAGCGCATACGTAGGAATAGTGGTAATGGTATGGTCAAAATTTCGAACTTTTACGGTAGCAAGGTTTATTTCTATAACACCACCATCAGCACCAAATTTTTGAAATGTAATCCAATCACCAATACGAACCATATCATTAACAGAAACTTGAATACTGGCTACAAACCCAAGAATTGTATCCTTGAAAACTAAAATTATTACGGCAGAAACAGTACCAAGTCCAGCCATAAATTCCCAGAACGATATTCCAGTAATGACAGCAAATGTTGCAAATACACCTGTAAGCCAAACAAATATCATAATGACTTGAATATAGCTGTCAATAGGTTTGTCTTTTAGTCGTTCAACAGATTTAAAATAGGTTTTTAAGGAGCCAAATATGCTACGTAATCCCCATACAGAAAACACTATTCCAAGTACTAAAATTATTTTTTGGATAAAATTTTGCCATTGAGGATGTTCAAAAAATATATTTGGAATAACTTCATAAGCGACAAATAAAGGTACTATGTGAGCAATATTTCGCGGCACTTTATGAGCAATCATAATATCATCAAATTGAGTTTTTGAGCGTTGTGCAATTTTTGAAAACACAACCCTAATAATTAAACGGATTAGGTAATCAATAATAAAAATTACAAATAAAGCACCTGCTACAAGTAAAATAATACTAAGCCAGTCTGATAATGAAGAGTTTGCTCCAGCTTTTGTTAAAAAGCGTTTTAATGATTCAAGAAAAAATTCCATAATAAGTTTTAAACAATTTTACTTTTGAATTGTTTTATTCAATTTTTTTTCAACTACAAAAGTACCAAAAGGAATGACTGAAGCTATTAAAACCAAAAAAAAATTATTTTTAATCCATTGATTTTCAGTTCTCAATACAATTGCTAGTGCAATATAACCCATAAATAATAATCCATGTGGCATCCCTAGCATTTTTACGTAAGTTGGATCATCAGCCACATATTTTATTGGAACAGCAATAAAAAGTAGCAATATGTATGATAAGCCCTCAAGAAAGGCAATAATTCTGAATGTTTTTATTAAAGACATATTAAAGATATAAGTAGGGTACAAAAATACGAATAAAAATACTTTAATGGAAAATAATCAATTTTACATAATATAAATTATAATACACTTAAATAATGCTTAAAGTATTGATATTCAAAGAGTTTACAAAAACAAGTTATCTATATGTTTAAAAGGGTTTGATTTTTAAGAAATAGAATTAAATATATCTATAGAATTAAACCAAAAACTGAAACAGTTCTGGTTTATCGTTAAGATAATCACCAAAAAAATTGTGTGCCTTTAATTTTGTAATGAGTGGTTGTAAATCTTCTTGGGTTTTTAACTGTATTCCAACAACAGCAACATCATTCTCTCGATTTACCTTTTTAGTATACTCAAAATGTGTAATATCATCATGTTGTCCGAGCATATCTACCACAAATTCACGTAAAGCGCCAGGACGCTGTGGAAACTTTATAATAAAATAATGCTTTAAGTTGGTGTATAACAATGCACGCTCCTTTATTTCAGCTGTTCGTGTGATATCATTGTTACTACCGCTTACCAAACAAACTACTGTTTTGCCTTTAATTTCATTTTTAAACTCATCCAAGGCGGCAATACTCATTACTCCAGCAGGTTCGGCAACAATAGCATCTTTATTATACATTTCTAAGATGGTTTGACAGATTTTACCCTCGTGAACAGTTGTCATTACATCTAAATTCTTTTGACATATTTCAAAAGTTAAATCTCCAACTTTTTTCACAGATGCACCATCGACAAATTTTTCAATTTTATTTAGTTGAACTAGCTCTCCTTTTTTTATGGATTTTGACATGGATGGTGCACCAGCGGGCTCTACTCCTATGATTTTTGTTTCTGGCGATAAGGCTTTTACCACAGAGGATAATCCAGAGGCCAATCCGCCACCACCAACAGGGATAAAAATATAATCTATTGGTATATCAGATTGTTGAATAATTTCTAAACCAACTGTTCCTTGACCTTCAATAACTTTTGGGTCATTAAATGGATGAACCAATGGTTTATTGTATTGCTCACATTCTTCAATGGCTTTGTGATATGAATCATCAAAGGTATCTCCTGTCAAAACAACTTCTACAAACTCTTTTCCAAACATTTTAACCTGTTCAACCTTTTGATTTGGTGTTGGTACAGGCATAAATATTTTTCCTTTTATTTTTAAAAGTTGGCAAGACAAAGCAACGCCTTGTGCATGGTTTCCAGCACTTGCACAAACTATTCCATTTTTGGTTTCTTCATTCGTTAAAGAAGAAATTTTGTTATAGGCCCCTCTAATTTTATATGAACGAACCTGTTGTAAATCTTCGCGCTTAAATAACATTTTACAATGGTATTTATCAGAAAAGCGTTGATGCTCCTCTAATGGAGATATTGAAGCAATGCCTTGTAACTTTTCAGCTGCAGATTTAATTGCCTTTACCGTTGGAAAATATGTCTTTTGCAGGTCTTTCATTGCGTTTTACGCTTCTGTCTTTATCACCTTCATGTCTGTCATTGCCTGCCTAAGTGTATTTCCTATTACTTCAATAGAATGATTTCTAATTGATTGATTTACAGCTATTAAGGTTGCATTATCTACAGTAGTAGACTCATAAGAGTAAGCGGTTCCAATTACGTCTGTATTGATGGTTTTCATAAAATCAACCAAAAGTGGCTTACACGCATGATCGAATAAATAACATCCATATTCAGCAGTATCAGAAATGATGCGATTCATTTCAAATAATTTCTTTCTTGCAACTGTATTTGCAATTAACGGTAATTCATGCAAAGATTCATAATAAGCTGATTCTTCTATTATTCCTGAAGCCACCATAGTTTCAAAAGCGAGTTCTACGCCTGCTCTTACAAATGCAACCATCAAGACGCCATGATCAAAATATTCTTGTTCTGGAATAGCTTCAGAAGTTGCTGCTGTTTTTTCAAAAGCAGTTTCTCCTGTAGCGGCACGCCATGTCAACAAATTAACATCATCATTAGCCCAATCTTCCATCATTGTTTTTGAAAAATAACCAGACATGATATCATCCATATGTTTTTCAAACAGAGGTTTCATAATGGTTTTAAGTTCTTCCGAAAGCTCAAAAGCCTTAATTTTTGCTGGATTGGATAAACGATCCATCATATTAGTAATTCCACCGTGTTTTAGTGCTTCAGTGATGGTTTCCCATCCGTATTGAATCAATTTAGAAGCGTAAGAAGGCTCTATCCCCTTCTCTACCATTTTATCAAACGATAAAATTGAGGCGGTTTGAAGTACGCCACAAAGAATAGTTTGTTCTCCCATCAAATCACTTTTAACTTCTGCAACAAAGGATGATTGCAAAACACCAGCTTTGTGACCTCCAGTGGCTACTGCATAAGCTTTGGCTTGTGACCAACCTTTTCCTTCTGGATCATTTTCGGGATGAACTGCAATAAGTGTCGGCACCCCAAAACCTCTTTTATATTCTTCGCGTACTTCACTTCCTGGACATTTTGGCGCTACCATAATTACCGTCAAATCCTTTCGAATCTGCTTTCCTTCTTCTACAATATTAAATCCATGTGAGTATGAAAGTGTAGCACCTTGTTTCATTAATGGCATTACAGTATCAACAACATTGGAATGTTGTTTATCTGGTGTAAGGTTTAGTACTACATCTGCAGTGGGAATTAGATCCTGATAAGTACCAACATTAAATTTATTTTCAGAAGCGTTCTTGAAAGATTGTCTTTGCTCTTTTATGGCTTGTGCTCTTAAAGCATAAGAAATATCAAGACCAGAGTCTCTCATGTTTAGCCCCTGATTAAGTCCTTGTGCTCCACATCCAACAATA
>CBFIIL010000012.1:11841-38252 GCA_965662485.1 Flavobacteriaceae bacterium | reverse complement strand
TGCTGATAAACTGACAGAACTTCTACAAAACTTAAGTGCAACTTTGGACGCCGACAGCGGAAGTAAATTTGCAGATCAGCGTGAAGTCAAAAATGTTCTTATTGTTGCCATAACCTCTAATAGAGGATTATGTGGTGCTTTTAATTCTAACATCATAAAACAAGCTAATTATTTGGCTAACAGCTATGCAGAGAAAAAGGTT
Source organism: Flavobacteriaceae bacterium (assembly GCA_965662485.1). Classification (GTDB taxonomy): domain Bacteria; phylum Bacteroidota; class Bacteroidia; order Flavobacteriales; family Flavobacteriaceae; genus UBA3537. Next base: position 38,050 of record CBFIIL010000012.1, on the reverse strand, counting down.
TCGGTTGTCGCAATTGGAAAAAAAGCAAACGACGCCCTTTCAAAAGATTACGAAATTTTAGCCAATAAAAGTACTGTTTTTGATGACCTAACTTTTGATAATGTAGCACAAATTGCGGAACTGTTGATGGAAAAATTTGAGGATGGAAGTATTGATAAAATTGAATTGGTCTACAACAAGTTCAAAAATGCTGCTACTCAAATCGTAACCACAGAACAATTTTTGCCAATTGTTCCTAGTGCAGATGGTACAGATGCAAATCAGGATTATATTTTTGAGCCGACAAAATCAGAGATTGTTGAAACATTAATTCCAAAGTCCTTAAAAACACAATTGTTTAAAGCGATTCGTGATAGCTTTGCAAGTGAGCACGGTGCACGAATGACCGCCATGCACAAAGCGACCGATAATGCTACTGAGCTTAGAGATCAATTAAAACTGACTTATAATAAAGCAAGACAAGCTGCTATTACCAACGAAATTTTAGAAATTGTTGGCGGAGCTGAAGCTTTGAATAACTAAGAAATTCAAAAAACAACTATAAAGCTTCGCATTTGCGGGGCTTTTTTTGTGGAATGAAATTTGATAATATTAAGGATGTGTTTGAAAATTACCTATAAAATTTCACTTCTTTGTTTGTCTTTTATGATTGGCTGTAAAACAACAAAGCCTATGCTTTTCGCCTCCAAGTCTCCAATTTCAATAGAGGTGCCTTACTTCCAATCTTGGGTTGCTGGTGTTCAAGGCGGAGGAAGTGGTATAGATGTGTTTTTGCCTGTAAAAGATTTAAATAACATAACCCCTGACAGCATACATTTTCGAGGACAGCATGTTAAAGCAGTGTATAAAAACAAGATGATTGTCGGACACTTTTCGACAACAAAAAATCAGCATCAAGATATCATTTTGAGTAATGAACCCTTAGCAGAAGTCGGCAATCAATTGCTTCCAATTCGAAATAATTCGCCATTTGAATTGCCAGATAACGTTTGTGTTTTGAGTTATATAATTGATGATAAGCGTTTCTATTATAAAATCACAGATTTAATTCAGCTCAAATCTAGTCCTTATCCTTAGGGCCAACCACCTCATTAATTATTATATCTGCTCTAAAAAGTGTATTTTTAAACTCAAATAACAATCCTTGAGTACTCTAAAAACGCTTTACAAACAAACATTCGTCTATGGCCTAGCGACAGTAGTGCCAAAAATGATTAGCTTTTTGTTGGTGCGCTTACACACTGACAAGTCAGTACTTGAAAATGTAGCTGATTACGGCGATGTATCACTTATTTTTGCCTATTTTGTTTTATTCAATGTGCTTTTGGCCTATGGCATGGAAACTGCCTTTTTTAGGTTTTTTAGTAGCGGTGAAAATAAAAAAACGGTTCTCAGTACTTCAGCTATTTCCTTGTTATTGACTTCAACTTTGGTTTTAGTAATAGGGTATGTGTTTAGACAAGATCTTTCAAACCTTATTCATATTGATGCCGACTATATTGTTTTGGTGCTATGGATTCTATTTTTTGATGCGCTGGTGATTATTCCCTTTGCTTATTTGAGGACATTAGGGAAGCCGATTAAATATACCGTAGTGAAGCTTACAAATGTTATTTTGAATTTAGGGCTAAATATTGTCTTGCTTCTATATTTAAAATCATGGGCAGAGTCATCAATATTTTGGGAACAATTCTATCGACCAAATTTTGAAGTCCACTACATATTTTTAGCCAATCTAATAGCTAGTGGTGTTACCCTTTTGCTGCTGATATCTTTTTATTTTAAATTAAACTATTCTTTTGGTACAACGCTTTGGAAAAAAATGTTACGTTATGCTTTTCCTGTCCTCGTGGCAGGCGTTGCCTTTTCAATTAATGAAACCTTCGATCGCATTTTATTAGAGCGTCTACTTCCAGAAAACTTATCAAAAGATGCCATAGGAACTTACTCGGCGTGTTACAAACTTGCGTTGTTTATGATGCTTTTTGCTACAGCTTATCGACTGGGCGTTGAGCCCTTCTTTTTCAACAATGCAAAAGATACAGATGCCAAAACGAATTATGCTAAAATTTTGGAATTCTTTGTTATTTTTGGCGCTCTAATATTATTATTTGTTGTGGTTTTTGTTGATGTTTTAAAACTGATTTTGATTCCAAACGAGGCCTATTGGGAAGCCATGACAGTGGTTCCTATTTTGTTGCTAGCCTATTTATTTTTAGGCATTTACCACAATCTTTCGGTATGGTACAAAATTACTGACCGCACCAAATTTGGCGCATATATTTCTATTTTTGGAGCACTTATCACACTTTTGATTAATATCATATTTATACCAAAATTTGGATATATGGCTTCTGCAACGGCAACACTTTTTGCCTATGCCACTATGGCTGTGATTTCTTATATTTTGGGCAAAAAACACTACGCCATCCCTTATAATTTAAAAAAAATTGGACTTTATTTAGTGTTGTCTATTGTGTTTTCGGGCCTTTCATTTTATGTTTTTAGAGGACAATATTTTATTGGTATTCTTTTTATTTTAATTTTGACAAGCGTTATATGGATCAAAGAAAAAAACTTTTTAAAACAACTTGTTAAATCTTAGTTATGAAGATTAATATTATCAATAAATCGTCACACCTTTTGCCACACTATGAAACCATTGCCTCTGCAGGCATGGACCTTCGCGCACATATTGTTGATGCTATGGTTTTAAAGCCTCTGGAACGAAAAATCATTCCTACAGGTCTTTTTATGGAACTTCCCGTGGGGTATGAAGCACAAGTCCGCCCACGAAGTGGACTGGCAGCAAAACATGGTATTTCTGTACTTAATAGCCCTGGAACTATTGATGCCGACTATAGAGGAGAAATAGGGGTCATTTTAGTTAATCTTTCGAATGATATTTTTACCGTCAATAACGGGGATCGAGTGGCTCAAATGGTCATTGCCAAACATGAACGTGCCGAATGGAACGAGGTTTTAAGTCTATCGGAGACAAGCCGTGGAGAAGGCGGATTTGGAAGTACTGGGCGAGAATGATAAACATACGTTTTATACTGTCATTTTTTTTCGGGGTTTTAATTGGCCTAAATAGTAACGCTCAAATTCAAAATGATAGTCTTCCAAAACCCATAAAACCACCAACAGAAATTCAGTTTCAAAATTATTTTTATGAAGGCCTGAAACAAAAAGGTATAGAAAACTACATCAAAGCCATTGATGCTTTTGTGAAATGTGCCGAATTGTTTCCAGAGCGTGCTGTTATTTTTTATGAGTTAGGAGATCTTTATTTTAAAACAAAATCCTATCGCCGATCTGAAAGTAATCTGAAAAGAGCCATTGATTTAGAGGCTAATAATTTTTGGTTTAAAGAAAAATTATACCACCTCTATGTGGACCACAATAATTATGATAAAGCCATTGAAATGGTAAAATCACTGTTGTACAAAGACAAGGATTATGAAGAAGATTTGGTCAATTTGTATGCCAGTGCGGGCCGATTTGACGAAGCTATTGCACAAATAGATGTTATGGATAAACATTATGGGCATCAAGATAAACGTGATCAAACACGAATAGAAATATATAGACGAACACAAAATCAAAACGGACATATCAAGTTCTTAAAAAATCGTTTGAAAGAATTTCCAGAAAATGAACAAAATTTTCTCAACCTTATTTTCACCTTAAGCCAATACAATTTAAAGTTAGAAGCATTTTCTACGGCCAAGTCATTTCTTAAAAATCATCCAAAATCTCATATTGCACATGTGGCGCTTTATAAATTTTATTTGGACGCCAAAGACTATGACAATGCGATTTCATCAATGAAAATAGTTACATCAAGTAATGTTTTAGAGCCCTATTTGAAAGTAAAAGTACTGAGTGATTTTATGCGTTTTGTTCAAAAAAATCCAGAGTACAAAGAAATATTGTTAGAAGTTCAGCCAGCAGAATCTTTAGACACCTCTAACCGTTCAAATTTGGAATGGGGTCAATATTTTCTAGAACAAAACAAGTTAGATAAATCGCTAGAGTTCTACGAAAAAGTATTAGAGGAAACCCCAGAAAACTTAGCAGTAATCAAAACAGTTGCAAAACTTTATTTTCAGACAAAACAATACAATCAGGCCGTAGATTTTACCACAGATCAATTAGAGTTGTTTCCTACTCAATTGGAGTTATATTTAGTTTATGGCGCATCTCAAATGGCTTTAAATGAAGACAATCAGGCTTTAGAGATGCTCGAAATAGGTCTAGATTATATTTTTGAAGTCAATGAAGTTGCAGTACATTATTACAACGTATTGGCTAAACTCTACAAAAATCAAAACAATATTAAAAAATCAAAGGCGTTTAGTGATAAAGCCAAATCAATGCAATTGAAATTATGAGAAATTTTTTATTCTATCTAACAATTAGTTTCATTTTTGGCTGCAAAAGCACTCAAACCTTAACGTCTTCATCGTCACTCAATCCAAAGCTTAAAGCAAAGCAAATTATAAAAACTCATAATAAACAAAGGTCCGATTTTACAACTTTACAATCGCGACTAAAAATTGAACTTATTGAGGGCGATAGGTCACAAATTCACACTGTTACGTTGCGTATGGAACGCAATCGAACAATTTGGATTAATGCATTTTTGAATATGGTTCGACTAAAAATTACTCCCGAAAAAGTCCAAATGTATAATAAGCTAGATCGCACCTATTTTGAAGGAGATTTTACTTTGATTAAGGATTTTTTGGGTGTAGAGCTTAATTATTCTCATATCGAAAATTTACTTTTAGGGCATACGATATTTACCTATAAACCATCTGATTTAAAAAAGGAACTTCATCCAAAATCTTATGCACTTTCACCAAAGCAAAAAAATGCTTTATTTCAGGTTTTATATCTCATTAATCCTGGGTATTTTAAGTTGGATGGGCAAATGATCAGTCAACCAAATCAAAATAGAAAATTGAATGTACACTATCATACATTTCAAGAGGTTGAACAAGACATATTTCCCCAACAAATGACCATTACAGTTGTTGAAAATCAAAAGGAAACTACCTTGAAAATGAATTTAAAATCCGTAAGTTTGAATCAGCCATTACGTTTTCCATTTAAAACACCAACAGGATACAAACCGATTGAACTCTAATGCAATATAAAACTCAATATCTTCCCTTTATTTTCCTTGCACTATTGATGTTTAACCATTTTGGGGGTTACGCTCAAAGCAAAAGACAATTGCAGCTGGAAGAACGTCGCCGAGAGTTACAGCAGGAAATAAGACAAATTACAAATTTGCTGTTTGCTGGAAAGCAAGAGAAAAAATCGGTGGTTAGTATTGTAGAGGATTTGAACTATAAAATTAGTGTACGAAAAAATTTAATTCGCATCACAAATCAGCAAGCCAATTTATTGACAAGAGAAATCAACTCCAACCAAAATGAAATTTCTAAGCGCCGTGATAAATTAAAAATTTTAAAAGATGACTACGCCAGTATGATTGTAAAATCGTACAAAAATAGAGCAAACCAAACCCAGCTTATGTTTTTGTTGTCATCTTCCAATTTTCAACAAGCCTACAGACGTTTGCAATACATTAAACAGTATGCAGATTATCAAAAACAACAAGCAGAAATAATAAAAGTAGAAACAGAGAAACTACAAGTTTTGAATAAGGATTTACTGCGTCAAAAGAAGGAAAAACAAACTCTTGTAGCAGAAAACAAATCTGCGAAAGCGGTTTTAGATAAAGAGCTTCAAGATCAACAATCGCTTATAAAATCAATACAGAAAAATTTATCCCAATTTTCTGCTCAAATTAAAGCTAAACAAAAAGAGTCGGATAAGCTAGATCGAGAAATCCAAAAGTTGATTCGAGAAGCTATTGCGGCCTCCAATAAAAAAGCGGGGAAATCTGTAAAATCGGCTACTTTTTCTTTAACTCCCGAACAAAAAATTCTTGCGGCGAACTTTACGTCGAACAAAGGGAAATTGCCTTGGCCGGTGGCTAGCGGCGTGGTAAAATTACGTTTCGGAACTAATCCATCGCCAATTGACCCTACTATTAAAATTAAGAGTAATGGCGTGCGTATTGCAACTAATAAAGGCGAACCAGTTCGTGCTGTTTTTGAGGGTACTGTGCAAGGAATTATGACTCCAAAAAATGGCAATAATGCTATTATGGTTCGTCATGGAAACTACATTACGGTGTACAAAAACCTTTCTAAATTTTATGTTAGTAAAGGCGATAAAGTCAGTACAAAACAAGTGATTGGAGAGGTCATCACAAGCAAGTCCACAGGAGAATCTATTTTAAGTTTTGGAATTTACAAAGACAGTTCTATTCAGAATCCCTCTCATTGGATTTATAAACTCTAGTGAGTTATTTTTTTTTAAAAAGTGCTTTAAGCTCACTTGCATCTTCGGCATCCATTTTCCCAGCTAAAACTAAGCTCAATTGACGACGTCTTAGCGCCCCATCAAAGCGCTTTTTCTCCAGTTCACTCTCAGGAATAAGTTCCGGAATTTGTACAGGCTTACCGTTTTCGTCGACGGCGACAAATGTAAAAATAGCTTCGTTGGCTTTGATTGGGGTATTAAAATTATTATCGGTGTACCACACGTCCAAATACACTTCCATAGAACTTTTAAATGCTCGTGAGACTTTAGCTTCAATAGTAACAATACTACCAAGTGGGATGGCATGATTGAACGCCACATGATTTACAGAAGCGGTTACAACAATGCGTTCGGAGTGGCGCTGAGCTGTAATGCTTGCCGCACGATCCATACGCGCTAAAAGTTCACCACCAAAAAGGGTGTGAATGGCATTGGTTTCACTAGGTAAAACCAAATCTGTAACAGTAGTTTTGGAATCCGAGGGGTGTTTTGTGTTCATAAGACTTTAATCTATGACACAAATGTACGATTATTAGTTTTTATTTTTTTGGTTGATTGAATTTTTGAATTACAATCACCGCAGCTAATATTAAATAGGTAGAAGACAATACCCATTTATTAATTAAATCATCATAAATTAAGTTTAAAAATATAATAATTGTAATAATAAATACAATTATCCCTTCGACATTCTTTCGTATTTTATTATTCAAGGCCATTATTGTTTTTTAAAAACACAATGATTGAAATCGAAATGCCTAAAAATAGAATTCCTATGCTTTTTAACAAAAAATCATTGAGATAAAAATAAACACATAAATAGATACTTGCCGAAAGTAATAGTACTGCCTTAATAATTTTAGGTTTCATGTTGTAGATTTAATGGGAAAAATCAACCGTAATGTATTAAAGATAATTAAAAAATTAAGCTTAAACAAATAAAAGCAACAATGCTATTTTTAATGCATTGATAATCATTAGATTAATTGATTTGTATAAAAATGATAAAATAAATCTTATGGCAATGCCTTAATAAGTAGCCAAGCAGTAGCGTCTTGTGTGCGCTTAATGCTATAAAGTGCACGTTGGGCTTCTTGTCGTGTTTGGTAGCTATCGTACACGACTTGATGTAACCCATAGCGATTTTGACCAATCTTTCGAGCATTGTACCCAAGACGTTTTAGTTGACGTAGCTTACGATCACAATTGGCTTCAATTCTAAAAGCACCTGCTACAATATGGAAGTTTCCATATGACTTATTCACATCCAAAGTAATGGCTGGCAAAGGAGTGCTTACTACAAAAGTAGCTTCTTGTATTTTATTGTCTAAAGCAATATTAGCTTTTTCTTGTGCCAAAATATTTTGCTGCTCGATATGTTGCATATATGCATTTGACCCAAAAACTCCACCAAGCCCTAGCATGATAACAGCAATAGCAGCATATTTAAAAACAGATTGTGTTTTTTGTTTTCTTGGGGATAAAGCAATAGGCGCTTTGCCCTCAATGTCTTCAACTACTTTTAGATGTTTAGCTCTAGAAATCGCTGGTGAAACAAATTGTGTTAATCCAAAAGCTTCTGTCAAATAATTTAAATGGTAAGAGGGTTCAAAAAGTAACTGACCATCTTTAGTGTTTTGTAATTCACCAAGATTATGAAGTTCTACAGTTTCATTTTTTTCCAAACGCTGTTTAAGAGTTGTCACTTGTTTAGCAATTTTTGCTAATGCATTTTTGTAAGAAATTTGCTCAATTTCTGAAATATGATTTGCTAAAACACCATCATTAGTTTGCAGCTGAGCATTGAATGACAATCGTTTTGATGGAGGATAAAATGAATTCTTGTTTTCTTGAATTTTAGCAGGAATTTTATGCGCCAAAAACGCTCCAAATTCTGGCACTACTACACAGTCGTAGCGATATAGAAGATTGCTTATGTATTGGCTTAGTTGCATGAAATCAAATGTATAAATTTTTTTTGAATTTCCATAAAAGCCAAAAGAAGAAGTTTATCTAACAGTTTTTATATATTTACATACAAATTTTTCCCAAATGAATCCTACACAATTGCATTATGCTTTGGCTTTACAGGCCGTTCCAAACATTGGTGATATTACCGCCAAAAAACTCATTCAACATTGCGGAAGTCCTGAAGCTGTTTTTAAAACATCAAAACAAGCACTACAGTCCATAGACGGAATTGGCACCGTGATTGTCAAAGCATTACAACATTCAAATACCTTAAAAATTGCAGAAAAAGAACTTGAGTTTGTTCAAAAAAATGACATTAAAGCCTATTATTTTGATAATGAGGATTATCCATATCGATTAAAACATTGTATTGATGGTCCAATCGTTTTGTTCCAAAAAGGAAACATCAAATGGGATACATCTCCAGTAATTAGTATAGTTGGAACTCGAAAACTTACGTCTTATGGCAAAAAGCAGTGCGAGGAGTTAGTGAATTCACTTTCTGTATTTAATCCAATTATAGTATCAGGGTTTGCTTATGGTACAGATATTACGGCTCACAAATCGGCACTAAATCTTAATTTACAAACGGTTGGTTGTATGGCACAAGGACTACAAAATACCTACCCGTCTTTGCATGAGAAATACCGTAGTGCCGTAGAAAAAAATGGAGGATTTGTTACAGACTTTTGGAGCACTGCTGTGTTTGACCCTTCAAATTTTTTAAAAAGAAATAGACTAATTGCTGGCCTAAGTGAAGCGACTATTGTTATTGAATCTGGAGCAAAAGGAGGGAGCTTAGTTACGGCTAATATTGCTTTTGGGTATAATCGTGAAGTTTTTGCTATTCCTGGACGTATTGGCGATTCGCAAAGCGTTGGCTGCAATACATTAATTAAAACTAAAAGTGCTCATTTGTTATCTACTCCAGCAGATGTGCCATACATTCTTAATTGGAACTTAGAAACAAAACCCAAACCCATTCAAAAAGTACTATTTATAGACTTAGAACCGGCCGAACAAATTGTGTATGATTTTTTAAAAAAAGAAGGAAAAACTCTTTTAGATTTAATTGCCTTGAATTGTGAAATACCAACTTCAAAAGCAGCCTATTTACTTTTAAATTTAGAACTCAAAGGAGTGGTACGTCCTTTGCCTGGAAAAGAATTTGAATTGATTTAGTACCCTAACTTTTTACGAACACGATTCAAAACATTATTTGCAACTGCAGTTGCTTTTTTTGCCCCAACGGCTAACGCTTTTTCTACTTCTTCGGGCTGTGACATATAGTGGCTGTAGCGACTGCGTTCTTCAGAAAAAGTCTTACATATCAGATCAAATAACGCTTGTTTGGCATGACCATAACCATAGCCTCCAGCTTCATAGTTTGATTTCATAATTTTCACCTCTTCTTCTGAAGCAAGAAGGGAATAAATTGCAAAACAGTTGCATGTTTTCCAATCTTTAGGTGCTTCTAATGGCGTGCTATCTGTTTGAATAGACATAATTTGTTTGCGTAAAGCTTTATCATTTTGAAAAATATTTATAACATTATTTTTGCTTTTACTCATTTTTTGCCCATCAATTCCAGGGATAAGTTTAGTTTGTTCTTGAATTTTAGCTTCAGGTAATACAAAGGTTTCTCCCATTTTGGCATGAAATCTAGAAGCAACATCTCTGGTCATTTCAATGTGTTGCAATTGGTCCTTTCCAACAGGAATGATATTGGCATCATACAATAAAATATCGGCAGCCATAAGCATAGGATAGGAAAACAACCCTCCATTGACGTCTTCTAATCGACTGGCTTTATCTTTAAAGCTATGGGCTAATTCTAATCTAGAAAAAGGGAAAAAACAACTAAGGTACCACGCAAGTTCTGTTGCTTGAGGCACATCGCTTTGTTTGTAAAAAACAGTTTTTTCGATATCCAATCCAAAAGCAAGCCATGTTGCTGCAGTGGATAATGTATTTTGACGCAGAATTTCTGCGTTTTTAATTTGTGTTAACGAATGTAAATCGGCAATAAATAAAAAAGAATCGTTCTTACTGTCATTACTCATTTTGATTGCAGGTAAGATTGCTCCTAAAATATTCCCCAAATGTGGCGTTCCGGTGCTTTGTACGCCTGTTAAAATTCTGGCCATGTGGCTTTTGTTTCTTTGATTTCTCTACAAAGGTACTTTTTTTGAGCAAAAGGCTCAATATTTTTACTAGTTTTGATGTTGATGAAGCTAATACAATACCCACTTTGGATACTCTATAGAATTTGGTTCTATGTTTTAGTAGGGATTACTATAGTTATTTTATTTCCTTTACTGTTCGTTTCAATTTTAAAGTCATCTTGGTATCCTTTCTTTTTCAAATTGGCACGAGTGTGGGCAAAGTGCATTTTGATAGGGATGGGATTTTATTGGAGCATAAAATGGGCTCAAAAATTAGAAAAAGGTCAGAGCTACATTTTTGTGGCTAACCACACTTCAATGACTGACATTATGTTGATGTTTGCCATTATAAAAGACCATCCATTTGTCTTTGTTGGGAAAAAAGAATTAGCACGAATTCCATTATTTGGTTTTTTCTATAAACGCAGCTGTATTTTGGTTGATCGTGGTAATGCCAAAAGTAGACAAGCTGTTTTCAAAAGTGCACAAAAGCGCATTGAAAGTGGGCTCAGTATTTGTATTTTTCCAGAAGGTGGAGTGCCAGAAGAATCCATCACTTTAGATCGTTTTAAAATGGGGGCATTTCGTTTGGCTGTTGACCACAAATTACCATTGGTCCCAATTACTTTTTTTGACAATAAAAAACGCTTATCATATACTTTTTTTAGCGGAAGTCCAGGAAAAATGAGAGCCATTGGGCATTCATTTTTAAATCCTGAAAAGTATAAAAAAGACGCTGCAAAAAAAATGAGCAATGAGGTTTATAACCTATTGCTCAATTCCTTAGAAAGCAGTAAGACTAAATAATCTATTTATTCAGCATTTCCTTTTATCGCTGCTTTAATTTTTTCTTCTAATTCATCCATAAGGTCTGGATTGTCTTTGATCATTTGTTTAACGGCATCACGACCTTGACCAAGTTTTGTTTCGTCATAGCTAAACCAAGAACCACTTTTCTTTACAATATCAAAATCTACAGCAAGATCTAATACTTCTCCAACTTTTGAAACCCCTTCTCCATACATGATGTCAAATTCTGCGAGTTTGAATGGCGGAGCAACTTTGTTTTTCACCACTTTTACTCGAGTTTTATTACCACGAACAGTTCCATCACTATCCTTAATTTGTGTAGAACGTCTGATATCTAATCGAACAGAGGCATAAAATTTTAGAGCATTTCCACCAGTTGTTGTTTCAGGATTTCCAAACATTACTCCAATTTTTTCGCGCAACTGGTTTATAAAAACCATTGTGCAATTTGTTTTGCTAATAGATCCTGTTAGTTTTCTTAGGGCTTGAGACATTAAACGTGCATGTAGTCCCATTTTTGAGTCGCCCATTTCACCTTCAATTTCACTTTTTGGGGTCAATGCTGCAACGGAATCAATCACAATCATATCAATGGCACCAGAACGTACAAGGTTATCAGCAATTTCAAGAGCTTGCTCTCCATTATCGGGCTGAGAGATGATGAGGTTATCAATATCTACACCTAAGTTTTGGGCATAAAAACGATCAAAAGCATGTTCAGCATCAATAAATGCGGCAATTCCGCCCGCTTTTTGAGTTTCAGCAATAGCATGAAGTGTTAGAGTTGTTTTACCCGAAGATTCAGGGCCATAAATTTCTACAACTCTTCCTTTTGGATACCCCCCGACTCCTAAGGCAAGATCCAATCCAAGAGACCCCGATGAGATGACGTCTACGTCAATAACTGGAGCATCACTCATTTTCATAACTGTACCTTTTCCATAGGCTTTATCTAATTTGTCAAGCGTTAATTTTAAGGCTTTGAGTTTTGCTTCTTTTTCGTTGCTCATTTTATAAATTTTTTAGGATTGATTTAGCCATGCTAAAATACTATTTCTTTCTAAAATCTATACAAATAAAAACCGCTTTTTGTACAATTTTAACGTTCATCAGTCTATTTTTTTAAAATTATATTCTCCAAATAAGTTGACGGATTATTCTAAACAATAAAAAATATTACATTTGTAGCTCAAATATTCATTAACTTAACACTAGTATAGCATGCAACTGTACAACAACTTAAGCAATAATGAAAGAGCAGAACTTATAAAAAAAGCCGGTAAAGACCGTCTTACAATCTCTTTCTACAAGTATGCCAAAATAGGCAATCCTGAACTACTCAGAAACCATTTATTTTTGTTTTGGAACGATATTGATGTTCTTGGGCGAATTTATGTTGCTCACGAAGGTATTAATGCACAATTGTCTGTGCCAGCCGAAAATTTTGGTGTTTTTAAAACGCATTTGGACACCATTTCATTTTTAGAAAATGTCCGACTAAATATTGCCATTGAGCAAGACATGTATTCATTTTTAAAACTCAAAGTAAAAGTGAGAGATAAAATTGTTGCAGATGGCTTAAACGACGATACTTTTGATGTTACAGATATTGGAACCCACGTCAATGCGGTTAAATTTAATGAACTTATAGAGGACGAAAGCGCTGTTTTGGTTGATATGAGAAATCATTATGAAAGTGAAATAGGGCACTTCAAAAACGCAGTAACACCAGACGTTGATACATTTAGAGATTCTTTAGATTTGATTGAAGATCAACTTAAAGAACACAAAGAAAACAAAAAGCTAGTCATGTATTGTACGGGAGGGATTCGTTGTGAAAAAGCGAGTGCCTATTACAAACACAAAGGATTTAAAAATGTATACCAACTAGAAGGTGGGATTATAAATTATGCCCGACAAGTCAATGCATTAGGCATAGAAAATAAATTTCTGGGCAAAAACTTTGTTTTTGACCAAAGACGTGCAGAAAAAATATCTGATGAAGTTATTGCACAATGTCATCAATGCGGATCTCCTGCAGATATTCATGTCAATTGCGCTAATGAAGCTTGTCATTTGCTTTTTATTCAATGCGATAGCTGTAAAGAAACTATGGAGAACTGTTGCTCCACACAATGTATGGAAATCAATCGCTTACCTTACGAAGAACAAAAAGCTTTGCGTAAAGGACAAGGGAACAGTAATGACATTTTTAAGAAAGGTAGAGCAGACCATTTACCGTACAAAAAAGACCTTAGAAACATTTTTGAAACACTTAAAAAAAAGTCGAAAACTAAGTCAGATGTATCTTTGTAAGTGCTGAATCTTTTTTTAAGTTATTAAATAAGTTTATATTTACGTACAAATTTAATACAAACAATTGCCTGTGTTCTGCATAAGCAAATTCAAGAGAAAAGTATGGGGTGTGCAAGTTGTGCAACAAATAAAAGCGGTCAGCCAAAAGGATGCAAAAATAATGGAACTTGTGGTACAGATTCATGCAATAAATTGACTGTTTTTGATTGGTTGTCCAATATGAGCCTACCCAATGATGTTATACCTTTTAATTGGGTGGAGGTGCGCTTTAAAAATGGCCGTAAGTATTATTATGAGAACACAGAAAATCTATCGCTAAGTATAGGAGATATCGTAGCTACTCAAGCGGAATCTGGACACGATATAGGAATGGTTACACTTACAGGGGAGCTTGTAAAGGTTCAGATGAAACGCAAGAAAATCTCCGAAAATCCAGATAAAATTTTTAAGATTTATCGCAAAGCCTCTCAAAGAGATATTGATATATGGATTGAATCTAGAGACAAAGAAGAAGCCATGCAAGTCAAGGCGCGCCAATTTGCAATAGATTTGAGGCTTGATATGAAAATCTCAGATATTGAGTTTCAAGGTGATGGTAGTAAAGCAACCTTTTATTATACTGCTGATAGGCGTGTTGATTTTCGGGAACTCATCAAACTATACGCAAGAGAATTTAGAATTCGTATTGAAATGAAACAAGTTGGATTGCGTCAAGAAGCTGCTCGACTCGGAGGTATTGGTTCTTGTGGGCGAGAATTATGCTGCTCTACATGGCTTACAGATTTTAGATCTGTAAGTACCTCTGCGGCACGCTATCAGCAATTGTCTTTAAATCCATTAAAATTGGCGGGCCAATGTGGAAAACTAAAATGCTGTTTGAATTATGAGTTAGATGCTTATTTGGATGCTCTAAAATCATTTCCAAAAACAAATATTAAACTCAAAACAGAAAAAGGTATTGCCGTATGCCAGAAAACAGACATATTTAAAGGAATAATGTGGTACGCCTACGAGGGTGAATGGATGAATTGGTTTAAGTTAACAACAGAACAATCCAACGCCATTATCGCATTGAATAAGTCTGGAGAAAAAGCAAATAGCTTAGAAGATTATGCTGCTGAACTTTCTGATACAATGGATACTAAAATAGATTTTGAAAACGTTGTGGGACAAGACAGTTTAACGCGTTTTGATAAGCCGAAAAAAAATAAAAGGCAAAGAAATAAAAAGCGCCATTTCAATCGAAAACCCCGAAATGAAAACAACCAAAGCAACAAAAAACCTAAAGTTCAAAAAAATGCAAACTAGATTTGTGTTTGGATTTTTAGTTGTCTTTTTGATGACATCGTGTCATCAAAATAGTTCATTCGATCGCTACACCTCAGTTGATAATGTATGGGATAAAAATCAAATTATTTCATATAATTTTGTGATTGAGGACTCGCTACAAAATCAAAACTTATACATAAAAATAAGAACGTCTGAAGACTATAAATACAGTAATTTATTTCTTATTGTTGATTTAGAATATCCGAATGGGAAAATTGAAAAAGACACTTTAGAATATACCATGGCTCTGCCAAACGGTGCTATGTTAGGTAGAGGGCTTATGTCTATAAAAGAACACAAACTATGGTATAAAGGACATACAACACCTTTTGTGTTTTCGGAAGTTGGAGAATACACCATAACAATAAACCATGCCATGCGTGCACTCGACGAAGTTTCTGGGATAAGTACATTAGAGGGTGTTTTGGACGTGGGGTTTTGCATAGAAGACTTGGAATAGTAAATAATTTATTATGGCTAAGAAAAAAACAACATCAAAAACAGATTTTTCAAAACCAAAACGTTGGTTTTGGATGTCATTTCTATTAGGGATTTTATTTATTCCATTCATTTTACTTTTAGCCTCATTTGGTGCTTTTGGATTTATGCCCGACCATACAGTTTTAGAGAATCCTCGAACAAATTTAGCCACTGAAGTTATTTCATCAGATGGCGAAACTTTAGGCAAGTTTTATTATGAAGACAACCGCACCCCCATAGGGTTTGATGAACTTCCAAAACATTTGGTTGACGCCTTAATTGCCACAGAAGATATTCGTTATTTTGACCACGCAGGCATTGATGCAAGAGGGACATTAAGAGCGCTTTTTAAACTTGGAAAAGGTGGCGGAGCAAGTACTATATCTCAGCAATTGGCGAAACAACTTTTTCATGGTGAAGGCTCTAGAAATACACTTGGCCGAATTACTCAAAAAATAAAAGAGTGGGTGATTGCTACGCGCTTGGAAAAACAATACACTAAAGAAGAAATTATTGCCCAATATTTTAATATCTATGATTTTGGAAATAACGCCGATGGTATCCGAAGTGCAGCGCGTATTTATTTTGGGAAAGAACCTTCTGCTTTAGATCTTAAAGAATCAGCAATGTTAGTAGGGATGTTCAAAAACTCATCCTTATACAATCCAAGACCAAAACGCAATCCGGTGGGGACAAAAAACCGTAGAAATGTAGTGCTAGCACAAATGGCTAAATACGATTTTATTTCAGAACAAGTAAAAGATTCATTACAGCAAACCCCCTTGGATTTAAACTATACTCCAGAGTCCCACAGAGAGGGCATTGCTACATATTTTAGGGCTTATTTAAAAACATTTTTAAAAGAATGGATAAATCAACCAGAAAATAGAAAACCCAATGGCGAAAAGTATAACATCTATAAAGATGGTTTAAAAGTCTATACAACTCTTGATTCACGAATGCAGTCTATTGCAGAAGTAGCAGTTACAGACCACATGAAAGCACTTCAAGCAGAATTTTTTGTTCAAAACACCCCACGAAGAAATAGAACAGCACCATTTTTGGATTTAGAAAAAGAAGAAATAGACCAATTATTAAAAATTGGAATGAAGCGATCGGAACGTTGGCGAAAAATGCGTTACGATTTAAAGAAGCCTGTAGAGGAAATTGTAGCGTCATTTAAAACCCCAACCAAAATGAAAATATTTTCTTGGACGGCAGAAAATAATGAAATTGACACTGTAATGACCCCAATGGATTCTATGCGTTATTACAAATCATTTTTAAGATCGGGGATGATGTCTATGGAACCTCAAACTGGTTTTGTAAAAGCTTGGGTTGGCGGTTTTAACTATAAACATTTTCAGTACGATATGGTTAAACAAGGCAAACGACAGGTTGGTTCGACGTTTAAGCCATTTGTATATGCTGCAGCCATAGATCAACTTCATTTGTCGCCATGTGATACTTTTCCAAAAGCACAAATTACAATCCCGGCCAATAAATTTGGGAATGTGAAACCATGGGCACCAAGAAACTCAAATAAAAATTACTCTGGATTTGAAACGCTAAAGTCTGCCTTAGCAAATTCAAGAAATACAATTACTGCTAGATTGATGAATGAAATTGGCCCTCAACCTGTTATCAATTTAGCAAAAAGCTTGGGGGTAGAACAAAATCTTCCTGCTGTTCCATCTATTGCTCTTGGAACACCAGATTTGAGCGTCTATGAAATGGTTGCAGCCTATTCAACTTTTGCTAATAAAGGGGTATATACAAAGCCTGTAATGGTTACTCATATTGAAGACAAAAACGGCACATTATTGTATCAGTTCTCTCCAGAAACCAAAGATGTTTTAAGCGAAGAAATTGCTTATGTGGTTGTTAATTTAATGGAAGGTGTAACCCAATTTGGCTCTGGACAACGTTTACGCCATAGTTTCGCTAAAAATCAAGCCGTATATAAAGAAATCATAACAGGTTATCCCTATGAGTTTGATAATCCCATTGCTGGAAAAACAGGAACAACACAAAACCATAGTGACGGATGGTTTATGGGAATGGTTCCCAATTTGGTCACTGGCGTATGGGTTGGTGGCGAAGATCGGGCAACACATTTTAAAACAATAACTTATGGGCAAGGTGCTTCTATGGCACTTCCTATTTGGGCCAATTATATGAAAGGCTGTTATGAAAATGAAGATTTAGAAATTTCAAAAGAAGAATTTGAAAAACCAGAACAACTAACCATAATTACAGAATGTGAAAATATGACATCAAACGATGATGGCAATGTTTTAGAACAACAAGAAATTACACCAGATATTGACTTTTAGATTACAATTAAATTTTTATTAACGTATAATCTCAAAATAGTATTATGATAAATAAACAAGTAGATAATGTACAAGCAGCCTTAAAGGGTGTTGAAAGTGGCATGACTTTACTATTGGGCGGGTTTGGATTGTGTGGTATTCCAGAAAATGCAATCTCCGAACTTGTTGCTATGAATGTCAATAATTTAACATGTATTTCTAACAATGCTGGGGTTGATGATTTTGGACTTGGGCTTTTACTACAAAAGCATCAAATCAAAAAAATGGTGTCATCCTATGTTGGGGAAAATGATGAATTTGAACGTCAAATGCTTTCTGGCGAGTTGGATGTAGAGCTTATTCCTCAGGGGACTTTGGCCGAACGCTGTAGAGCGGCTCAAGCTGGATTTCCAGCAATTTATACACCTGCAGGTTTTGGAACAGAGGTGGCAGAAGGAAAAGAAACTCGAGAGTTTGATGGAAAAATGTATGTTCTTGAACATGCGTTTAAGGCTGACTTTTCATTCGTTAAAGCATGGAAAGGAGATGCTGCTGGGAATTTAATTTTTAAAGGAACCGCAAGAAATTTTAATCCAAATATGTGTGGCGCTGCCAAAATCACTGTAGCAGAAGTGGAGGAGTTGGTACCCGTTGGTGCTTTAGACCCCAATCAAATTCATATCCCAGGAATTTTCGTACAGCGTATTTTTCAAGGGAAAGATTATGAAAAGCGTATTGAACAACGAACCATTACCCCAAAAAACTAAAAACAAAACGCTATGTTAGATAAAAATAGAATTGCAAAACGTATCGCAAAAGAAGTCAAAAACGGATATTATGTCAATCTAGGTATTGGAATACCAACTCTTGTAGCCAATTTTGTTAGAGAAGATATAGAGGTCGAATTTCAAAGTGAAAATGGAATTTTAGGGATGGGACCTTTTCCATATGAGGGCGAGGAAGATGCAGATTTGATCAACGCAGGGAAACAAACCATAACCGCTTTGGACGGTGCAAGTTATTTTGACTCGGCCATGAGTTTTTCTATGATAAGAGGTCAGCATGTTGATTTAACTATTTTGGGCGCTATGGAAGTTGCTGAAAATGGAGATATTGCCAATTGGAAAATACCAGGACGCTTGGTCAAAGGCATGGGTGGCGCAATGGATTTGGTGGCTAGTGCAGACAATATTATTGTAGCTATGATGCATACCAACAAAAAAGGAGCGTCTAAACTTTTGAAGCGCTGTAGTTTACCCCTCACTGGAGTCAATTGTGTCAAAAAAATAGTCACAAATTTAGCCGTTATAGAAGTTACAAATCAAGGGTTTAAATTATTAGAACGTGCACCAGGAGTAACTGTGGAGGAGATTAAAGCAGCAACGGAAGGGGAGCTTATTGTTCAAGGGGATATCCCAGAAATGGTTTTATAAACCTTTTGGAATTGCGTTGATAAGTCGTTTTGTATACGCATTTTTTGGTGCTTTATAAATATCATCAGCTTCACCGCTTTCTACAATTTTTCCTTGATTCATAATTAACAACTGGTCTGCCATATATTTTACGACTGCTAAGTCGTGAGAAATAAAAATATAAGTAAATTTAAATTCCTCTTTTAAAGCATTTAAAAGGTTTAAAACTTGTGCTTGAACCGAAATATCCAGCGCAGAAACAGATTCGTCACATACAATTAGTTTTGGTTGTAAGGCAATAGTTCTTGCAATGCCAATACGCTGACGCTGCCCTCCAGAAAATTCATGAGGGTAACGATCAAAAGAAGAAGTGTCTAAACCCACTTTTTTAAGAAGATCTTTTACTTTTTGTATGCGTTCAGTAGTATTGTTATAAAGGCTATGTACTACCATTGGCTCTAAAATCGCTTCACCAACAGTTAACCTTGGATTGAGTGATGCAAATGGATCTTGAAAGATGATTTGAATTTCTTTACGCAGTTTTCTAATTTCTCTTTTGGACATTTTTTGCAAGTCATGACCTCTATAAAATATAGTTCCTGAAGTTGCTTTATCAAGTTGTAAAATAGCTTTCCCTAAAGTAGACTTTCCGCACCCCGATTCACCAACTAGTCCTAGTGTTTCTCCTTCATAAAGTTTGAAACTAATATTACTAATGGCTTTAAAATCGTTTTGTTTACTAAAAACACCAACTTTAGAGTAGTAGATTTTTTCTAAATCAATCACTTCTAAAAGTGGCGGATTACAATATAATTCTATATGTTTTTCTTTACGGGTTTTTTTTGAAACTTTTTCTAAAGACATTGTTTTGGATAAAACATCTTCAACTGTTGGGAGCTTTTTCAAGCGCACATTAAGAGAGGGTCGCGCAGCAATAAGGGCTTTTGTATAATCGTTTTTAGGAGTTTTGAAAATTGATATTGTGGTACCTTGTTCCACAATTTTTCCTTTGTACATGACCACTGTTCTGTGTGCAATTTCAGAAACTAATGCTAAATCGTGACTGATAAAAATAACACTCATTTGTGTCTCTTTTTGTAGTTCTTGAATCAGTTTAATAATTTCATTTTGAACGGTTACATCCAAAGCTGTAGTGGGCTCATCTGCAATCAAGATATCGGGTTTGCAGGCAATCGCCATAGCAATCATTACGCGTTGTTGTTGCCCTCCTGAAAGTTCATGAGGGTATTTATTAAAAGCATGTTCGGGGTTTGGGATTTTTACACTTTTAAACAATCTGAAAATTTCTGAATAGACCTCTTTTTTAGGCACAATATTGTGCTGTAATAGCACCTCTTTAACTTGAACTCCACAACGCATTGAAGGGTTCAAAGCACTCATCGGTTCTTGAAAAATCATACTGATTTTACGGCCCCGAATACGTTCCATTTTTTTTAAAGGTAGGGTGTTTAGATTCATGTCATCATAAATAATTTTCCCCTCAATCTGTGTTGTTTTTAGAAGTCGCATAATGGATAATGCTGTGATGGACTTTCCACTTCCAGACTCTCCTACAACGCCTAATATTTCGTTTTTAAAAACATCAAAACTTATGCTATGAAGTATGCGTTTTATTATCGCATTTTTTTTAAAAGCAACAGATAAGTTTTCTATACGAAGTAGTGGATGATTTTTCATTGCTTAAATATAAGCAATTTCGTTTTTGTTTAACAAGTCATCACCGCGAAGCCTAAGTAAAATTTGCGCCACAGCCAAGGTGTCTTTTTCACAATAAGAAATAATGCGCTCGATATCATTGTCTTCATAAAACACACGATAAATTTCGCTGCCATCAATATCGTCTTTGGGTGAGGGGATGCCCAACACATTGGTCATTAATTTAAGGGATGTGTAGTGTTTATAATCACCAAATTTCCACAATTCGAGGGTGTCTAGATGTGGAACCTCCCATGGTTTTTTCCCAAATAGATTAAGCTTCGAGGGGAGTTTTATGTGGTGAATCAGCATCCTGCGTGCAATGTACGGAAAGTCAAATTCTTTGCCATTGTGTGCACAAAGCAAGTGTTTTGGGCGGTTAAAATGCGTTTCAAGCAATGTTTTAAATTGGGTTAAAATATCGAGTTCTTCTCCAGAAAAGGTCGTGATTCTAAATGCTCTAGCATCTTCGTTCGACGCAAAATAACCGACAGAAATACAGATGATTTTGCCAAATTCGGCCCAAATCCCCGCACGAGGATAAAATTCTTCAGCTGTAAATTCATCTTTACGCTGGTACTGTGATTTTTGCGTCCAAAGTTCTTGCTTATCAGCGCTTAAATCTGTAAAATTTTGAACTTCTGGAACAGTTTCAATATCTAAAAATACAATATGTTCAAGGTTGAGTTTGGAGAGCATTGTTTAACATTTTATAGGCTTCTTCGATGTAGATAGAGATGTCATCCGAAAAGATTTGACTTGCTGCATCAGGCGATTTTTGATGGCCAAGACGTACTATGATGATGTTATCTTCCGGTTCAACAATGACATACTGACCAAGATGCCCACGCATCATAAAAAAGGATTTTCCATCTCGTTTTTGCATCCAAAAGCCATAACCATATTGTGGACTTTCGGCAAAGCGTGGCGTTGTTGACTTTGCAACGAAAGCAGAGTCCAACAGTTGTTTACCGTTCCATTTTCCATGGTCTTTGTAGAGTTTCCCAAAGCGCGCAAAATCTTTGGCATTGCTGGCAATACAGCAGTAGGCCTTTACCAAGTCGTGTGCTTCACTATCGACTTGCCACAGGGCTGGGTTTTCGCTGCCCAAAGGTTTCCAAAAACTTTCGGTGAGGTAATTATACAGCTTTTTCCCTGTTGCTTTTTCAATGACCATGGCCAAGAGTTGTGTGTCTCCACTAGAGTATTTATACGCTTGACCAGGTTCCTTAACAACTTTAAGCCCAAGAATAACTTTCTCTAAATCATCATCAAAATAGGCACGAGTGGTGATGGACAGAGGGGAGTAATATTTCTCATCCCAATTGGTCCCCGAAGCCATAGAGGACAAATCGCCAACGGTCATTTTGGCCGCAAGACCTTCGCTAAATTCAGGAAAAAAATCACTTACGGGCTGATCCAAACTTTTTATATACCCCTCTTCGATGGCCTTGCCCATAAGCCCAGACACATAGCTTTTGGCCATTGAAAAAGAGTTGGTTTTTGAATCTTCACCAAAACCATCATAATAATTTTCAAACCAAATGCTGTCATTTTTAATGATGACATAGGCGATGGTGCCATAAGCATCATTGTATTTTTGAAGACGTTCTGTTTCAGTAACGCTGTTGTAGTCTTTATGAATGGGCCAGGGCTGAGGGGTACCATTCAAAATTTCAACATTGTCAAACTCTTTATAATCTTCTAAAAACGCGGTGGTATAGCCCTTTGCATAAATGGTCCTAACGGCTTTAAGCAGGTAGTCTGTGTCCGTAATATAAAGGATGGCGATAAGACCAATAACGGTCAGTAGGCCCCATTTTAGCGTACGCTTAAGTATGTTCATGTTGTTTGTAATTTGGTTTAAAGATAATTAAAAAATAGCCCCTCTTTAAACTTAACCAATTATCTTAACAATATTTTTCGCAAAATAACTCGCAATAAGATCAGCCCCAGCACGTTTAAACGCCATGGTGGTTTCTAGTACCGCTTGGTCGTGGTCTAACCATCCTTTTTCGCTTGCGGCTTTAATCATGGCATACTCGCCACTCACTTGATAGGCCGCTACAGGGACGTCAAATTCATTTTTGACTTCTCTAATGATATCCAAATAGGCCAATCCAGGTTTGACCATCACAATATCGGCGCCTTCATCAATATCCATTTCGGTTTCGCGCAGGGCTTCAAAGCGGTTGGCAAAGTCCATTTGGTAGGTTTTTTTGTCTTTCGGAATATTATCTTTTGCTGCTGGTGCAGAATCCAGTGCATCTCTAAACGGGCCATAAAAAGATGAGGCATATTTGGCGCTATAACTCATAATGCCAGTGTCTATAAATCCATCGTCTTCCAACGCCTCTCTTATGCTTAAAATGCGGCCATCCATCATGTCGCTAGGGGCAACAAAATTGGCTCCAGCTTCGGCATGAGACAAACTCATTTGTGCTAAAACATCAACGGTAGGGTCGTTAACGATTTTTCCATTTTCTATAATGCCATCATGGCCATAAATGGAATAGGGGTCCAAGGCCACATCGGTCATAACCAACATTTCTGGACAGGTATTTTTGATGGTTTTAATGGCACGTTGCATCAGCCCATTGGGATTTAGCGCCTCTGTTCCACGGTTGTCTTTCAAGTTATCCTCAACTTTGACAAACAACAAAACGGCTTTAAGCCCCAAAGACCACAAAAGTTTTACCTCCGCTTGAAGCGTATCCAAACTAAAGCGGAAATAATTGGGCATCGATGGAATTTCGTCTTTAATGCCTTTACCTTCAACAACAAAAAGAGGGACTAAAAAGTCATTTGGTGTAATGCTGTTTTCACGCACTAAACTTCGAATGGATGCGTTGGCGCGTAAACGTCTGTTTCTTCTTAATGGATACATACTATTAGTTTTAAGTTTTAAGCCAAAAGCTTAAAGTGATTTTTTAATGGTTTTGATTAATGAAAATAACATTTTTTTAAGCTCATCTATTTTTTTCAAAAGTGTTTTAGAGTCTTTTGTAGAGATAAATTTTAATTCACTGGACACCAAAATCAAGTACTCTAACTCATGAGCAGAACCTGATGAAATATAGAGGAATCTTATTAATTCTTTCTGAGTTTCTCTACCACAACCTTCTACAATATTGGTGGGTACGGACAAGCTTGCACGGTTAATTTGTGAAACAAGATTGAATTGCTCAGACTTTGGGAAAGTTGAAGTGATTTGATATATATCAATTACAAGTTCATGAGACTTTTGCCATACTTTGTAATTTTTATAATCGACCATAACTTATCGCTTTTAGCTTTAAACTTATAGCTTTATGCTTTGAGCTTACTAAACCCATTCAACAGGGTTTTTTAAGACTTCAATTAACTTTTCTTCTTCGCTCCCTTCTTCAGGGTGATGATCATACACCCACTGCACATGTGCGGGGAGACTCATCAAAATACTTTCAATTCTACCGTTTGTTTTTAGTCCAAACAAGGTGCCTTTGTCATGCACCAAATTAAATTCTACATAACGCCCTCGTCTGATTTCTTGCCAATCGCGTTGAGCTTTTGTGTATGTTAGGGTTTTTCTTTTCTCGACAATGGGGGTGTAAGCTTCCAAGAAACTATCGCCAACTTCAGTTACAAAATCGTACCACTGTTGCATATCCATGGTGTCGTTTGCTTTACAATAATCGAAAAACAATCCACCAATACCACGACCCTCATTTCTGTGGCTGTTGTAGAAATACTCGTCGCAACGTTTTTTGTAGTCTTCGTAAAAGTTTTTGTCGTGTTTGTCGCATGCATATTTACAGACGCTATGAAAATGCTTTGCATCTTCTTCAAACAAATAATATGGGGTTAAATCTTGTCCACCGCCAAACCACTGATCTACAATAGCTCCATCTTTATCATACATTTCAAAATAACGCCAATTGGCATGCACTGTGGGGACCATGGGGCTTTTTGGATGAATAACCAGACTCAAACCGCAAGCAAAAAAATCCACTTCACCAACATTAAAATAGCTTTGCATGGCTGGGGGGAGTGGCCCATGGACTTTAGAAATATTTACACCGCCTTTTTCAAAAACGTTTCCGTTTTGAATGACTCGCGTGCGGCCACCACCACCTTCATTGCGTTTCCATAAGTCTTCTTTAAATTTTGCTTTACCATCAATAGCCTCCAATTTTGAGGTAATTTGGTCTTGTAATTGTTCAATGTAATTATAAAATTGATTTTTCATCATAGGTAGATTTTAGGGGGTTTATGAATTATATGATTTTACAGCATCAATAAATGCTTTGGCATGATCTACTGGGATGTTGGGGAGTATACCATGGCCAAGATTTACGATGTATTTATCTTTACCAAAAGCATCAATCATTTGATGTACCATTGTTTTGATTTCAGACGGTGGAGAAAGTAATCTTGAAGGGTCAAAATTACCTTGAAGTGTGATGTTTCCACCCGTTAAATATCTTGCATTTCTAGCTGAACAAGTCCAATCGACACCCAAGGCAGACGCATTAGATTTTGCCATTTCACCCAAAGCAAACCAACACCCTTTACCAAAGGCAATCACAGGAGCATCGTCTTTTAGGGCTTCAATAATTTGATTAATATATTGCCATGAAAATTCTTGATAATCTGTAGGGGAAAGCATACCGCCCCATGAATCAAAAATTTGAACCGCATTAACACCAGCGTTTACTTTTTCTTTTAAATAGGCAATAGTCGTATCTGTAATTTTTTGTAATAATTGATGTGCTGCAACAGGATTTGAAAAACAAAGTGCTTTTGCTTTATCAAAATTTTTGCTCCCTTGACCTTGTACACAATAACACAAAATGGTCCAAGGCGACCCTGCAAAACCAATCAATGGAATTTCATCATTGAGCAATTCTTTGGTGGCCTTTATGGCTTTGTACACATAATCCAATTCGGTTTTTACGTCTGGTACAATTACATTGTTTACATCTTTTTGGGTTCGGACAGGATGCGGTAAATAGGGGCCAAAATTTGGTTTCATTTCAACCTCAATATTCATGGCTTGCGGGATGACAAGAATATCACAAAACAAAATCGCAGCGTCCATTCCAAAACGGCGGATGGGCTGAACGGTAATTTCGCTTGCGAGTTCTGGAGTTCGGCATCGTGTAAAAAAATCATATTTTTCTCGAATGGCCATAAATTCAGGCAAGTAGCGCCCCGCTTGACGCATCATCCATACTGGTGGACGTTGTACGGTTTCGCCTTTTAATGCACGTAAAAATAAATCGTTTTTAATCATTGTTTTTGTCTTTAT
>CBFIIL010000012.1:0-11831 GCA_965662485.1 Flavobacteriaceae bacterium | reverse complement strand
CAGCTTCTTTGGCTGTGGTTTCGCCAATGCAAAAGGCCACACAATATGGCGTGTTGTTTTTCAAAAAACTCTGCACAGTCGATGGGCTATACAGCATCACGCCTTCTATAGATTTAGGTAATTTTGGTGCTTCGAGCTTTGTGCTGTAGGCCGATATTTCGTTTACAGTAATATTATTTTTTGTTAAAATCGTGGGGAGGTCGTCCATTCTGATATCACTACAGAAATAGGAAACTTCCGTTCCGTCCAGAAACTCAACTAAATGTTCTGCAAGTAGTTTTGCATTTTTAGCGCTATGCTTAACAGGGCCAATTTTTTGTTCAATCAATTTTTTGGTGCGCCGTCCTACACAATAAATCGTTTTGAATTTCAAATCTTCAGCAGCACAATTGTTCAGTAGTGCTTCAACACCATTTTTAC
The DNA here is from genome assembly GCA_965662485.1 of Flavobacteriaceae bacterium. GTDB lineage: Bacteria > Bacteroidota > Bacteroidia > Flavobacteriales > Flavobacteriaceae > UBA3537. The sequence continues at coordinate 11,411 of CBFIIL010000012.1, read as the reverse complement.
TTGTTATGATGACGTTTTCATGAGTCTTTTTCAGAACCGAAGTTTTGATTCTGTTGGGTGTAGTTTTTATGAAATCTGAACTTTCAACTTTAATAGCATCAGCAAACAAATCTTTTTGTCCTTCGCTAAGTGTTTTTGAAGAAAAGATATTGGTTTTTTGTGGCTTTAAGGCTGTTTTACTCACCAAGTTTTTTCCACCTCTTTCAACAATAAATTCCACACACTCATCTACAATCGACGAGTGTTTTCCTAAGGGTGCACTGCGTTTTGCTTCAACTTTTTTTGTGCCGTCTTCACTTAGTATGATGCCATGGAAATGAATTTCTTCGTCTTTTATGAAAGCCAAAGCTCCAATGGGTGCACTACATCCACCTTCTAATTTGTTTAGGAAAGCACGCTCCATTTGTGTGCAAATTTCAGTTTCTTCGTGATTTAATGCCGAACAGATTTCCAAGGTTTCTTTATCGGATTCTAAGCAGGCAATCATGATAGCGCCTTGTGCTGGTGCAGGAACCATCCACTCTAAATTGACAGCATTTTCAGGTGTAAGGCCAATTCTCCCCAGTCCAGCTGCGGCAAAAACTGCACCATTCCAGTCTTTGTTGTCTTCTAGTTTTTTCAGTCTTGTATTAACGTTTCCTCTAAGACCAACAATCGTGTGTGTTGGATAACGATTCAGCCATTGTGCCTTTCTTCTGAGACTTCCAGTTGCTACAATTGCATCTTTTTGAGCCAAAAATTCTTCATTATTTTTAAAAACTAGGGTGTCTCTTATGTTTCCACGTTTTAAAACCGCTGATTGTATGATGCCTTTTGGGAGTATTGTAGGAACATCTTTGAAGGAGTGTACGGCAATATCAATCTCCTCGTTAAGCAGAGCAATGTCGAGCGTGCGTGTAAAAACACCTGTGATTCCAAGCTCATAAATTGGTTGATTTAATACTAAATCTCCAGTTGATTTTACAGGAACAATCTCTGTTTTATGCCCCAAATGTTCTAATTGTTCTTTAACAGTTTTTGCTTGCCAAAGCGCAAGTTGACTATCTCTTGTTCCTATGCGAATGGTTTTGGGCATATTTTATTTATCTAATTGAAAAATTTTTTGAATCAGTTCTAAGCTATTGTCAACAGAATTGTTTTCTTCTTTGAGGTGGTGTGCAAAATGATTAGTAATTTTTTGAACAATCTGAGCACTCAATAGGTCTGCCTGAGGTTTATTGAAATTTTCAAGCTTTTTGCGTTGTGTTTCAATTTCTGTTTCCGCAAAAACATTTAATTTTTCTTTGAGTGCTTTAATAGTAGGGGCAAATTTTCTGTATTCTAACCATTCTAAAAATTCACTTTTAATGTCTTCAATTATAGCCTCTGCTACAGGAATAAATTCTTTTCTTTTTTCTAGAGTTTCATCTGTAATATTGGACAATTCGTCTAAATGTGTTAGGGAAACATTTGGTAGGCTTCTCACATTTTCATCAACATTTTTTGGTATTGATAAATCAAGGATCAAAAGTTCTTTTTTGTTTTGAATAATTTGCTTGTCAATAGTAGGATTTTGTGCGCTAGTGGCTACAATTAAAATATCAGCTTTTTCAATTTCTTCTTGAAGTTGACTGTAGTCTTTAACTAAAACTTTAAATTTTCCTGCAATTTTTTCTGCACGTTCTCTAGTTCTATTAATAAGGGTAATGTGATCGTTTTTAGTGTGTTTTATGAGGTTTTCACAAGTATTTCTCCCTATTTTTCCTGTTCCAAAAAGAAGAATATTTTTAGAATTTACATCTTGGATAGAATTTAGAATGTATTGTACCGAAGCAAAGGAAACAGAAGTCGCTCCTGTGGAAAGCTTGGTTTCTGTTTTGATGCGTTTACTCGCTTGAATGACTGAATTTATGAGTCGTTCTAAATAGGCATCTAGTAAATTGTATTTTTTTGAAACACGAGCACTAGATTTCAATTGACTTATGATTTCAAAGTCGCCAAGAATTTGACTGTCCAAACCTGCCCCAACTCTAAACATATGCTCAATTGCAGCATTATCTTTTAGAGTGTAGGCTACAGATTTAAAAATATCTACCGAGCCAGTAGTATTTTCGCATAGCAAATCAATTAATTCTGAAGGATGTTGTACAAAGCCATAAACTTCAGTACGATTACAAGTTGAAGTTGCCACAATGCTTTCTATTCCTTTTGCTTTTGCTTGATCGAGTAGCGCGGCTTTTTTAGTAGGACTCAAACTAAACTCTCCACGTAATTTAGCATCTGCTTTTTTATGGCTGATACCAATAACATAAAAAGAAGTTTTTTTGTCGTCTTTGTGTTGCTCCATTTATTTGGGATAATACCTGCGGTTGCGTGCAAAAATAGCATGTATGTTAACTAAAAAATAACGCTAGAGGAACTTTATTTGTCGTTTAGGGTTTAGTCCCCAATAATTTCTTATTTTTGCAACTTAAATAAAATTATCAGGTTAAAATTGACCACTAATACAATTTTTATTTATAATGAATCTAAATAATAAAAATTCAAACATTTCAAAAGTTGCAGATAAAAATGTCGCTACAGGAACTTTTTTGGAAACTTCTATCGAATCAGGGTTTTTGGTAATGACTTATCAAAATGAATTTGATACTACAAAGGTTTTAGAAAAAGCAATTGATAATTCATTTATACAGTTTCATTTTTGTCTAAAAGGGACCACTCAATTTTGTTTCAATAATAATACTTATACTCTTGATATCCCTGAAGAAAATTCTCTTTTGTTGTATAATCCTCAAAGAGATTTACCAATACACATGATTGTTCAACCAAATACTTGGGTGGTTTCTGTTTTGATATCTATCAAAAAATTTCATGCATTATTTTCCCACGAAGCGAATTATATAACTTTTTTGAACGATGATAACAAGTTAAAAAAATATTATAAAGATGGCTTCATTTCACCGTCAATGGCGATTGTTCTCAATCAAATTATCAATTATAATTTGAATTCAAATCTTCGTGAGTTGTATTGCAAAGCAAAAGTCTACGAGTTGCTAAGTTTGTATTTCAATAGAGGAGAAGAGGCCAATGTAGAACAATGTCCTTTCTTGGCCGATGAATCGAATGTTATAAAAATAAAACAAGCCAAAGATATCATCATTAAGCGAATGGCCGAACCTCCAACTTTGGCAGAATTAGCTACCGAAATAGATATTAGTTTGAAAAAACTAAAAGAAGGGTTTAAACAAATTTATGGCACTACAGTTTATGGCTTTTTGTTTGATTATAAAATGGAAGTTGCTAGAAAATTGTTAGAATCAGGAACCAACAATGTTAATGAAGTTGGGCTTAAAGTTGGTTACAGCACAGCGAGCCATTTTATTGCTGCTTTTAAAAAACAATATGGAACAACTCCAAAAAAATATATCCAATCCTTAAATTAATCAATAACTAAAAATGAAAGGTGTTTTATTAGTCAATTTAGGTTCTCCAGAAAGTCCAAACCCAAAAGATGTTAAGAAATATCTTGGAGAATTTCTTATGGATGAACGTGTCATTGATGTTCCAAAGTGGGCAAGAACATTATTAGTCAAAGGTATTATTTTGAATACCCGCCCAAAGGCATCAGCAAAAGCATACAAAAAAATTTGGTGGGAAGAAGGCTCGCCACTAATTGTTCTTTCAGAACGATTAAAAGAAAAATTACAAAAAGAAATTGATTTGCCTCTTGCTTTGGCGATGCGTTACGGAAGCATGTCGATAAAAAAAGGGCTTCAAGAATTGAATGACAAAGGCGTTACAGAGGTTTTCATGATTCCTTTATATCCTCAATTTGCGATGGCTACTACCGAAACTATTTTGGTTTTAGCAGATCAATTACAAAAGGAATTTTTTCCAAAAATGACTCTTGAAAGTTTGCCTCCTTTTTATAATAATCTAGAGTACATCAAAGTTCTTTCGGAGTCCATTAAGTCTCATTTAAAAGGAAGAGATTATGAGCATTTGCTTTTTTCTTACCATGGTATTCCAGAACGCCACATTCGAAAAAGTGATATTACTAAATCACATTGTAAAATTGACAAATCATGTTGCAACACACCGTCAGAGGCTCATGCATATTGCTACAAGCACCAATGTGTTGAGGTTACAAGACTGGTTGGGGAATATCTCAAACTTGAACCAGGAACTTTTTCTACATCATTTCAATCGCGTTTAGGATTTGATCCTTGGTTGCGTCCCTATACAGATCGCACCATAGAGCGTTTGGGCAAAGAAGGCATAAAAAATATGGCTATTGCAACCCCTGCATTTGTGAGTGATTGTTTAGAAACTTTAGAAGAGATTGCTATGGAAGGTGAGGAAATTTTTCATGAAGCTGGTGGCGATAATTTCACCACAATCCCTTGTTTGAATGACGATCCACAATGGGTTTCGTTGCTTGTAAAATGGATTCGTGAATGGGAAACAAAAGCAATAACTTTAAGCTAGATGACCAAACTATTAGTTTCAGATTTTGGAACAGAACCCATAGGAAAATTACTTGTTCGGCAAGCAGTTCCTGCGGCTATTGGGATTTTAGTGATGTCTCTCAATATTCTTATTGATACAATTTTTGTGGGGCATTGGATTGGTCCTCAGGCTATTGCAGCTATTAATGTTGTTTTACCTGTTTCTTTTTTTATTGCTGCACTTGGGATGTCCATTGGGGTTGGAGGGTCATCAATTATTTCTAGAGCATTGGGCTCAAAATCAAAGTCTAAAGCACTGAAAACTTTTGGTAATCAGATTACACTTACCCTTTCTCTAACACTTACGTTTATTGCTTTTGGCCTATTTTTTATTGATGAAATTATTCCAGTTTTTGGAGGTAAAGGTGCTATTTATGAACCTGCAAAAATCTATTATAGAATTGTTTTGTATGGTGTTCCTCTTTTGGCACTTTGCATGATGGGAAACACTGTTATTCGTGCAGAAGGAAAGCCAAAATTTGCGATGTATGCGATGATGATTCCATCAGTTTCAAATTTAATTTTAGATATTTTTCTTATTAAATTTTTAGATTTAGGGATGACAGGAGCTGCTTGGGCAACGACCTTTTCTTATGCATTTTGCTTTGCTTTTGTTTTTTGGTTTTTTATTTCAAAACATTCTGAAATGAAAATTAATTGGACTCATTTTGGATTAAAGAAAAAGATTGTTTCTGAAATCAGTAGTTTGGGTTCGGTCACGCTAACTCGTCAAGCTGTTGTCAGTGTTACATATCTATTAATGAATAATATTTTATTTGAATTTGGAGGGGAAACATCGGTAACAGCTTATGCCATTGTTTCTAGAATGCTGATGTTTGCTTTGTTTTCAATTTTTGGTATTACGCAAGGTTTTATCCCTATTGCAGGGTTTAATTATGGCGCAAAAAACTACAATCGTGTAAAGCAAACTATTGGAATAGCGATTCGATATTCTATTATTTTGGCGACATTAATATTTGTTCTGCTTTTTGGTTTTCCAGAATTGATTACGAAGGCATTTACAACAGATGCTTCTGTAATTGAGAAAACACCAAATGCGATGCGATGGGTTTTTGCTGCAACGCCAATTATTGCTATTCAATTGATTGGAGCAGCGTATTTTCAAGCAGTGGGGAAAGCAACTCCAGCACTATTGCTTACACTTTCTCGACAAGCATTTTTCTTTATTCCTCTAATTTTTATATTACCTTTATGGTATGGAGAGTTGGGGGTTTGGATGGCGTTTCCAGCCTCCGATGTGCTTTCAACATTAGTAACAGCTTATTTTTTACAGAAGGAAATCAAAAATAATTTAAAAGAATCCTAATGGAATATTACAACTATATTAAATCATTTCATTTAATTTTTGTCATTACATGGTTTGCAGGATTATTTTATATCCCCCGTTTGTTTATTTATCATATTGAGGCCAATAGCAAACCTTCTCCAGAAAAAGAAATTCTATCGAAACAACTGAAGTTGATGGCAAAACGATTATGGTATATTATTACATGGCCATCGGCGATTTTGGCTACAATTTTTGCATTATGGCTTTTGCATATTGCTCCCTATTGGCTTGAACAACCTTGGATGCATGCAAAACTCGCTTTTGTTGTTTTGCTTTTTGCGTACCACATTAAAACACACATGATGTTTAAAGCATTTCAACGTGATAAAATTAATTATTCCTCAAACTTTATGCGCATATGGAATGAAGGAGCAACATTAATTTTATTTGCTATTGTATTTTTAGTTATCCTAAAAAATACTTTAAATATGGTTTATGGTCTTATGGGGCTTATTGGGCTAGGTGTTGTTTTAATGCTTGGTATTCGCCTTTATAAGAAGACCAGAAAAAATTAATATCTCGACTCCTACATTTTCATTATATTTATAGAAAAGAAATCCACTATGACAAAACGCAATCTGTCATTAAGCTCCAGAATATTTTTCTACATGATTCTTTTGGTTGTATTGGCCTCAATTTTGATTGCTGCAGTTACGGTGTATCAGTATAATGAGCAATCTCAAGACTATCACCGCAAGCGTTTAGAACGAAAAGAAGCACAACTAATTTCGAGTATAAATTATGTTCTAAAAGAATCAAGTTGGGAAATTAAAACAGAAAATTTACCACTAATTTTCAAAGATAAAATCTATGAAATAGCCAACATTCATAATGTTACTTTTAACCTTTATGATTTAAAAGGACACCTGCTAAAATCCTCCAAGCCAAGACTAAAAAATGACCCCATTCCAGACCAATTACCCAATTATATTTTAGACACATTAAGTCAAATTACTTCTAAACGATTTGTGGAAAAAAATAAATTATTAGATGGGAACTATAGGTCATCCTATTTGATTTTGAACGCTCCGACTTCAAAACCTCTAGGAATTTTAAACGTCCCATATTTTGATGACAATTCTTTAAACTCAGGAGAATTAAAAGAGTTTTTGATTCGTCTTGGTTATGCCTATATAATAATGATGCTAGTGGCTATAACTTTTGCCTATTTTATGTCAAAATTAATCACTAAATCTATTAAAACAATAAGTGATAAAATGTATGCAACCCGTTTCGAAAAGCAAAATAAAAAAATTGCTTTGGCGGGTGCAACAACAGAAATCAAATTACTTGTAGAGTCCTATAACAATATGATTGATGCGTTAGAGGAAAGCGCCCAAAAATTGGCCTCTAGTGAACGCGAACAAGCATGGCGAGAGATGGCAAAACAAGTTGCTCACGAGGTCAAAAATCCATTAACACCTATGCGTTTAAGTGTTCAAAGTTTCCAGCGCATGTTTGACCCAAAAGACCCTGAAATTCATAAAAAGGTAGACGAGTATAGTAAAACACTTATTCAACAAATTGACACTATGAGTAAAATTGCAGAAGCCTTTTCTAATTTTGCAAAAATGCCTGCACAGAATTTAGAGCAATTAGATATTGTTGAAGTTGTTGAACGCGCATTGGAAATTTTTCCGTCCAACATTGTTAAGTTTAATGCATCACCAAAGGAAATCATTGCAACCGTTGATAAAGATCAATTTATAAGAATTGTAACCAATTTAGTTAAAAATGCAATTCAATCTGTTCCAGAACAGAGAACCCCTATTGTAAAGGTCAATTTATCAAAAAACTCACACAAAATACATTTACAAGTATCGGATAACGGAAGTGGAATTGATGCTGCTATTGGCGAGAAAATTTTTGAACCAAAGTTTACCACTAAAACTAGTGGAATGGGCTTAGGACTACCTATGATAAAAAATATAATTGAGACCTATAATGGTAGTATAAGTTATGACACAACCAAAGGAGAAGGAACTGTATTTGTAGTCTCTTTTCCAAGAAAATAATAATAACATCATGCGATTTAAAACTCTTTTAGTACACTTAGAAAATGATATTTCAATCATTACAATTGATCGTCCAAAGAAGCTCAATGCACTTAATAAGGAAACAATTTCTGAACTCCATCACGCCATAAAAGAATCTGATGCAAACAAAAATGTAAGAGCTATTATTCTTACAGGGAATGGTGAAAAAGCATTTGTTGCTGGTGCAGATATCAGTGAATTTTCAGATTTTGACGTTCAGCAAGCGGCTCAACTTTCAAGAGAAGGTCAAATGCTTTTATTTGATTTTATAGAAAATTTATCGACACCCGTTATTGCTGCGGTCAATGGATTTGCGTTGGGAGGTGGCTTGGAGCTCGCTATGGCTGCACATTTTAGAGTAGCAAGTGACAATGCTCGTATGGGACTTCCTGAAGTAAGCTTAGGCGTCATACCTGGTTATGGTGGAACTCAACGTTTAGCTCAGTTAATAGGTAAAGGTCGCGCTCTTGAAATGATTATGACGGCTCAAATGATTGATGCTTCAAAGGCCGAACAATGGGGCTTAGTTAATGCAATAACTCCTCAAGAAGAGCTTTTAGCTTATTGTATTTCATTGGCTGGAAAGATGAAACGCAATGGACCATTGGCAATTTCTGCAGCAATCAAGTCAGTTAACGCAAATTTTGATAAAAGCATCAATGGATATGATATAGAAATTTCTGAGTTTGCAAAGTGTTTTGGAAGCAAAGACTTTAAAGAAGGAACAACGGCTTTTCTAGAAAAGCGAAAGGCAAATTTTTTAGGCGAATAACATTTAAAAAACAAAAAACCCTATAACATTTGCTATAGGGTTAATATATTTTTTAAGTTTAAAAACTTAATCCGCAAGAACGATAATTTTATTGGCATTCATTTCAATTGTTCCAGAGTTGATAGCAAGCCAGAATCCTTTATCTTTTTGCTCAAACTTAGAAACATTTTCTTTATCAATACTAATGTTACCACTTATTTTCACAAACCCTTCTTTCAAAATAGAAACAATAGGTGCATGATTGTTTAGCATTTCAAAATCTCCATTTACACCTGGAACGGAAACGCTATCAACTTCGCCTTTAAAAAGGGTTGTTTCTGGGGATACAATTTCTAAATACATAACTATTAAACTTAAGCTTCAGCTAACATTTTTTCTCCTGCCTCGATAGCCTCTTCAATGGTTCCTTTAAGGTTGAATGCTGCTTCTGGCAAGTGGTCCAATTCACCATCCATAATCATATTGAATCCTTTGATGGTTTCTTTAATGTCTACAAGTACACCAGGAATTCCTGTAAATTGCTCAGCAACATGGAACGGTTGAGATAAGAAACGTTGTACACGACGTGCACGTCCAACGGCCAACTTATCTTCTTCTGAAAGCTCTTCCATCCCAAGAATTGCAATAATGTCTTGTAGTTCTTTGTAGCGTTGTAATAACTCTTTTACACGTTGTGCACAATCGTAATGCTCTGCACCAAGAATATCTGCAGTCAAAATTCTAGAGGTTGAATCTAGAGGATCCACGGCTGGATAAATACCAAGTTCTGCAATTTTACGTGACAATACCGTTGTTGCATCCAAGTGTGCAAATGTCGTTGCTGGTGCTGGATCCGTAAGGTCATCTGCAGGGACATACACCGCTTGTACTGAAGTAATAGATCCTTTCTTTGTTGATGTAATACGTTCTTGCATTGCTCCCATTTCTGTGGCCAATGTTGGTTGGTATCCTACTGCTGATGGCATACGTCCTAGAAGGGCCGACACCTCAGAACCTGCTTGTGTAAATCGGAAAATATTATCGACGAAGAATAATACATCTTTTCCTTGACCGTCGCCAGCACCATCTCGGAAATATTCTGCAATGGTAAGTCCAGAAAGTGCAACTCGAGCACGTGCTCCAGGTGGCTCATTCATTTGTCCAAAAACAAAAGTGGCTTTGGATTCTTTCATAGCCGACTTGTCTACTTTCTTAAGATCCCATCCTCCGTCTTCCATAGAGTGCATAAAATCTTCTCCATATTTTATAATTCCTGATTCCAACATTTCACGAAGTAAATCATTTCCTTCACGAGTACGTTCTCCAACACCTGCAAATACTGAAAGTCCACCGTGTCCTTTAGCGATATTGTTAATTAACTCCTGAATCAATACTGTTTTACCTACACCTGCACCTCCAAAGAGTCCAATTTTTCCACCTTTAGCATAAGGCTCAATAAGATCTATAACCTTGATTCCTGTAAAAAGAACTTCGGTTGACGTTGAAAGATCTTCAAATTTTGGTGCTTCTCTGTGGATTGGTAATCCGTCTTTTCCAGCTTTTGGTAAGTTTCCTAGACCATCAATAGCATCTCCAATAACATTAAAAAGACGCCCGTATACATCATCTCCGATAGGCACTTGAATCGGTGCGCCAGTAGCATTGACTTCTGTTCCACGACTTAATCCATCTGATGAGTCCATGGCAATGGTACGTACAGAATTCTCGCCAATATGAGATTGAACTTCGAGTACGAGTGTTGAACCGTCTGGACGATTGATTTCTAGAGAATCATAAATTTTTGGAAGATCTGCACCAGAATCAAATTCTACATCAATAACTGGGCCTACAATTTGAGAAACTTTACCTGTAACTTTTGACATTACTTCTATGAGTTTTATTTTTAGCTAAAATTATGTTTAAAAAACCAGTGGTTTTTGCGCTGCAAAGATAGAGAATATAATTAAAAAACCCAGAGCAAATCTCTGGGTTTTTTTAAATGATTTATGTATTTTTTTTATTGCAATAGTGGACTGTATGCAATAGGATAATCATCTGCTTTAGCAAGACTTCCTGATGCCACAAAATTTGAACCGTAATTCTCATCAATAGCTTCTAAGAAAGAGTTGGCCATATAGGCATACCCTCTTGCGGTAAGGTGAACACCGTCTAAGCTTACCAAACCTCCAGTCACTAAACTCGTATCTAGCAAATAGTTATCAAACATAATGCCTGTCGAAGAGGCTTGTGCAAGAATGGATTGCAAATCAACATAAGCAATTCCGAAACTGTTTGCAGCAGTTTCTACGCTTGCGTTCATTTCATCGGTTGCGGCAATGATTTCTTCAATTTCAGTTTCAGTAACAATCCATTTATCTTCCATAGGCAATGTAACGCCAACAGCAGATAATTGACCAGCCAATGTTTCCGAAATTCCTTGAGACATTAAAAACGCAGCATTGTCGTCATCAACTTCTGAGATTTCCGATGCTGCAGGTAAAACAACAAGGTCATTTTCTGTAGCAGGCCTGGATTGACCATAGGTGCTTCCTAGTAATCCTGCAACTAATGGCGCAGCCGCTGCTGGTAAGCCAAATTGAGCAATGAATGCTGGGAAGTCTGGATTAGCCGCTAAAACTCCTGTAATTTGTGCTGATAAATCTGTTAATTCTTCATCCTTAATGACTAAGGGATTTGACGCATCTGTAACAAATACAATATTTCTTTCAGATAAATCTAGTCCTGGCGTAGTAGCTTCTAAGTATGTATAAACTCCATTTATAGCCCCA
>CBFIIL010000011.1:0-41650 GCA_965662485.1 Flavobacteriaceae bacterium | reverse complement strand
ATATTAATTTGTAATTACAATTTTTTTACAAACAACTTTTCCTCTATTAAATTTAATTTGTAGTAAGTAGACTCCTTGAGCTATTTTAGAAATATCAATTCTATTTTTATCTAATTTTTTGCATTTCAGAGCAATATTACCATTTAAACTTAATAGTTTAATACTTTCAATTTGTACTGAAGTCTTGGTGTTCAATTGTATGTAATTCGAACTGGGTGTTGGATACAAACTAAAAAATTGGTTAAACTCATTTTTATCAATTCTTAAACTATTTTTTCTCCGGCATCAATGGCTGTATTTGCTTCAGATTCGTAAGCGTAATCTTTTATTGTAAACAAAGCTCCGTCAAGTTTTACTCTGATCCATCCATAATGTGTATTACCATTGATAGAAAATTTACATCCAATAAATCGATCTCCTAGATTTTGAAAATTTGTATCATCTTTATCGCCAATTAGTGGTTCTGGATAAGAATTTCCCCAATTCAGGCTTGAGTTTATTGAAGTTGAAGACATCAGAGGATCGATATATCGTGCGCCATATGGATTTGTGTTTGTCCCTTTTAAGCTGATTTCATTGATAGCACTAAAGGTTGTATGTAAATACCATTCACCTCCTCCAAAATCATCCCATCTAAAAATATATTCATCTTTGGAGTCTCCGTTAAAATCAATTGATACAATATTGTCTTTAAATCCATCGGTTGAATTGATTGTTGTTGTTATATCAGGATCAATATCTTTATATACAATTTGTGCGTCTAAATCATACAGAATAAATATCGCAAGAATAATAAGTGTAATTTTTTTGTAGGCCATAGTTTTTATATTTAAAATGTTTTTCGTGTATCATGATATACATTGATAAATGACACAAAATATAGATTCCAAATCTAAAACTAAAATAGGTTCATTGGTTTAAAGCTTAAAGAATTTCAATTTGGGAACTAAATTTTTACAAATTTATTAAAAATTATGCAATGTTCAGTTTTAGTTATTTAATTGATTTTTAAATAGATGGACAAAATAGTATGTTTTTGTAATCGAAAATTTCGCCTATTTTGTTACAGATTTACTTAATACTGTAAAGAATTTCGTTTTGATGCGTGTTATACTTACGTAAAACCCATAGGCCAAAAAAGGATAAGGGTTTCTTTTTAGATTTTTGTACAGTCAATAGCACCATCAAATCTTTGATGACCTTAAACATACGTTCCAATCCATATTTTGAATCGCCTTGTTGTCTGGCCTTGTGTTGCACTTCTACTTGTGTAATTTTACCACCATTTAGGTGTACAAGCAAGTTGATAAAGCGGTGCATTCCATCGTATAAATTCAAGTTTTTGGCAGTGTCTTTGGTAAGGACTTTTAAGGCGCATCCATAGTCTTTTAGGTCCAGTTTTGTAGTGAGTCTTATGATATCATTTGCAATTTTGGAGGGTATCGTCTTAAGTAATGAATCTTTTCGGTTTGTACGTATACCTGCCACCAAATCCCAATGTTCGCTTTTGGCTTTTTGTAGCATCATTGGAATATCCTTAGGATTGTTTTGTAAATCGCCATCAAGAGTTACAATATACTCCCCTTGTGCATGATCTATCCCAGCGGCCAACGCGATACTTTGGCCATAGTTTTTTTGTAATTCTATGATGAGAACGTTAGTGTGATTTAATTGTTGTAATTGGGTTTGTGTGTCGTCTGTTGACCCATCATTGATCAAAATAATTTCATGGCTGTAGTCCTTAAGTGCAGCCTCTATTTTGGATACTAATGGTATGATATTTTTCTCTTCGTTATACAATGGAATTACTAGAGAAATCAATCCAAAATCAGACGGAAATGTTTGCATAAAAACAAAAATTTTATGTCAATAAAAGTAAGCAAAATTTTGAATGAATTAGTCTTTTAGGACGGCTCTTGAAATTACAATTTTCTGAATTTCAGAAGTTCCTTCATAAATTTGTGTGATTTTGGCATCGCGCATCAAACGTTCTACGTGATAGTCTTTTACAAAACCATTTCCACCATGAATTTGAACGGCTTCAACGCTGTGTTGCATAGCAACTTTGGAGGCATACAATTTTGCCATTGCACTAGAGGTGTCGTAATTATTGCCTTGGTCTTTGTCCAATGCTGCTTTATATACAAGTAATCGCGCTGCTTCAATATCAGTAGCCATCTCGGCCAACTTAAAAGCAATGGCCTGATGGTTGCTTATTTCGGTGCCAAATGCTTTTCGTTCTTTAGAATATTTTAGAGACAATTCGTAGGCCCCAGCAGCAATACCAAGGGCTTGAGCAGCAATACCTATACGTCCTCCTGATAATGTTTTCATAGCAAATTTGAATCCAAAACCATCTTCACCAATACGATTTTCTTTTGGAATTTTTACATCACTAAATTGCAATGTATGCGTGTCACTTCCGCGAATACCAAGTTTATTTTCTTTTGGGCCAATTTCGAATCCTGGGGTGTCGCGTTCAACAATAAATGCATTGATGCCTTTGTGGCCTTTTGTACGGTCTGTTTGAGCTATCACCAAGTAAACTTTCGCGCGACCTCCGTTGGTAATCCAATTTTTAGTACCATTTAAAAGGTAATAATCGCCTTTGTCTATAGCAGTTGTGCTTTGTGAAGTGGCATCACTTCCCGCTTCAGGTTCACTTAAACAAAATGCGCCAATCCATTCACCTGTCGTCAGTTTGGGGAGGTATTTTTCTTTTTGTGCTTCGGTGCCGTAGGCCTCTATACCATAGCAAACAAGAGAATTATTTACAGAAACCATTACGCTTGCAGAAGCATCAACTTTCGACAGTTCTTCCATAATAAGCGCATAAGAGATGGTGTCCATACCACTACCCCCATATTTTGGATTGACCATGATACCCATAAAACCCAATGCTCCCATTTTTTTTACTAAATTGTCGGGAAATTGCTGTAACTCATCACGCTCGATGACGCCAGGGAGGAGTTCGGTTTGAGCAAATTCGCGTGCTGCATCACGCACCATAGTTTGTTCTTCGGAAAGCTTAAATTGCATTCAATAAAAATTAAATTATTCGTAATAATGTACTACAAATATAATTCAATATTAGATTATATTCAATATAAGATTTAATATTTATTAATATGATAAAAAATACCTATAATGTCATTGGTGTAATGTCTGGGACATCTTTGGATGGTATTGATTTTTGTTGGGTAGAATTTTCAAAAAATAAGCATTGGAATTTTAAGATTTTAGCTGCTGAAACCGAATCATATTCTACAGAAATGAAAGCTCAATTGAGCGGTGCTATTTCATTAAATCAAACTGAACTAGAAAACCTAAATCAAGAGTATACAAAGTATTTAGGTCATCGTATTTATAACTTTATTCAAAAGCATCAGATTTCAAATTTAGACGCTGTTTGTAGTCATGGACATACTGTTTTTCATCAACCTGAAAATGGACTCACTCTACAAATTGGAAATCTACCCAAAATAGCAGATTATATACAGCAAACAGTGGTTTGTGATTTTCGTATACAAGATGTCGCTCTGGGCGGTCAGGGAGCACCTTTAGTTCCAGTTGGTGATGCGCTTTTATTTCCTGAATATGATTTTTGTTTAAATCTTGGAGGCTTTGCTAATATTTCTTTTCAAAACAATGATCAACGCGTAGCTTTTGATATATGCCCTGCGAATATCTCCTTAAACCATTATATAAAAAATTTGGGTTTCACCTATGATAAAGATGGTAGTTTGGCTTCACAAGGAAAATTATCTTTACCACTTTTAGAATCTCTAAATTATCTTGCTTTTTATCAAAAACAACCCCCAAAATCCCTGGGTTTGGAATGGCTGAAAAGCGAGGTGTATCCCCTGATTGATTCATTTAATTTGGATATTGATTCTATATTAAGAACATTAGTGGAACACACTGCAATTCAAATTGTCAAGGTATTAAATCAGTGTAACTTAAAACATGGTTTATATACAGGTGGTGGTGTACTTAATTCTTTTTTAATGGCTCGTATTTCGGGGCTTTTGGGACAAAATATTCCAATAGTAAATCTGTCTTTAATACATTTTAAGGAAGCATTGATTTTTGCATTTTTAGGGGTTTTAAAATTACGTAACGAGGTAAATTGTTTAAGAAGTGTAACAGGCGCCAGTAAAGACCATAGTAGTGGGAAAATTTATTTCCCTCATATGGATTAATTGCCAAAATTGTTTTATTATATTTGTTGGCATCAAAAAAATGGCCTAAACTTTAATTTGTGATATCCACCTAATTTAATTCTATGGAAACGATTATTATTGCTGTATTTGTTGTTGGTTATCTAGCGATCACTCTAGAGCATAGCTTGAAGATTGACAAGCTTATTCCTGCCCTTATTATGATGGCAGTCAGTTGGGCATTTATTTCTTTTGGTATTGATGATTTCAATACTTGGTTTGATTCATCAAAACATGCTCTTTTAAGTAATTTTGAAGCTTTGACACATGATGGTAAAATGCACCTTATGGAAGAAACCTTGCTTCATCACTTAGGTAAAACAGCAGAAATTTTAGTCTTTTTATTAGGGGCAATGACTATCGTTGAAATCATTGCATATTTCAATGGGTTTGCAACGATAAAGAATTTTATTAAAACCAAAAAGAAATCACAATTACTCTGGATTTTCTGTATTCTTGCATTTGTATTATCGGCGATAATTGATAACCTTACAGCAACAATTGTTCTAATTTCGTTACTTCAAAAACTCGTAAAAGATCGTGATATTCGTTTATGGTTTGCGGGTCTTATTGTGATTGCAGCGAATGCTGGCGGAGCGTTTTCTCCTATTGGCGATGTAACAACAACAATGCTTTGGATTGCCAATAAAGTTTCTACACCTCATTTGTTTGGATATTTGCTTTTACCCTCTTTGGTGTGTATGCTGGTCCCTACATTTTTGGCATCAAAACTTTCTGTTTTTAAAGGAAGTTTAGAAGTAGATGACAGTGAAGATCAGGCTGTTGGTCGCTTTAGTGGAACCATGCTTTATTTGGGGCTTGTGGCAATTGTTTTTGTTCCCGTTTTTAAAATGGTTACACATTTGCCCCCATATGTTGGGATGATGCTTTCTTTAGGAGTTGTAGCAGTTTTTGCAGAAATTTATAGTTCTTCCAAATTTAGTTTGGAAGCTCTAGACAAAGATGGGCATTCCAGCCCTGTTCATTATTCTTTAACCAAAATCGAGTTGCCTAGTATTCTATTCTTTCTAGGAATTTTAATGGCTGTTGCTGCTCTAGAATCTCTTGGGGTTTTATTTGGCTTTGCCGATTGGCTAAAAGTTGCAACACCACATTTAGGAACAGAAGTAGCGGGGACACAAGTTTCAGATCTAGTTGTACTGCTCCTGGGAGTGGGGTCTGCTGTTATTGACAATGTTCCCTTAGTAGCTGCTTCTCTAGGGATGTTCTCGGAACCAACAGATAACATTCTATGGCATTTTATTGCATATTCTGCTGGAACTGGAGGTAGTATGCTTATTATAGGGTCTGCTGCGGGAGTTGTTGCAATGGGTATGGAAAAAATTAATTTTTTCTGGTATTTGAAAAAAATTACTTGGCTAGCTTTCGTCGGTTTTATTGCAGGTGCATTAGTCTTTTTCTTTACAAGAACATTATTCTAATAATATACGTTTTCTAGAAAGCTAACGTTTAAAATAAAACAATATCACACAAACAATTATGAATTTGAGTATGCTTCAAACCCAAGCAGTTCCTTTAACAGAACCAGAATCAGTAGAAAAGACACTATCAATTATTGAATTGATTAAAAGTGGCGGCACAGCAGGGCAACTCATTATTGCACTACTTTTTGTGCTTTTAGTTGTTGCTTTATATATCTACTTTGAACGTCTTTTCACTATTAAATCTGCATCTAAGGTTGATCCAAATTTTATGAACGAAATAAAAGACCATGTTAGTAGTGGAAAAATTGAAGCCGCAAAACTCTTGTGTGCACAAGAAAACTCTCCTGTTTCTCGATTGATTCAAAAAGGCATTTCACGTATTGGACGTCCTTTGGCTGATATCAATTCAGCGATTGAAAATGCTGGAAAATTAGAAGTTTACAATCTTGAAAAAAATGTAAGCATTTTGGCAACCATTTCTGGTGCAGCACCCATGATTGGATTTTTAGGAACAGTCATTGGAATGATTCTTTCCATTTTTGAAATAGCAAATTCTGGCGGACAAATTGATATTAAACTTTTAGCCGATGGCTTGTACACCGCAATGACAACTACCGTTGCAGGTCTTATTGTTGGAATTGTCGCTTACATTGCTTTCAATCATTTGGTGAGTCGTACCAATAAAGTGGTGTATAAAATGGAAGCAAATTCTGTTGAATTTCTAGATTTACTTAACGAACCTGCACACTAATGAATATTCGCGGAAGAAATAAAGTAACGCCTGAATTCAACATGTCTTCCATGACAGATATTGTTTTTCTTTTACTCATTTTCTTTATGTTAGCCTCAACATTGGTGACCACCAATGCCATAGATATTTTGTTGCCAAAGGCGAGTGGAAAAACAGAAAATAAAAAATCTGTTGCTGTCAGCATCAAAAAAGATTTGACTTATTTTATTGACCAAGAACAAGTAAAAACAAATCAATTAGAAGCAAATCTTATCAAAATATTACAACAAGAGAAAACACCAACAATTGTTCTTCGTGCAGAAAAATCTGTTCCTGTAGAAAATGTTGTAAAAGTTATGGATATTGCTAACCGCAACAAATTTAAGGTCATTTTGGCGGTTAAACCCAATTAAGATGAAGTATTTTAGAACAAAACAAGAACGCTACTCGGCGCGACTTACGGCGTTGATTACTATTCTATTGATTCTATTACTTTTTGTTGTTGGACCACCCTATATGGATCCCCCAAATGAATATGGTGTTGCGGTCAATTTTGGAACAACAGATTTTGGCAGTGGAACAAATCAACCTAAAGCTCCTACAACAACAAACACCGAACAAACTCCTGAACCCAACACCGCTGAAACTCCAGCTGTTTCGGAACCTTCCACATCAAAAGCAGAGGAAATTATCACAACTGATGATGAAGCTGCAATTGCCATAAAAAAAGCAGAGCAAGAGGCAGCTAAAAAAAAGGCAGAAGAATTGGCTAAAGCAAAAACAGAAGCCGAACGTATCCGAAAAGAAAATGAAGCTAAAGAACGTAAGAAAAAAGCATTGGACGCTCTTATGGGAGGTATTGGTGCTGATGATGGGAATACTTCTGGCTCTGAGGGTAATGATGAAAAATCTGGAGATAAAGGTCAACTTAATGGAGATCCTTATGCCCCTAGTTATTTTGGTAGTCCAGGGACTGGTAGTGGTGGTGTAGGATATGGGTTAAACGGTCGAGGAACGCCTACAAAATCTAAAGTTATCCCTGATTGTGATGAGGAAGGGCGCGTAGTTGTAGAAATCCATGTCAATCAAAATGGAGATGTAACTAGAGCTATTCCAGGAAAGAGAGGAACGAATGGCGATATTTGTTTGTATGAAGCCGCAAAAAAAACAGCACTTACACATAAATGGCCTGCCGATATCAAAGCCCCAATTAAACAAATAGGATTTGTGATTGTAGAATTTAGTGTACGTCAATAAATGAACTATAAAGAAACAACATCTTGGATGTTTTCTAGACTCCCAATGTATCAGAAACAGGGAGCGGCAGCCTATAAAGAAGATTTGAGCCGAACCATAGCTTTTGCAAAACAGTTGAATTATCCCGAACGTAAATTTAAATCAGTACACGTAGGTGGTACAAATGGTAAAGGATCAACAGCACATATGATTGCCTCTGTTCTCCAGGAAGCGGGATATAAAGTAGGTCTATACACTTCACCACATCTAAAAGACTTTCGAGAACGCATCAAAATTAATGGTGCTATGATTTCAGAACAATTTGTGGTTGAATTTATAGCACCTCAAAAATCATTTTTGGAACAACATCAGCTTTCATTTTTTGAAATGACCGTAGGTATGGCTTTTTCATATTTTGAAAAAGAAAATGTTGATATTGCTGTTATAGAGGTAGGACTAGGGGGGCGATTAGACTCTACAAATATCATTCTACCTGAAGTATCTGTGATTACTAATATTGGCTTGGATCACACACAGTTTTTGGGGGATTCTTTGCAAGAGATAGCAGCAGAAAAAGCCGGAATCATAAAACAAAATGTTCCTATTGTCATTGGAGAAACTCAACACGAAGTGCACTCCATTTTTAATCAAAAAGCAAAAAAATTAAATGCGAATATTTATTTTGCGGATGTATCTATACACAAAACTTTTCCTTGTAGTCTTCAGGGAAATTATCAGAAAAAAAATATAAAAACTGCTCTCCAATCCTTAGAACTTTTAAAAGAAAATGGATTTGGTATTTCTGATGAAAATATTCAAACGGGTTTGATAAGCATTCAAAAAAACACAGGCCTACGAGGACGTTGGGAAGTGCTTTCTGAAGCTCCAAAAATTATTTGCGATACGGCACATAACAAAGAAGGTTTGGGTTTGGTCCTAGATCAACTCCAAAAACAGACTTTTAAAACTTTACATATTGTACTTGGAATGGTAAGAGATAAACCTGTAGAAAATTTAGTCAACTTATTTCCAAAAAATGCTAAATATTATTTTTGTAAGCCAAATATTTCAAGAGGGTTAGAAGCCGAAATATTATCGAAATTTTTTACTTCAAAAGGGTATAAAGGGCAAATAAATTCTTCTGTAAACGAAGCATTTAAATTAGCAAAACAACAAGCCTCATCAGACGACTTGATTTTTGTTGGAGGCAGTACTTTTGTAGTGGCAGAAGTGCTGTAAATTTTACTAAAAAACCTTTTGTGAAAAGAAAAACTAGTCTATATTTGCAGTCCAATTGATAGGGCGCGTAGCTCAGTTGGTTCAGAGCACCTGGTTTACACCCAGGGGGTCAGGGGTTCGAATCCCTTCGCGCCCACAAAAAAAACCTCACTTAAAAGTGAGGTTTTTTTAATTTAAGATGAATATATTAATTATCTCTCTTCACATGAATTACACCAGAAATAGTGTGTGAAACTCCTTGATAGTCCTCATAGTCGCCACCAAAATTAATATCAATATACTCCCCAATTGCTGAGCCAAAGGAACTCAAGTTGTATTGGATAAAATTATTGGTATTGCTAATATCTTGACATTCATTAAGAGTAAATCCAGGAGTCGAAGAGTTCCAATCTATATTGTTGTAAACACCTTCGTAGTTAGCATAATTTGTTTCAAGAAATCCGTAAATATAAAAACAGTTTTGTGTATTGTCATTACTTGAACCATAAACGGTAAGCGTTGGTGGATTTTCGTCTGGACCAAAAGTTACATTAATATTTTCAAAGAAATATAACGTTTCCCCACCGTCAATACTGTACTGAATAAACTCCTCTATACTGTCACATGCAGATAATACACCTAAGTCTGTTTCTGGGCTAGTTAGTGTATAAAAAATTTCACCAGTAGTTTGTAGGTTGTCATAGTCATATCCTGTGATACTTAAAGTGGAGTCTTCATAGCAACTTAAAATATTGATCTCAAAAACACCATCGGTAACAATACTATAAAAGGGGGCACCTCCCTCAAGACTTCCTTCTACATACCCATTCACAACTGCACTACCATCACAAGTGTTGAAAACACCTGTTATAACCTCTAATTGTTCTGTTACTTCTGAGCTATCAAGAACAATATCAAGTGTTGTATCTTGACTAAGAGGCACAATACTTCCGGCGGAGTTTGGAATTTCTTGATTATTACAGAAGCTGTAGTAGTAATATTTTAAATTTAAAATTTGATTGGCAGGCACAATTCCACAAACTTCTCCATCTTCATTAGTTATACCATTTCGACTGCCATTTTGCTCACTCTCAATATTAATTAGAATATTACCAAGTGGATTGTTATTTACATCTGTAACATTCAGACATAGAATAATATATTCAGCAGGGATGTCACAATTCCAAAATGAAAAATGTGAGACCGTTCCAACATATTTAGCTCCTTGAAGCGTAGCACTACCTTCCTCAATCCAATAGCCATTGTCCTCATCAAAATACCAAAGTGGAATTTCGTTGGGTGCAATAGCTAAAGTTTCGGGGTCCAATGGTATGGAAATAGTTGCAGTAGTGCCTTCTAATAAATTTAATTTTTCTCCGTTATCACCACGTAATTCCACTGCAAGCATCCCCAGAGTTTCTAACATTCTTGCTTCATTTTGTATGTTTTGTGCAAGAAGCATACCCGGCATTTGTTGCTCCATATTCTCGTCTGTTGGATTCAAAAAATGAAGTGTAACTTGAATATCTCCATTGTATTCTGTTCCGTCGGATTTAGCATAGGCACCTGCCAAATCAACTGAAGCGCCATTTGCTAAACTCACCGTTTCTGCAATTCCAGAACTTACAGTTTCTGTCACAGTTTGGGGTAAAAGCATGATTTTAACTTTATTAATACCTGAAGTTGGCACTAGTGATCTTGAACCATGTAAAAATCCAGGTTTTTCAACCTTTATGTATGCAAATTTTTCATAAACCTGTATGTTTTTTAAAATAAAAACACCATTACTATCTGTATCAGTGGTACTATTTCCAATTTGAATCATTGCACCACTAATAGGATTATTTTGTGGGTCGACAACGCGACCCATAAAATCGCTATTGATTTGATTTCCAAAATTTTCCATAATTGTAGTAGAGGGCATTGTAGGTGTTGTAATACTATTTCCAGTGGGCTCATCATTACAACTCATAAATCCTATTGCAGATAGGATTAAAATTAACTTTTTAAGGGGATTAATTTTATTTGAGAGTTCCATTTTGTTTAAAAATTACAGTGAATTCTCAAACAATATACAAAATCATTTCGATATGTTATTTATTTCAATTTTCCCTAAACAGTGTAGAACTAATACTACTATTCCACAAAGGAATTGAATAAAAGCAAATGGCTTTATTTCTTCAAAAGGAAACATATTTACAAATCCACTGACTGCAAAAAGGAATCCATAAATATACCAAAACACCTTTTTGTATTTCCATTTTTTTTCTTCAGCTATCTGCATCATGCGTAGTGAAATAAAGTGAATTATTGCGATGACAACAAGTACTATAAAAAAAACAAGTAATCCTTTGGTCATAGATTTATACGATATAGATAAATATAATAAAAAAAGCCTACTTTCTAAAAACAGGCTTTTTTAAAAAATATGTAAATGTTTTAAACTAACATCGTAACTGGATTTTCAATAAACCCTTTTAAGGTTTGAAGAAATTCTGCTCCAGTTGCTCCATCTACAGTTCTGTGGTCACATGCAAGGGTGAGTTTCATGGTATTTCCAACTACAATTTGTCCATTTTTCACAACTGGTTTTTGAACAATTGATCCCACAGACAATATGGCTGAGTTTGGCTGATTTATGATAGAAGTAAAACTTTCTATACCAAACATTCCTAGATTAGAAATAGTGAAAGTGCTGCCTTCCATTTCTTGTGGTGTTAGTTTTTTGTTTCTTGCTCGTCCGGCAAAATCTCTTACTGCTGATCCAATCTGTGGTAACGATTGCTCATTGGCAAATTTTACAACAGGCACTACAAGACCATCTTCTACGGCAACAGCTACACCAATGTGTACATGGTTGTTGAGTTTCATTTTGTCATCAAACCATTGTGAATTGACTTGTGGGTGCTGACGAAGTGCTAGAGCACAAGCCTTTACTACTATATCATTAAAAGATATTTTTGTGTCTGGAATAGAGTTGAATTGCTGGCGGAATGCAATAGCATTATCCATATCAAATTCTACAGCAAGATAGTAATGTGGTGCAGAAAATTTGGATTCTCCCAAACGCTTTGCAATCACCTTACGCATTTGTGAGTGTTTGATTTCATCAAAATCTTCTTGTCCAGTGGCTACAAATTTTGCAACTGAATTAGTAGTAGTAGCCGCTGCAGGCGTAAAGTCCTCGACATCACGTTTGATGATACGACCATTTTCACCACTTCCTTTAACTTGATGTAATGGTATTCCTTTCTCTTCAGCTATCTTTTTGGCTAATGGAGAAATAAAAATTCTACCATTAGTTGAATTGACAACAGCTGTTTCTGCTTTTGGTTCTGAAACGACTTCTTGTTCAACAACTGCTGTTTTTGGCGTTTCTAATACTTTTGGCTGAGGTGTTGTTTCTTCTACAGGTTCTGATGGTGCTGAAACGGCGGTAAAATTATCCGCTACAGCACTTACATCTGTACCTTCAGGACCAATAATGGCAAGGAGATCATCTACTTTTGCAGTTTCGCCTACGGTTAATCCTGTGTAAAGCAATGTTCCTTCGTTGAATGATTCGAATTCCATCGTCGCTTTATCTGTTTCAATTTCAGCTAAAATATCACCTTCTTGAACAAAATCACCTACATTTTTGAGCCAGCTAGCAACGGTACCTTCTTCCATAGTATCACTTAGACGTGGCATTGTAATCACTACAACTCCTTCAGGAAGTTCTTCAGCTGTATTAGTTTCTGGAGCTGATTCATTTTCTTTTACGCTTACATCTTCAATAGTTGGAATTTCATTTTCAGCAACTTGGTTTGTTGTTGTTCCATTGAGTAGTTCAGAAATATCTTCTCCTTCTTCGCCAATAATAGCTAATAGCTCGTCTACTTTGGTTGTTTCGCCTTCTTGTACACCAATGTGTAGTAGTGTGCCTTCATTGAAAGATTCAAACTCCATTGTGGCTTTATCTGTTTCGATTTCAGCTAGGATGTCTCCCTCTTCAACGCGGTCACCTACATTTTTGAGCCAGCTTGCAACGGTACCTTCTTCCATGGTATCACTTAGGCGTGGCATGTTTACTACTATGGCCATAATTTATACTTTATGTTCTAAAAATGGATAATCTTCTTGTTCGTATACTGCATCGTACATTAGACTTTTTTCTGGGAAAGGCGATTCTTCTGCAAATTTTTCACATTCAGAAACAAGTCCCTTTACGCGTTTGTCAATTTCTTTAATTTCGTCTTCTGTAGCGTAATTGCTTTCTAAAATAATATTTTTTACTTGTGTGATAGGGTCAATTTTTTGATATTCTTTAACCTCATCTTTTGTTCTGTAGTGTTGGGCATCACTCATAGAGTGTCCTCTGTAACGATAAGTTTTCATTTCAAGAAATGTTGGGCCATCACCACGTCTAGCGCGTTGAATCGCTTCGTCAAAAGCTTCGGCAACCTTTAAAGGATTCATGCCGTCAACAGGACCACATGGCATTTCATATCCTAATCCCAATTTCCAAATATCGGTATGATTTGCAGTTCGCTCTACAGATGTTCCCATGGCATAACCATTGTTTTCACATACAAAAACGACTGGAAGTTTCCAGTTCATGGCCATGTTGAATGTTTCATGGAGTGAGCCTTGTCGAGCTGCACCATCACCAAAAAAGCAAAGTGTTACGCCCCCTGTTTCGTTGTATTTATCTCCAAAGGCCATTCCAGCACCTAATGGGATTTGACCACCAACAATTCCATGACCTCCATAAAATCCATGTTCTTTTGAAAAGATATGCATCGAACCTCCTAATCCTTGAGATGTTCCAGTTGCTTTGCCATACAATTCTGCCATGACACGACGCGGGTCAACGCCCATACCAATGGGTTGTACATGGTTTCTGTATGCCGTAATCATTTTGTCTTTGGAAAGATCCATCGCATGAAGTGCGCCAGCCAAAACGGCTTCCTGACCATTGTAAAGGTGTAAAAAACCTCTTACTTTTTGCTTAATATAGACTGCAGCGAGTTTATCTTCAAACTTCCGCCAGAAGAACATATTTTCATACCAATCTAGGTATGTTTCTTTGGTAATTTCTTGCATGATTTCACATGGTGTTAATGTCGTGAATACAAAAGTAATACTTTGATTGATAACGTAAAAAGAGTAAGGGGTAATTTTTTATCGAAAACGTTATAGTTATTACTTTAGTCAATACTGATAGGCTGTAAAATTCATATTACAGTGCAGATTTATCAAAAATCCATGGCAATATATTTTCTACTGAGCAGGAATGAGCAATTCGCCCGTCTGTTCCCATAAAATATATTTCAATAGATTTGTTTTGTAGTTGTTCATATTCTACAAGTGCTTGGCGGCAACCTCCACAAGGAGGTATGGGGGTAGTTTCCTTTTTATTTTTTGATCCAGCAGTAATGGCCATTCTTAAAATTTGTTGCTTAGGAAATTTAGAATGTGCATAAAAAATAGCGGTTCGTTCGGCACAAAGCCCTGATGGATATGCGGCATTTTCTTGGTTGTTTCCAGAAATAATTTCACCATTATTGAGTTCTAGGGCCGCTCCAACAAAAAAATTTGAATAAGGCGCATGAGCTTTTAGCCTAGCTTCTTGAGCATTACGCATCAATTCTTGTATATTTTTAGGTAATTCATCAAGAGATTCAAAAACATTAATGTTGCATTCAATATTAATTTTCTTCATTTTTGAATCGATAAATTGGTTAAAAAAATGAGCTGTTTACTCTGCTAATTTTAGTATTCTACGTATTCGCCGTCTCCAAAATTGAATGCTAACGAAAAGCGTAATGTGTTTTCAAGTGGACTTTGTACTTTGGCGGCTGAGAATAAATACGATAAATCAATATCAATAGTTGAGTATTTAAATCCAGCACCTAATGAGAAAAATTTTCGCGCACCTTTCAATTCGTTTTCATTAAAAAATCCAGCTCTTAGAGCAAATGAGTCTTGATACAAATATTCTGCACTCAAAGCCCAAGTAAATTCATCTAATTCTTCACTAAAACCACCTGGAGCATCTCCAAAAGATTGAAAAACACCTTTAACGAAACTTACATTAGGGTCTTGACCTTCAATGATGACATTACTATTGACCACAGATCCGCGAGTGTCTGTATCAGCTGGTGTTGTTCCATTTTCTGGATCATATATGCCATTTCCATTATTGTCATTATAGTTGTATTCTGTACCATATACAGGAGGAGTGGGGACTAATAATTTAGTTACTTCGGCGGTTACGCTGACTTTATTATAGGAGTCAAAAATAAAATCGAAACCACCTCCAAGTCTTAAGTTTGTTGGTAAAAAGTTTTCTCGTCCAGCATCATCATATTTTAGTTTTGGTCCTAGGTTTTGAATAGCGAAACCGGCACGCCAGCGACCATTAAATTCGTCGTATGCAACTTCTTCACTTTGATAATATCCAGTAATATCTACTCCAAAAGAATTAGCAGATTTCGCATTGGCATCTAAGGCTTGAATTTTTAAATCCGAGCGTAAATAACGAAGCGCTACTGCCATAGAAAATTGATCTGATAAACGTAAAGAATATGATGCATCAAGTGTAAGTTCGTTAGGTTTTTCGATAAGTGCTTCTGAAAATTCGTCTGCACGAAGTTCAATTTCGCCTAAAGAAAAATATTTAAAACTTGCAGCAAAAGCGCTTCGTTCATTAATTCTATTAAAATAGGTTACGTTGCCTAAAAAAATATCATTCACCAATTTACTAAGGTATGGTGTGTAGCTGACAGCTATTCCAGATTTTGCCTCAGAAAATGCATATTTTGATGGATTCCATTGTTGTGAATAGGCATCAACAGATGTGGCGACACCCATATCGCCAAGCGCAGCAGCACGCGCATCGGAGGCAATCAATAAAAATGGAACTCCAGTTGTAATAACTCTTGAATCTTGATTTGGTATTACTGTAGTTTGACCAAAAAAAGTATTTGATGTAATTAAAGCAAATAATATGATAAAATTCCGCATAATTTTTTTGGTTGGTTTTAAAAATTCTAACATGTTTAATTTTTGGATTTAAAACAAATATAAGTTTTTATTAAAGGATTACAAGTTTTTCTATTTTTTCGGTCTCTAAACCTGTTGATGTTGATTTTACTTTTAATTTATAAATATATACACCTTTCCCAATTTTATTGCCATAATCGTCAGTGCCGTTCCAATTAATGTCTCTTGATATAGAACTGACGCCATTTCCTGTGTTTGTTTGAGTATTTATGGTCTTTATTAATTTTCCAGAAACGGTGAATATTTGTATTGAAACGTTCAAAAGCCCCGAACTATTGTGATTGAACCAAAATTCTGTGTAATTTATAAATGGGTTTGGATAATTTAGGACATTTGTGAGCTCCAAACTTTGGTTTTCGTCGAATACTACAAATTGAATTTTTTTTGTAGAGGCATTATTATACACGTCCCAAGCTTTTAGAGATAGGGTATGCAATCCTGGACTTAAATTTCTAAAAGGATAACTTAGACTTCCACTTTGGTAGCTGTCAACATCAGCAATATAGTAGTCGTTTAAAATATATGGATTTGTTTCATCACCATCTAGAGTGGCTACAATATCGTGTCCAATTCCACTTGCTGTGTTAATGCCATTTTCGTCGTATAGTTTCGCCAAAAGTGTTGGATTTTCATTGGTTATTCCACCAGAAACAAAACTTTCGTCGTTCATAAAAAGTTCGATGGTAGGGCCAATGTTATCTTCTGGAGCATTTAAATTTACACCACCTATTTTGATGTCAAAATTATACCCGCGTTGGTCGCTGAGTTGGTTTTCAGTTTTAGAATACAAACTTATTTTTCCATTTCCCACAGGAATAATAATATCTCTTGGGACAATAAAATTAATTTCAAAAATGCCATTTTCTACTGATACTTGCCCTCTAAAAATGACTTCACCCATAGCCTCATAGTCCATGACGATGAGTTGTCCATTATCTGTAGTTCCATCATTTCCTAACGTGCTGCGCTGAATATTTTTATCAAAAATTGTTGCAGTCAATGTACCTGAATAATTATTTAAAATTGATCCTTGTTCATCTGCCACATAGCCCTCAATTTTTGCTGCACTAAGTGCTTGAAGTTCTAAGTTAGATGTTGCTACGTTTTCATCATTTATTTTAGTTACAATAATGTCTGGTTTGGCAAGTGGTAATTTCAAGGCTGGATCACCTATATAAAAGACCAATCTACGCTGAAAACTATTGGTTACATTGGGGTCAGTTTTAGTTAATCGTAAGGCTTCTGCCATACTTATGTTTTGAGAATTATTAAAGTCAAATAGGTATTGACTAAGCGTGGTGCTAAATTGAATGCCTACACTAATAAATATTTGTCTCGTAGTGGTGATCAAACTTATAGCTCCTCCATTTTTGTTCCAATAAAGATATTCTCCAACGGTTGGGCGTAGTGGGTTGTCAAATTTTGTGAATTCACATGTAACAGTAACAAAACAGTTGAGTTTGTTTAAGTTATTGAGTTCTTGCGCATTAATTTTATCGAAAATCCGTTCTTGTGAAAGACCATCTTCACCACCATGGCCAAAATAGGTGACTGCAATCGCACCAACCTCTAGGGCATCAAAAATAGCGTCATTAACTTGTGGGTAACGTGCACCGGCCGATGAAGTTTCTTGCTGAAATGCATCAGCATGAATTTTTTTCACATTAATAAAAGGTTTAGATTGTTTGACATCCTCGGCAATGAAATCTGTCGTTTCTTGAATTGATTTATCTGATAGTTTGTCTACATCATCTGAAATCAAAAGGAAATTGTTACGCCAACTTCCATATGCATCCTCCTTGTAATAGGATTCAATTTTGCGCACCATTTCTTCGGCACGCTGAGGGGTGTCTGCCAATATTCTACCAACTGCGATATCTAATTTATCAGAATTTGACATTGCTCCTTCACTGTTATCCATCATTCCAAAAAAATCATCCGAAATGAATGAGTTTGTTAGACTAAAACTGTTAATAGAAAACCATGAGGGGACTATGTTGGTGTTGTTGGGGGTTCTGTTTTTGTAATCATATGATGCATCACCAAACAGGCAAAGATATTTTAAACGCATATTTGAGTCACTTGCGTTGTCATAGATATATTTTACAAAATTTCTAATTCCAGCAATATCTTGCATTCCAGAACTAAATTCTAAATAAATGGATTCTAAAGTCACAACTTTTACATTCAGGTTGTTTTGAGTTCTGTTGATTCTTGCAAGTTGCTCAGCTTGATTTTGTAAAAAATGAGGCGTTATAATGAGGTAGTCAATATCTTCAAATTGTCCTTGCTGATTCAAAAAAATTGTCCCTTTAAGGTCTTGATTTTGTACAATTCTATTTGAAATTAGAGTCGGGGTAAAAGTGTCTGTTAGATCTACTGTTTGAAATTTTTTTTCTGAACCTAAAGTCGTTTTAAAACTAAATTCGTTATCATTATTATCATTGCTGTAGAACACTGGATTGTAGGGATCTGTAACATCCCAAACTTCCGAAATATTAGAAGCATTTGAAATTAAAAATCCTCCAACACCACTCAAGGTTGGCAATGTATTATGTGTGAACTGAAATTGTTGTCCTAATGAAGTAAGCTCTCGTTCTGCTTCAATAGAAATATAGTCTAAATAGGCTTTTGCCGATGGATTTCCATTATTGTTAAAATTCAAATCTATAGTAACCAAATCAGAGTTGCTGTTGATATTTCCATTAAAAATATCTTCTGTTCCTAGAATGCCATAGTCTGTTGCGCTGAATGAAAGATTATCCACAACATTTCCATTTGCTTTAACCTCCATGGAAGTATTAGATTCAGCTGTTGCTGCTGCATAAACTTTTAGTTTTAATGGATTTTGAGTAACAAGATTTGGAAATTCGAAAGAAAAAGTTCTTGCATTTTCAAAATAAAAGCGATGACCAAACCAACGCCTCCCCATTTGACCAATATTATACTCATCGCTTTCAATAAACTTATAATCATGAAAGGTTGAAAATATTATATCAGCATTTCCTGTGGGTGGATTTGCAAGATTCATTCGTAAACCATTTCCAGAACTTATCTGTATGTAGTAATAAGCAGCATCACTGTATGGATTAACATGTGAATTATTATCTTCATTGTAATATTTTGGGCCAATTGCATAAAAAAGCAAGTAATCTTCATCATTAAAAACACCATCTTCTTCCCCAACAAATTTGACGGCATTTTCAATTAAGTCAAAAGCTATTGTTTGGTTGTTTGCCAAAGGAAGAGATTTGCCACCTTGACCAAAAATTTTAATATTTTTCGGGTTAACTGTCCCCGTATTTATGCCCAAATCTCTAAAAAAGTTTTTAGTCAATTTAAAAACCCCTGTTGTATCTACTCGAAAACGGTACCATTGTCCAGATTTAAGCACCGAACTTTGAAGTTGAGCGTTAGCGCTCATAACTCTTTGAAACGTATTTTTTTTGTATGAAATCGTAAAACGTTTCACTTTTTTTATAACGCCATCGTCTTTAAATAGAGCACTTGCTTCTACGGTGTTTGATGTTTTTCCACGAGATTTAGCATTATAAACTTTATACTGAAATGACTCTGGAATAGATGATAGTTTCAAGTTTTTTAAATCTGAAAGCGCAATGGTTTCACTTTCTATGGATAATATGGTGACATTTTTGGGGTTAATTTCAAATCCAGCATTCCATTGTGTTGTAAATGTAATACCATTTTCTTCAGAATAGTTATAATACCTAGCATCAAAATGAGGAAGTTCAAGGGTTGAAACTCCAGATGAAAATACTTTTGAACCTTTCCAATTGATTTCAAATTGTTGATTTTGAGCATTGCACAGCATAACCCAAAAAAATGTCATCAACCACCACGAAATATTTTTCATATACACCAAACGAATGAAGTTATTAAATTGTATGTATTTTCAACCTCATTTTTCAAAATTACAATAATAAACGATTAAAATTGACGTTATTCAATAAAAACCTATGCTGCCAAATCAAAAAAAATACATAAAAACGACTAAAAAAAATCATTGCAAACCAATTCATAATTATTATATTGCAAAACCAAAATTTAAGGACCCCTTATTTAATTTAATTTGAATATGAAAAATATTAAACTATCAAGATTGTTTTTTATTGTTGCTGTATCAGTAGCTGTAACATCATGTAATAAATCATCAAAATACGGAAATACTTCTCGTGGAACTGGTTGGAAAATCAACGACAAAGAAGGTGGTTTTCAATACAATACAAAATTCAAGGAGCAAGAAACCGCACCTGGATTGGTGTTTGTAGAAGGAGGGACTTTTACTATGGGAAAAGTTCAGGATGATGTAATGCACGATTGGAACAATAGTCCAAATCAGCAGCATGTTCAGTCCTTTTACATGGATGAAACTGAGGTTACTAACGTAATGTATTTAGAATATTTAGATTGGATTAAGCGTGTTTATCCACCAAGTGATCCAAAATTTACAGCCATATATAACGGAGCTTTACCAGACACATTAGTATGGAGAAATCGTCTTGGATATAGCGAAATTTTAGTAGAAAACTACCTGCGTCACCCTGCATATGGCAATTTTCCAGTTGTAGGAGTAAGTTGGTTACAGGCTAACGAATATGCCAAATGGCGGTCCGATCGCGTTGCAGAAATGGGACTCCAAAAAGAAGGTTATCTTGAAAAAGGTTCTCATATTCCTGGAGATTTAGTCACAGCCACAAGTAATTTCAATATAGACACTTATGTAAACGCTCCAAAAGAGACTTACAAAGACAGTTTAGGAGTTCATCTTGGAGGAAAAGGTAATAGAAGCAACGATTCTGTGGTGAGTTATGCAACTCGCGAAACGGGAGCTATTCCAATCAAATATAGACTTCCAACAGAGGCAGAATGGGAATATGCCGCGCTTGGTCTTACAGAATTAAGAGAATATAACATTTACCGTGGACGAAAAAAATATCCATGGGATGGTCAATATACAAGAGCAGGAGAACGCAAAATAAAAGGTGATCAACTTGCCAACTTTAAACAAGGCAAGGGAGATTATGGTGGAATTGCAGGCTGGTCGGACGATGGCGCCGATATTACTAATGAAGTCATGTCGTATGATCCAAATGACTTTGGTATTTATGATATGGCAGGAAATGTTGCCGAGTGGGTCGCCGATGTCTATCGACCAATTGTTGATGATGAGTTTAGCGATTTTGCATACTACAGAGGTAATGTATATACCAAAAATGCAATTGCAGAGGATGGTAGTGTAAAAGTTGTTGGAATTGATGATATTGAGTTTGACACATTATCAAATGGAAAAATTATTGCAAAAACTTTACCAGGACAGTTAGCTCAAGAACCTGTTGATGAAAATGAAACCTATTTGAGAACAAACTTCGATACCAGCGATAATAGAAATTTTAGAGACGGCGATAAGCAATCTTCAAGATACTTTGACGATTTTGAAGAGGGAGAAGAGTTGTCTTCAGACGATACTACTCGAAAAATGTACGACTCTCCAAAGCATTTAGTAGATTCTAACGAAGATGGAAGTTTGAATAGAGAATATGATAAATCAAACTCTAGAACCTCTCTTATAAACGACAAAGTACGTGTATACAAAGGCGGCTCATGGAAAGATAGAGAGTATTGGTTAGATCCAGCTCAAAGACGTTTTTACCCAGAGGATATGGCTACAGACTTTATTGGATTCAGATGCGCCATGTCTAGAGTAGGTTCTAAATCTAAGAAGAAAAAGAAAAAGAATTAATATAAAATCTTATGATTCAAAAAAAGTCCTAAACAATTCTGTTGGGACTTTTTTTTGTACTTTTAAGTTATGAAAATTAGAGACCTGCATCAATTATTTTTAAAATCAAAAGGTGTTACTACAGATACGCGTTCACTAACACCAAGCACTCTTTTTTTTGCACTTAAAGGTGAGAATTTCAATGCAAATAATTTTGCTCAACAAGCCTTAGACTCTGGCGCAAATTATTGTATAATTGACGAAGTTCAAACCCCAATGAATGAACGTTTTATTTTGGTTGATAATGTTTTTCAAACACTTCAAGAATTAGCTAGTTTTCATCGAAAGTACTTAGATATCCCTCTCGTTGCACTCACTGGAAGTAATGGAAAAACAACAACCAAAGAACTTATAAACTCAGTACTAAATCAACAGTATAACACACATGCCACTCAAGGGAATTATAACAATCATATAGGTGTTCCTTTGACCTTGCTTCAAATGGATAAAACTACAGAAATTGGAATTGTAGAAATGGGAGCAAATCACGCTGGTGAGATTGCACAACTTTGCGAAATTGCTGCTCCAAACTATGGTTATATCACCAATTTTGGAAAAGCACATTTAGAAGGTTTTGGGAGTGAAGAAGGAGTGGTAAAAGCAAAAAGCGAATTATACGATTATTTGAAGCGTAATAAAGGCGCTATTTTTGTAAATATTGATGACAAAAAACAAGTTAAACAAACAGGCGATTATCAAAATATAAAAACTTTTTCATCTGGAAGCACCTCTGATTTTACCATCAAACTTGAAAATGATAGCCCTTTTGTAAATGTCAAAGTAGATGATGTTTATATACAAACTCAATTGCTTGGGCAATATAATTTTACAAATATTGCAGCAGCAATTTCTTTAGGTTTATATTTCAAACTAGAACTAGATGTGATAAAAAAAGGAATTGAATCTTATGTTCCAAAAAATAACAGATCACAAGTCATTAAACAAAACTCTAACGCCGTAATAATGGATGCATATAATGCCAATCCAACGAGTGTTGAAGCGGCGCTACAGAATTTTAAAGCCATGAACGGTGAAGAAAAAGTAGTGATTTTAGGAGACATGTTTGAGTTAGGATCTCAAAGCTTTCATGAACATCAAGCTATAATTTCAATGGTAAAAGACTTTGATTTTACAAAAGCTTATTTTGTGGGTTCACATTTTTTTAATCATCAAAAAGAATTTCCTTTTGCAACTTTTTTTAAAAATGTAGCGGCTGTAAAAAAGCATATTAAAGATACATCAATAAAAAACACTTTGATTCTTGTGAAGGGGTCTAGAGGTATGGCTTTGGAGTGTATATTAGATGTGCTTAAATCATAATTTTTGAATAAAAATAGCTATTTTTGTTTAATAATTTTACCAATTAACTAAACAAAAATGAAAAAATATTTGCCGTTTCTATTCCCTATTTTATTGATTACATGTCAAGATGAACCTGTAGAGAATCAAACAGAGACATCTCAAAATACAGCTGAAGAAGACCAAGTTGTCGTAGAAAATGGTATTGAAACTCTTATGAGTTGTTTGGAGGTATTAGAAACAGGTGATTTTTCTAATTTACTGATAAATTTATTTGACAACATTGAAGATGATTCTGGTGATTTTCATGAAATCATGTTAGAAGCCATTGAGGATATTCCAAATTATCAACCGCTCATTGACTCCGAATACCCAGAAGAGCCATTTAATATTGAAAATTACTTTGGGGTTTATACTTACAATAACCAAACTCAGAGTTGGACAACAGCGGGTTCAAACTCAGAAATGAAAATGGTTTTTCCACTTTTTACAAATTCAACAACAAATGACACATCTATTACTCTTTCTGGTGTGAGTGAAGAGTTAATGGATGTTGAAGATCCAATATATATTCCTACTTCACTTGCATTTGATGTATCTCACAATAATCAAACAATGTTTGCTATTAATGTTGTAAATGTAGACTACAATATGTCTGGAGAAATCCCAATCCCAAATGATGTTGATTTTAATATATATATGAATCCATTTACTCATGAATTTTCGGTTGATGAATTAGCAGATGACACTTTTTCATTGGGGTACTCTCTTAGTAATGGTTCTGGCTGTGTAACACAATTTCAAGGTACTATAAAATTATTGTCAACAGATTACGAAAACTTAGAGGATACAGATATTGATTACATAACTGGAAGTATTACGACTAACAGCATGAATATTTCAATAGACATTGATGCAGAATATTTATTTGCACTAGACGATCCTACGGTTATTCAACTCAATAATTTTATTGATGTTGAGGTATTCAGCGAAAATACTTTGTTAGGAGAAATTGAAATTCAGGAAGATGAAGATGAAGATTATTATTTAAATATGGTTTTCATCGATGGAACAGTTGTAAATGTTGAAAATTTTTCAGGAATTGGTCAGAATGGCGATGAATTTATTCAAACATTAGAGGGTATTTTTGCACGTTACATAGATCGTTTAGACGATGAATAAAATCTATTGTATACTTTTTTTCTTTAGTGCAATTCTCTCTGCTCAAGAACAAAAAAATCAAATATATTTAAATGCTGATGATATAATCCCAGCTTTGTTCAATTCTAGTAATAGCTCATACAACCTTGGTTTTCGTCGACAAATAAAAGAAAATAAGCACCTACGTTTCGGATTAAAATATTTTCAGGAAAGTGAAAATGAATTTAGTATAGGGGTAAAACCAGGTATTGATATAGCCTTTAATTCATCAAAAAAATGGATTTTTTACTACGGTTTAGATTTGGCTTTAAGTTATACTGATAATATTCAGTCCGAACGAAAATATTATGAATTTAATCTTGTACCTTTTTTTAGAGCTGAATATGTAATAAGTGAAAGTTTTTCAATTTCAACAGAACCTGGACTTTTTATTAAAACATTAATCATAAAAGATGTTGATAATAGTCCAATTGATAATAGTAATACAATTTTTAGCTCTGGTATTGGAGAATTAGGTATTATCAATATCAACTTTTCTTTTTAAAATTACGGAAAAAACTTTTATTTGAGTTTATTAAGTTTTGTGGGTCATACTGGATTCGAACCAGTGACTTCTACCCTGTCAAGGTAACACTCTGAACCAACTGAGTTAATGACCCATTTTAGATTTACAAAAATAATAATATCTTTGAACTATATGCTTTAATTAAAATTAAATTGGCAATAAAAATTTAACCAACAAGGAACTTCAATTGATTAGTGTTTTAAATATTAAATATCCCAATTACATTATTGAATTTATGACAGAGGAATGGGTGCGTAATAATCTTATTGCTTTGATTTCTATGTTGTCAGTACTTATAGTTGGTCGTTATCTAAATAAAAAACAAAACACTTATGTTTTGTATGCAATGGGAGTTATCTTGGTATTTTCATCTATTTACAGTCCGTTAAGGTCATACCTTATGGATAATTGGAATACGGCTACTGACTTGCCACTTCACCTTTGTGGTATTTCTGGGGTTATTTGTGCTATACTTCCTTTTTTAAAGCGCAAACAAGCACTTTTTGATTTTGTGTTTTATACAGGCATTATTGGCGGAATTATGTCTATGCTTACCCCACAAATGAATAGTTATGATGGTAGTCAATTTGCATATTTAGAATATTATGTCCGTCATTCTATAATTTTGGTCATGCCCATTTATTTGCATCAAAATTATGGAATGGAACTCACCAAAAAATCTATAATCAGAACATTTATTACTCTTAATATTTTATTGGCTATCATCATGCCTTTTAATTTTTATGTTGGCGGAAATTATATGTATTTGGCCGAACCTCCACAGGTCGATAACCCTTTAGTCATTGGCCAATGGCCATATTATGTGCTTTGGTTTGAAGTGTTTATGATTGTACTTTTGTTACTCTTATTTTATCTTTCAAAAATTCGCTTGTACCAAATTTTTAAACCTTCAGTTTAATTTGACTTTAGTATCTTCGTTGCATTCAAAATTTTTTTCATGAAACCAACAAAAACAGTTATCATTACAGGAACAAGTCGCGGAATTGGTTTTGAACTGATTCATCTTTTTCACAAAGCAGGTTATGCTGTTTTAGCATTATCACGAAATGCAAAACCTGTTTCAAATTTGAATTATGAAAACATCACCGCACTATCTTTTGATTTAAACCGTCCTGAGGACTATTGTCGTGTTGAGGATTTTATACAAAAAGAATGGTCACATGTAGATATCCTTATTAACAACGCGGGTGCAATTGTCAACAAGCCTTTTTCTGAAACTCCAATGGAAGAATTTAAACAGGTGTATGCCACCAATGTTTTTGGTGTTGCAGAGCTTACCAGACGCGTGATTCCTTTTATGCAGCCAAAGGGGCATGTGGTAACCATAAGTTCTATGGGCGGTGTTCAGGGTTCAATGAAATTTGCTGGACTCTCTGCATACAGTTCTAGTAAAGGCGCTGTTATTACACTTACAGAATTGTTGGCCGAAGAATACAAAGAAACTGGACCATCTTTTAATGTACTAGCTTTAGGAGCCGTTCAAACGGAGATGTTAGCAGAGGCTTTTCCAGGTTATAAAGCCCCCACAACTCCACTTGAAATGGCAACATATATTTTTGAATTTTCTCAAAAAGGCCAGCAATTCTATAACGGAAAACTTTTGCAAGTTTCAAGTTCTACACCTTAATTAATTACAAGGTTTAACGTCTTATTAACTCGAAAAAAATAAAATAATTCGCTATTTTTGTGAATTAAATTTTCATACCAAATGTTCAATAGCTTAAGCGAAAAATTAGATAAAGCACTCCATGTACTTAAAGGGCATGGTAGCATCACCGAAATCAATGTTGCTGAAACACTCAAGGAAGTTCGACGTGCGTTGCTAGATGCTGATGTCAATTATAAAATTGCTAAAGAATTTACAAACACTGTTAAAGCCAAAGCACTTGGCCAAAATGTTTTGACCACTTTGCAGCCCGGTCAGTTGATGGTCAAAATTGTAAAGGATGAACTTACTCAACTTATGGGAGGCGATGCAGAAGGAATTAATCTGTCTGGAAATCCATCAGTTATTTTAATGTCTGGATTACAAGGTTCTGGTAAAACTACTTTTTCTGGGAAACTCGCAAAATTTCTAAAAACAAAAAACTCTAAAACCCCAATGCTTGTCGCTTGTGACGTGTACCGTCCTGCGGCCATCGATCAGCTACATATTGTTGGAGAACAAATTGGTGCTGAGGTATATAGTGACCCTGGGAATAACGATCCAGTGGCGATCGCCCTTGCTGGAATTGCAGAAGCAAAATCTAAAGGCTGTAATGTAGTAATTGTTGATACAGCTGGACGATTGGCTGTTGATGAGGAAATGATGACTGAAATTGCTAATATTCACAAAGCAATTACACCTCAAGAAACATTATTTGTGGTCGATTCTATGACAGGGCAAGATGCTGTTAATACGGCAAAAGCTTTTAATGATATTTTAAATTTTGATGGCGTTATTCTTACGAAACTAGATGGTGATACTCGAGGCGGTGCAGCGATTTCAATTAAATCTGTTGTCAATAAGCCAATCAAATTCATTGGTACTGGAGAAAAAATGGAAGCTATAGACGTTTTCTACCCAGCACGTATGGCCGATCGAATTTTGGGTATGGGTGACGTGGTGTCTCTTGTAGAGCGTGCTCAGGAACAGTTTGATGAGCAAGAAGCCCGAAAGATTCAGAAAAAAATTGCAAAAAATCAATTTGGTTTTGATGATTTTCTATCCCAAATACAACAGATTAAGAAAATGGGGAATATGAAAGACCTCGTTGGAATGATACCAGGAATGGGTAAAATAACAAAAGATATAGACATCGATGATGACGCTTTCAAACAAATAGAAGCAATCATCTACTCAATGACTCCAAAAGAGCGTTCAAATCCATCATTAATCAACGCAAGCCGAAAAAAGCGTATTGGTGCAGGTTCGGGAACTTCTGTTCAAGAAGTCAATAAATTGATGAAGCAATTCAATCAAATGAGTAAAATGATGAAAATGATGCAAGGTAGCAAGGGCAGAACAATGATGCAGATGATGAAAAATATGCCAAGATAGAGGGCGATACGAATTGAATTATGATATTATTAGACGGAAAGCAAACCAGTGCCCAAATCAAAGAAGAGATTGCTAAAATAGTCTCTGAAATGAAAAAAAATAGTATCAAGGTGCCTCATTTAGCGGCTGTCCTTGTAGGAACAAATGGTGCTAGTATGACCTATGTAGGTGCAAAAGTTAAGGCCTGCGAGCTTGTTGGATTTGAATCAACATTGATTGATTTACCAGAAGAAACATCAGAACAAGAGTTGCTAAATCAAATTAAAGCACTCAACAATAATCCAGAAATCGATGGATTTATTGTTCAATTACCTTTACCTAAACATATAGACGAACAAAAAATCCTTATGGCTGTTCATCCAGACAAGGATGTAGATGGTTTTCACCCTATGAATGTTGGGAGATTGACACTTGATTTGCCTACATTCATTTCTGCAACGCCATATGGAATAATGGAACTTTTGGAACGCTATGAAATACCAACATCAGGAAAACATGTAGTAGTTATTGGAAGAAGTCACATTGTAGGTCGACCAATGAGTATATTGATGAGTCAAAAACGTCCTGCAGGAAACGCAACAGTTACAGTAGCTCATAGCCGCACTGCAAATTTAGCGACACTAACAAAAGAAGCAGACATTATTGTGGCAGCCTTAGGAATTCCAGAATTTTTAACTGCAGACATGGTTAAACAAGATGCTGTTATTATAGATGTTGGAATCACAAGAGTTCTAGATGACTCAAAAAAGCGAGGATACAGAATTGTTGGAGATGTACATTTTGATAGTGTTGCAGAAAAAGCTAGTTATATTACGCCTGTTCCAGGTGGTGTAGGTCCTATGACTATTGCGATGCTTTTGAAAAACACTCTGCTTGCACGCCAAAGAGCAGAAGCTCACTAAAATATTACTTCGCAAAAAGCTGATTCGGATTTTTAAAGGTTTTGAATTCCAATGCATTTTCAGATGGATCAAGGAAAAACAAAGTCGCTTGTTCGCCCACTTCGCCTTCAAAGCGAATGTAGGGTTCAATGACAAACTGTATGCCTTTTTGTTTTAATTTTTCAGCAAAATCATGAAATGTCTGCCAGGGCAAAACCACACCAAAGTGTGGAACAGGAACTTGCTTTCCGTCAACTTCGTTGCTATGGTTTTGATTTTCATTTTTTGGCTTATAATGGATAACTAATTGGTGTCCAAATAAATCAAAGTCTACCCAATGTGTACTGCTTCGCCCTTGTGGACATTCTAAAATATCTGCGTAAAATATTCTGCATTCTTCCAAATTCCAAACTGGAATAGCAAGATGAAACGGACTTAAGCTTGAAGGATTTACCATGTTTTTTTAGAATTTTTTAGTAAGGAGTTAAGTGTTGTTAATTCCTCCTCAGACAGCTCTCTATATGTCCCTATAGAGCTTTTCAAATGAATGTTCATTATTCGTGTTCTCTGAAGCGATTTTACTTCATACCCAAGATATTCACACATTCTTCGGATTTGTCGATTTAGTCCTTGAGTTAGAACAATTTTAAAGGTTTTTTGACTTATTTTCTTAACCTTGCATTGTTTTGTTGTAGTATTTAGAATAGGCACTCCGCTGGACATACGCTCAACGAATGTTTGGGAAATGGGTT
Source organism: Flavobacteriaceae bacterium (assembly GCA_965662485.1). Classification (GTDB taxonomy): domain Bacteria; phylum Bacteroidota; class Bacteroidia; order Flavobacteriales; family Flavobacteriaceae; genus UBA3537. The sequence goes on along the minus strand of CBFIIL010000011.1, from coordinate 12,235 downwards.
TGTCCACAGAAACAACATATTCTTTTTCGTGGTTATTACTTGCCCGTAAAATTTTATTGACAATATCACCATCATTTGTCAATAAAATTAATCCTTCGCTATCTTTGTCAAGCCTTCCAATAGGGAAAATACGAGTAGGGTAGTTAATGTAATCAATGATATTATTTTTTTCAACTCGAGTATCGGTAGTACATACAATTCCAACAGGTTTGTTGAATGCAATATAGGTATGTTTGACTTTGTTGTTAAAAATTTGTTCCCCATCAACTTTAACAACATCGTTTGGTGTAACTTTTGTTCCCATTTCAGGGACTATTCCATTGATAGTTACACGACCTTCTTCAATTAGCTTATCGGCTGATCTTCGAGAGCAATATCCTGCTTCGCTGAGGTATTTATTGAGTCTTTTTAAGGTCGTTTCCATGTGGTAAAGGTACAAATTTAAGCCTCTAGAAAGCTTATGATATTTTCTATAACTATCTTTCCTTTAAGTCCATGACCAAGCCCTTTGGTTGAAATCATTTTACTGTTTTTAAATGCAGATTGTATTTCAATTGCATCTGAAAATGGAATCACAGGATCATTTTCATCATGTATAATTAATCCTTTTGCATTGATATTGTTTATAAAATGGGAAGTATTGAAATATGAGGAGGGTTGTCTAAACTTTTTCTGAATACAAAGTTCTAGACCCTTTGATATTTTAGTGTTGTAGCCCATTAGTTTTATATAATTATTCAGTATTCCAGGGAAACCAGATGGAACACCCAAAAACACTACTTTATCACCAAAAGTATAGTTGTTGTTTTTTATAAAAAATGAAATCGCCATGCCACCAACAGAATGACCAATAAAGAAATTAGGCTTAAAATTTTTCGAAACAACTGTTATGAATTTTGAATATAAAATAGCATTGAAACTTGAGCTGCCAGAAGCACCATGAGCAGGTGCATCTAGCGCAACAATATTATATTGTTCTTGTTGTAATCTTTGAATAATATTCTTCCATCTACCAGAGTTGCTTTCCCAACCATGCACCAATAACACCGTTTCTTTTATTCCTTCCCAATGGTAGGTTTGAATGGGAATATTATTATAATAAAACATCTCTTTTTTTGCTTTTTCCAGAGTTGGATGAGGCGTTTTTAAACGCCCTTTTAGTGGTGTAGAAAATAAATTAAGTGCCCATTTTGCTGCCAAAGATGTGTTTAAAAAACTTAAAAAATTTAAACACTGACCTACAAATTTTGGAATGAATTCATTCATTTTGTTAATCTATTTTTTACAAGAAAGTTTTAAAATTTGGATTTAATACCATTGAATGAAAAAATCTTTAATTTTTGCAGTTGGTGGAATAGAAATGACTTCAATTTTCTTACTCACATCATAGCGTAAATTTTCTGGCAATTCACTCTTGTCAATGGTAAAGTAAGCGTTAATTTCATCAACTGAAATAATTAAATTTCTAAGAGTATTTTGAACACTTGAAATTTTGTAATTTGCAGATATGCAGCTAAAGTCACAAAGTTTATCAAGACTTTTTATTGTTTTATATCGACTGTCAATGATTCGAACATTTTGAATTGTAGACATCGAATCTAGAGCCTCTTTTGGGCTGAGTTCTAATAATAGTTTTTGCGTTCCTTTTTCAAAAACCTTGATGATATTAGTGTTTCCAGTAAATTCATCACCATCTATAAATTGACTTAACGAATCTGCTTCAAAAACACGTTTCAAGTCCTTCACTTTTGTAGAGTCATTGAGTTTTCCAACAGAGTGTTTACTAATTAAAAAAGGATCTGAAGATGTGTTGCAAGCGGTCAAAAAAAGTGTAACTGCAAAAAAAAGGATTATTAAGTTTTTCATGGCTAATTTAAATTGAGTACAATACTAAACGACTTTTTTAAGAATTCCAAATACAGCTCTTATAAATGTTGCGCTTGTAAGCACTTTAATAATAGGGTTTTGTCGTTGTGATTTCGATTTTGATGTTTTTCTTTGAGGTGTTTCTGTTTGAGTTTTATTAATTCTTCTAATTTTTTCTGATAAGATTTCATATGCACTATTTCTGTCAATGAATTCATTATATTTTATTCTCAATTGAGAGCTTTCATTAAGTGCAGACAATTCAGCAGTTGAAAGAATATCCATCCGGCTTTTTGGGGCTTGTAATAGAGTAGATGCCAATGGTGTAGGACGCCCTTTTTCATCTAATACAGTCACAAGTGCTTCTCCAATTCCCATAGAGGTTAATGTTTTTTCAATATTAAAAAATTCAGTTTCTGGATAGTTTTGTGTTGTAAGTTTGATGGCTTTTCGATCTCTGGCCGTAAATGCCCTAAGTGAATGTTGTATTTTTAAACCCAATTGCGCCAATACATTATTTGGAATATCAGTAGGATTTTGAGTTACAAAATAAACGCCCACACCCTTGCTACGTATTAGTTTTATGGTGTGTTCAATTTGGTGTAACAAGACCTTTGAGGCTTCGCTAAAAATCAAGTGTGCTTCATCAATAAAAAGCACAAGTTTTGGTTGGTTCAAATCACCTTCTTCTGGCAAAGTTTCATACAATTCTGCCAATAGACTAAGCATAAATGTTGAAAACAATTTTGGACGATTTTGAATATCATCCAATCGAATAATATTGATATAGCCTTCACCGTTTTTATTAGTTCGAATAAGGTCATTAACCTCAAAACTTTTTTCTCCAAAAAACAGATCTGCACCTTGTTGTTCAAGTTCAATGATTTTTCTTAAAATCGCACCTGTTGATGCTTTCGAAATTCTACCATATTCTTTTTGAAATTGATCTTTTCCTTCGCTTGTAGTATAATTTAAAACACTTTTAAAATCTTTCAAATCTAACAGTGGCATTTGCTGGTCGTCACAGTATTTAAAAATGACAGCTACAATTCCAGCTTGAGTATCAGTAAGGTTTAAAATTCTTGAAATCAAAATAGGTCCAAATTCACTTACAGTTGCTCGTAGTCGTACACCATTTTGCTCTGATAATGACAAAATTTCAACAGGAAAAGCTTTTGGATTGAAAGGTAGTCCAATGGCATTTTGGCGTTCATCAATTTTTGGATGTCCTGGGCTTGGTTTTGCCAAGCCACTCAAATCTCCTTTAACATCCATCAATAAAACAGGGACGCCTTTTTCGCTCAAATTCTCAGCTAATATCTGTAAGGTTTTTGTTTTTCCAGTTCCTGTTGCTCCTGCAATTAAACCATGTCTATTCATGGTTTTTAGTGGAACTTTCACAAAGCAATTGGTTAGTGTTTTAGTGTTTAGCGTTGCAGCCCCTAAAGTGATATACTCACCCTTAAAAGTGTATCCATCAATAATGTGTTTGAAAAAATCGTTTTTTGAAGTCATAACAAAGTAGGTTTTGGTAAAAATAAATGAAGTTTTCTTACATTAACAAAAATCTGTAAACTATTTTTGCATTCTATGTTAAAATCTGAAATTCAAAAGTGGGTTGATGACGGTAAAATGCTTCCTCTTATGGAAGCTTTTTATACCATTCAAGGCGAGGGCTACCACAAAGGAACGGCGTCCTATTTTATTCGTATTGGCGGATGCGATGTGGGTTGCCATTGGTGTGATGTAAAAGAAAGTTGGAATGCTGAAACTCATCCGCCAACTTCAATTGAATCTATTGCAATTCAAGCTGCAGAATTTAGCAATACAATTGTGGTAACTGGCGGTGAGCCTTTGATGTGGAATATGAACCCACTAACTGATTTATTGAAGCAAAAAAACCTCAAAACACATATTGAAACATCTGGTGCTTATCCGTTATCGGGGCATTGGGATTGGATATGTCTTTCACCCAAAAAACGTATGCTTCCTAAGAATGAAGTATATTCTAAGGCCAATGAGCTAAAAGTCATTGTTTATAACAAAGACGATTTTAAATTTGCAGAACAACAAGCTGAAAAAGTATCGCACAAGTGTATATTATATCTACAGCCCGAATGGAGTGTACGAGAAAAAATAACTCCTTTTATTGTAAAATACGTTATGAATCACCCAAAATGGAAAATTTCACTTCAAACGCATAAGTATTTAAACATTCCTTAAGTCTTTTCTTGTGTATTCTTACATATTAAAACATAAATTCTAATTTTAAGTTGATTTAGTTGTCTTTATTGTTTTTTTTAATCAAAAAGATTACAATTTATAGTTAATTTAATGTTTTGTGTTTACAATATGAAACATTAAAATCATATTTGCATATAATTTTTAAACAAAATATCATGTGTGGCATTGTATGTGCATTCGATTTGAAACAAAAAAGTGAGGATTTAAGGCCTCAAATACTAGAAATGTCAAAAAAAATCAGACATCGTGGTCCAGATTGGAGTGGCATTTTTGATAATGAAAAAGCGATAATGGCACACGAACGCCTTGCTATTGTTGATCCTGCTTCAGGTAAACAACCATTATTTAGCCCTGATAAACAATTAGTTTTAGCGGCTAATGGTGAAATTTATAATCATAGAGCACTAAGAAAACAATTTGAATCATCTTACGATTTTCAAACGCAGAGTGATTGTGAAATTATTCTTGCACTTTACAAAGAAAAAGGAGTTGATTTTGTAGATGACCTCAATGGTATTTTTGGATTTGCTATTTATGATGTTGAAGAAGATGCCTATTTTATCGCACGTGACCACATGGGAATTATTCCTTTGTACATTGGATGGGATCAAAATGGAACATTTTATGTCGCTTCTGAGCTAAAAGCCTTAGAGTCTGTATGCACAAAGATTGAGTTATTTCCCCCTGGTCATTATTTTTACAGCAAAGATGGTGAATTTGTACAGTGGTACAAAAGAGATTGGAAAGAATATGATGCTGTAAAAGACAACGAAACGAGTATTCAAGAAATCAAGGAAGCATTGGAGGCTGCGGTACATAGGCAGCTTATGAGTGATGTGCCATACGGTGTATTACTTTCAGGAGGTTTAGATTCTTCGGTAACTTCGGCCATTGCAAAAAAATATGCTCAAAAAAGAATTGAATCAGAAGATACTGCCGATGCGTGGTGGCCTCAATTACATTCATTTTCTGTTGGATTAGAAGGTTCTCCAGATTTGGCTGCAGCACAAAAAGTAGCCGATCATATTGGAACGGTGCACCACGAAATTAAGTTCACAATTCAAGAAGGATTAGACGCCATCAAAGATGTGATATACAACCTCGAAACCTATGATACGACCACTATTCGTGCAAGTACACCAATGTACCTAATGGCAAGAGTGATCAAATCTATGGGTATAAAAATGGTGCTTTCTGGAGAAGGTGCTGATGAGCTTTTTGGAGGCTATTTATACTTTCATAAAGCACCAAATGCAAAAGAATTTCATCAAGAAACAGTCCGAAAGTTAGATAAACTTCACATGTATGATTGCTTGCGTGCCAACAAAAGTTTGGCAGCATGGGGAATTGAGGGGCGAGTTCCATTTTTGGACAAAGAATTTATGGATGTTGCTATGCGAATTAACCCACAAGACAAAATGATAAATGGAGAACGTATGGAGAAATGGGTGGTAAGAAAAGCTTTTGAAGACATGTTGCCAGAAAGTGTTGCTTGGAGACAAAAAGAGCAGTTCAGTGATGGTGTTGGCTACAGTTGGATTGATACCTTAAAAGAAGTTGTTGCAAAAGAAGTTTCTGATGAACAAATGAAAAATGCACATTTTAGATTTCCAGTTCAAACTCCACTCAACAAAGAAGAGTTTTATTATAGAACAATTTTTGAATCACATTTTCCAAGTGAAGCAGCGGCACTGTGTGTGCCACAAGAGCCAAGTGTTGCATGCAGTACTAAAATAGCACTGGAGTGGGATGAGGCGTTTAAAAATCTGAATGATCCAAGCGGAAGAGCCGTTGCCAAGGTTCATGATAAAGCATATACCTAAAAAAATAGACTCAAAATAAAAGAGTATAAGCCTTTATTTTTATTTTTTGATTTTAAGTATTTTGTTTAAAAATCAAAAATTGAATTTAAGGGCTTTTTCATGACTTTTAAGCTACTTTTTCAAAACATACGAATTGTTAATAATTTAAGCTAAATTCCCTTAAATACACTTTAAAATCGTTGCTCTAATATTTATATTTGTTAGGCACACAATAATTGTATGCGACTAACAGACAAAAACCATAAAAATGAGTGAAGATATAAATAAAAATCAATATTCTGCAGACAGTATTCAAGCCTTGGAAGGAATGGAACACGTTCGTATGCGTCCATCAATGTATATTGGAGATGTTGGTGTCCGAGGTTTACATCATCTTGTATATGAAGTCATTGATAACTCCATTGATGAAGCCCTTGCAGGTCATTGTGATAAAATCACAGTAACTATTAATGAGGATAATTCTATTACCACAGAAGATAATGGTCGTGGAATCCCTGTTGGATTACATAAAAAAGAGGGCGTTTCTGCGTTAGAAGTGGTTATGACAAAAATTGGTGCTGGTGGAAAATTTGATAAAGACTCCTACAAAGTTTCTGGAGGTTTACATGGTGTTGGTGTGAGTTGTGTGAATGCATTGTCTTCAAACTTGAAAGCAACGGTACACAGAGAAGGTAAAGTTTGGGAGCAAGAATATGAGCGTGGAAAAGCAATGTACCCTGTAAAATCTACTGGATCAACAGATAAACGTGGAACTATTGTAACTTTTAAGCCTGATCCTCAAATTTTCACTCAAACGCTGGAATACAACTATGAAACATTATCTAGCCGTATGCGAGAGTTGTCCTTTTTAAATAAAGGAATCACAGTCATCATTACAGACAAAAGAGAAAAGGACGACAAAGGAGAATTTGTTTCTGAAACGTTTTACTCTGAAGTAGGATTACCAGAATTTATTAAATATTTAGACGAAACTAGAGAGCCGATAATGAAATCTGTTATCGCTTTTGAAGGCGAAAAAAATGGTATTCCAGTTGAAGTCGCCATGATTTATAATACTTCCTATGCAGAGAATTTACATTCATATGTTAATAATATCAATACACATGAAGGAGGAACTCATTTAACAGGATTTAGACGTGGTTTAACGCATACTCTCAAAAAATATGCAGACGAATCGGGCATGTTGGATAAATTGAAGTTTGATATTGCTGGAGATGATTTTAGAGAAGGGCTTACAGCAATCATTTCTGTAAAAGTAGCCGAACCACAATTTGAAGGACAAACAAAAACAAAGCTAGGAAACAGAGAGGTATCTTCTTCGGTAAGTCAAGCTGTCTCTGAAATGCTGACCGATTATTTGGAAGAACACCCAGAAGATGCTAAAATCATTGTTCAGAAAGTTATTCTTGCTGCTCAAGCGCGTCATGCTGCACAAAAAGCTCGTGAAATGGTTCAACGCAAAACCGTAATGAGTATTGGTGGCCTTCCTGGTAAACTTAGTGACTGCTCGGAGCAAGACCCTGCAAAATGCGAAGTTTTTCTTGTTGAGGGAGACTCCGCAGGTGGAACAGCAAAGCAAGGAAGAGATCGTGCTTTTCAGGCCATTTTGCCACTTCGTGGAAAAATTTTAAACGTAGAAAAAGCCATGCAGCACAAGGTTTTTGAAAACGAAGAGATCAAAAATATTTTTACAGCACTTGGTGTTACCATTGGTACAGAAGATGATAGTAAAGCTTTAAATCTTTCAAAATTGCGATATCACAAAATTGTCATTATGTGTGATGCCGATATTGATGGTAGTCACATTGCAACTCTAATTCTAACATTCTTCTTTCGATATATGAAAGAATTGATTGAAAGTGGTCACGTATATATTGCTACACCACCTCTTTACTTAGTGAAAAAAGGACAGAAAAAACAATACGCTTGGAATGATCAAGAACGTGATACAATTGCTGAGCAATTTGGCGGAAGTGTAAACGTACAGCGCTACAAAGGTTTGGGAGAAATGAATGCAAGTCAATTGTGGGATACCACTATGAATCCTGACTTTAGAACCCTACGTCAAGTGCAAATAGACAATGGAACAGAAGCCGATAGAATTTTTTCTATGTTAATGGGAGACGATGTACCGCCTCGTCGTGAGTTCATTGAAAAAAATGCAATCTACGCCAATATTGATGCATAATAAACGTTTTAGTACTAAACCAAATAGTATGAAAATTTACAAGCTTACAATAATTGCTTTATGTGTTTTAAGCACAAAAGCTACGGCACAACAAAGTATAAATGAATTGCTAGCAGCAGGAGTTGCTGATACTCAACGCTTTGCAGAGAGTTACATTGCACCCGCTTCAGAGGGTTTGGTTTATGCCATTTCAAATGGATGGTTTAATAACGCCAAATCTCCCCGAAGATTTGGCTTTGAAATTTCCATTGTTGGAAATGCAAACTTTGTTGAAGATAATAAAACATCCTTTAAAATGGTTGCTTCTGATTATGAAAACATTAGGTTTGACGATAATAGTCCAAGCAAAAATGTGTCTACAGTTTTTGGAAATTCAGAGAGTCAGACTGTGGTTTTAACCTATGATGATCCAGTTTTTGGAAATCAAGAAATAGAAGTTTCACTTCCTGGAGGTATTGGATCTTCGCAAGCAAATCTTGTTCCTACAGCTTTTTTGCAAGCAAGTTTTTCACCTCTAAAAGGAACCCAAATAAAGGCACGATTTGTACCAAAGCTAAATTTTAGTGATGCAAGTCTAAATGCTTTTGGTGTTGGAATTCAACAAGATCTTTTGTCGTGGCTTCCTGGTAAAAAAGTATTACCAATTGCAGTGTCTGGAGTTATTGCTTATACCAATTTAAAAAGTGAATATGACTTTACTGCTACAAATGTTGTAGAGGGCGATAATCAACAAATGACACTTGATGTAAATTCAATGCTTTATCAAATGGTTGTAGGTACAAAACTGAAAATCATCAATTTTTATGGGGCTTTAGGTTATGTAAGTGGATCCACAAAAACTAAATTATTAGGAACATACAAAATTGTAGATGGTACTATAAGCTCTGATGAGATTGTAAATCCAATCTCAATAAAAAATAAAATATCGGGGATGCGAACTACTCTTGGTGCAAATTTAAAACTAGGTTTTTTTGGCATCAATGCAGACTATACTTTTGCAGAGTACAATAGTGCATCACTTGGAATTAATATTGGGTTCTAAGAAATTATTAAAACATTTTTAAATTTAAACACATAAACAATGAAAATAACTGTTGTAGGTGCAGGTGCCGTGGGGGCAAGTTGCGCCGAATATATTGCCATTAAAAATTTTGCTTCCGAAGTTGTGTTGCTAGACATTAAGGAAGGATACGCAGAAGGAAAAGCAATGGATTTGATGCAATGTGCATCTCTGAATGGATTTGATACAAAAATAACAGGTTCTACAAACGATTACTCCAAAACTGCTGGAAGCCATATTTGTGTTATCACATCTGGAATACCAAGAAAACCAGGAATGACTAGAGAGGAATTGATTGGAATAAATGCAGGAATTGTAAAAACAGTTTCTCAAAATCTAGTAAAACACTCTCCAGAAACGGTACTTATTGTTGTTAGTAACCCAATGGATACAATGACCTATTTGGCACATCAAGTTACAGGACTACCAAAGCACAAGATTATTGGAATGGGAGGGGCTCTAGATTCTGCTCGGTTCAAATATAGATTAGCAGAAGCCCTAGAAGCACCCATAAGCGATATCGATGGAATGGTCATTGGAGGACATAGCGATGTTGGTATGGTGCCTCTAATTTCGCATGCCACAAGAAACAGTATAAAAGTTTCTGAATTTATTTCACAAGAACGATTAGAACAAGTAAAAGAAGACACAAAGGTAGGAGGGGCTACGCTTACCAAACTTTTGGGGACTTCGGCATGGTATGCACCAGGTGCTGCAGTAAGTGGATTAGTACAGGCCATTGCTTGCGATCAGAAGAAAATATTTCCATGCTCAACTTTACTCAATGGAGAATATGGCTTGAGTGATTTATGTATTGGGGTTCCAGTTGTTCTTGGCGCTAACGGTATTGAAAAAATTGTAGAAATAGAACTGAGTTCAGCCGAAAAAGAGCATCTTCAACAAAGCGCTGAGGGGGTGAAAAAGACTAATGGCCTTCTTAATTTGTAAGTCTCTTATGAATTTGAAATAGTAAAAAATAGAAAGCATCACAATTTTGTGGTGCTTTTTTTATTAAAATAAAAAATCTATTGGCAAATCACTTCGTAAATCATATATTTGCTCGTTTACAAAATTAAAGCAGAACAAAACAATTCAAAATGCAAAATAAAGGATTAGTAAAGTTATTTGCCCTGTTGTTTGGATTGGTAAGTATTTATCAATTATCATTCACATTTAAGGCAAACCAAATTGAAGATGAAGCAAAACAATATGCCATCAATAAAATTGCAGAAACAGAAACGGATTATGATTCAAAACGTTCAATAGAACGATTGAATTATTTAGATTCACTCAAAACTCAAGAAGTTTTCAATATAGGAGTAGCAGCTTATAACTACGATGAAGTTAAAGAAAAAGCGATGAATCTTGGTCTTGACCTAAAAGGTGGAATCAATGTGATACTTCAAATTTCTGTGAAAGATATTCTTGTAGGATTAGCCAATGAAAGTAAAGATCCTAACTTTAGAAAAGCGCTAAGCGATGCTGAAGAACTTCAAAAGGACAGTCAAAATACCTATTTGGAAGACTTTTTTGTTGCGTTTGAGACTATTGATGCAGAGGCCAAATTAGCCTCACCAGATATTTTTGCCAACAGAACCCTTAGTGATGAAATAACTTTTAACATGACTAATGATGAGGTAAAACCAATTTTATCTGCAAAAATTGATGAATCAATTATTTCTGCGTTTGAAGTCCTTAGAAAACGTATTGATAAATTTGGTGTAACTCAACCCAATATTCAACGTATTGGAACTTCAGGGCGAATCCTAGTAGAATTGCCAGGAGCCAAAGAAGTTGAGCGTGTAAAAGGGCTGCTTCAAAGTACAGCACAATTGGAGTTTTGGGATGCTTACAAAGGCGATGAATTTGGAAATTTCTTATTTCAAGCCAATGAAGTCTTAAAAGAGGTTGTGAAGACGTCAACAGAGGAGGAGACAACAACAGAAACAGATGAGGATGCTATTTCTGATATTATTGGTGATACTGATGCAGAAACCGGAGAAGACGGAACGATCAATCCTTTAATTGATTTGATTCGTGCTCCAGGGTACTCAGGAGGACCAGTTTTGGCTTCTTTTGAGGCTAAAGATCAGCAAAAAGTTTCAGACTATTTAAATAACCCAAAGGTTAGAGCGCTACTTTCTCCAGAGCAACGCTACGTTAAGTTTGTTTGGGGTATTCCTCAAATACAACAAACTAATGAAGAAGATACTCAAAGTATAGAACTCGTAGAACTCTATGCGCTTAAGGGCAACAGAGAAAATAAACCGCAGCTGAGTGGTGCAGTAATTACTGATGCACGTCAGTCTTATCAACAAAATGGAAATCCAAGTGTTTCTATGCAGATGAACCTTAAAGGTGCAAAAATTTGGGAGGAAATGACCGGAAATGCTTTTAATACGGGTGGCCAAATTGCTATTGTATTGGATGATATTGTGTATTCTGCTCCTGGCGTAACATCTGGCCCTATCGCTGGTGGAAATTCGGAAATTTCTGGATCTTTCACACTTAATGAAGCAGTAGATTTGGCAAACGTTTTGCGTGCTGGTAAATTACCTGCCTCCGCTGATATTGTTCAAGCCGAAGAGGTAGGACCATCGCTTGGGCAAGAAGCCATTGATAGTGGAATGAAATCTTTCTTAATTGCTTTGGCATTTGTATTGCTTTGGATGATTTTTTACTATGGAAAATCAGGGTTATTTTCTAATGTAGCCTTATTGCTTAACATCCTTTTAATCTTTGGGGTTTTATCTGGATTAGGAGCAGTTTTGACACTTCCTGGTATTGCAGGTATTGTACTTACTATTGGTATTGCAGTTGATGCCAACGTACTGATTTATGAGCGTATTCGAGAAGAATTATACAAAGGAAAAGGTCAAAAAGAATCTGTACAAGATGGTTTTTCAAATGCATTGTCATCAATCCTAGATGCAAACATTACGACCGGACTTACCGCTTTGATTTTATACACTTTTGGAACAGGTCCAATCAAAGGATTTGCAACGACCTTGTTAATTGGTATTTTAACTTCATTATTTACCGCTATTTTTATTT